>JAHEMW010000013.1 GCA_024643505.1 Demequinaceae bacterium
GCGACGTTCGCCGACGAGGACCAGGCGGTCGCGCTCGCAAACGACACGGAGTATGGGCTGGTCGGATACGTCTTTACCAAAGACCTGGCGCGCGGCCACCGCATGATCGACCGGCTCGACACGGGAATGATGGGACTCAACGTGGGGGTCGTGTCCAACGCCGCGGCGCCGTTCGGTGGCGTGAAGCAGTCGGGCATCGGCCGCGAGGGCGGCATCGAAGGTATTCACGAGTATCTGTCCACCAAGTACACGCTGGTTCCGGCCGGATAGGGCCGATTGAAGGAGAGTCATGAGCGGCTACGCAGTCACCAACCCGGCCACTGGCGAGGTTCTCGCCGAGTATCCCGCCGCGACCGATGCTGACATTGGCGCCGCAATTGCGGCAGCGGACGACGCATACCACGCGTGGGCGCGGCGGACGTCTCCCGAGGAGCGCGCTGCGATGGTGCGCAAGGTTGCTGAGCTTCACCGTGAACGCCTCGACGACCTGGCCGCGATTGTCGTCCGTGAGATGGGCAAGCCGTTGTCGCACGCGACTGGCGAGGTCGAGTTCGCTGCGGACATCACCGAGTATTACGCCGACAACTGGGACAAGTTCACGGGCGACACCCCATTGGAGATCTTGGGTGAGGGCACCGCCGTGATCCGCCGCAGCCCCATCGGTCCGCTGCTCGGAATCATGCCGTGGAACTTCCCCTATTACCAGGTAGCACGCTTCGCCGCACCCAACATTGTGCTGGGCAACACCATCATCCTCAAGCATGATCCGCACTGCCCACAGTCGTCTGCCGCGGTGGCGCAAATGTATGCCGATGCGGGCTTCCCGGAAGGCGCGTTTGTCAACGTGTATGCGACAAACGAGCAGGCGGCGACCATCATTGCGGACCGCCGGGTGCAGGGAGTGTCAGTGACCGGGTCGGAGCGCGCAGGCGTGGCCGTCGCGGCGGTCGCCGGGGCCAATCTCAAGAAGGTCGCGCTCGAATTGGGCGGGTCCGACCCCTTCATCGTGCTCTCGACCGATGACCTGGATGCCGTGGTCGAGCAAGCCGTTGAAGCGCGTCTCGATAACTCGGGGCAATCGTGCAATGCGCCCAAGCGCTTCATCGTCATCGAGGCGTTGTACGACGCCTTCGTTGCGCAGTTCGCCGAAGCCATGCGCGGAACCGTCATGGGCGACGGCTTCGACGACCCCACGATTGGGCCGCTCTCGTCGCTCGCCGCCGCGCAGCGTCTGGAAGAGCAGGTCAAACGCGCGGTCGCGCAGGGCGCCACCTTGGTCACCGGAGGAACGCGCGACGGGGCTTTCTTCCAGCCGACGGTGCTCACCAACGTGACGGCCGACATGGACGTGTTCCGCGAGGAGCTCTTCGGCCCGGCGTCGGTCATCTATCAGGTCGCTTCTGAGCAGGACGCCGTCGAGCTGGCTAACGCCACCGACTACGGCCTTGGCAGTTACGTGTACACCACGGACCCGGCTCAGGCGGAACGCGTCGCCGAAGCGATCGACGCGGGCATGGTCTACGTGAATTGCGTGCTTGCCGACAGCCCCGAGCTGCCGTTTGGGGGAGTGAAGCGGTCCGGCACGTCGCGGGAAATGGGGCTGCTCGCCGCAGACGAGTTTGTGAACAAGAAGCTCATTCGCACCGCTCCCTAACTCGGGAGGCGGCGTGCCGGCCGGTGTTTGCGCGATATCGCCGCGCCTACCAGGGTCGGTCAGGGCTGCCTAGATCCCGTGCGGATCGAGTGCCTGAGGCGCCCGGATCCGCTCATGCGCGGCGCCACTAGACTGGTGCGTTGTGGCCGTCGACTTCCCCGAACAGATCGCGAACCTGCGCAGCACCTTCGCGCAGATTGAGGCGGTGACCGATCCCGCGGCGCTGCGAGAGCGCATCGGCACCTTGTCGGAGCAGGCGTCGGCGCCGGATCTGTGGGACGACCAGGAGCGCGCCCAGGCCGTGACGAGCGCGCTGAGCGCAGCGCAGTCCGAGCTCGAGCGGCTTGAGAGCATGCGCTCCCGGATTGACGACCTCGAGGTGCTCGTTGAGATGGGCGTTGAAGGCGACGATGCCGAGACCCTCGCCGAAGCCGAGCGCGAATTGGCGGGCGTGCTCGCGGATCTCGCGGCTATGGAGGTGCGCACCCTCATGACAGGGGAGTGGGACGAGCGCAACGCGGTCGTCACGATCCGCTCCGGCGCGGGCGGCGTTGACGCCGCCGACTTCGCGGCGATGCTGCTGCGGATGTATCTGCGGTGGGCGGAGCGGCACGGCTACGCGACCAAGGTGCTCGACACCTCGTACGCCGAAGAGGCCGGACTCAAGTCCGCGACGTTCGAGGTGAGTGCGCCGTACGCATTCGGGACCCTGAGCGTCGAGGCGGGCACGCACCGACTGGTGCGCATCAGCCCATTCGACAATCAGGGGCGGCGTCAGACCTCCTTCGCGGCGGTGGAGGTAATCCCGCTGATCGAGGGCACTGACCACATCGAGGTGCCTGAGTCTGACATCAAGGTCGATGTGTTCCGCTCGTCCGGTCCAGGCGGCCAATCGGTCAACACCACCGACTCGGCGGTGCGGCTGACGCACCTCCCGACCGGCCTGGTGGTGTCGATGCAGGACGAGAAGAGCCAGATCCAGAACCGCGCCGCGGCCATGCGCGTGCTGCAGTCGCGGCTGTTGCTGCTCAAAAAGGAGCAAGAGGCGGCCCAGAAGAAAGAACTCGCCGGGGACATCAAGGCCTCGTGGGGCGATCAGATGCGCTCGTACGTCCTGCAGCCGTATCAGATGGTCAAAGATCTGCGCACGGAGCACGAGTCCGGCAATCCTTCTGCCATCTTCGACGGCGACATCGACGCGTTCATTGACGCCGGCATCCGCTGGCGTCGCTCCGCGCACTAGCGACCTCTCCACGCAAATTTCTGTGACGCGGCCAAAAGCACGGCGTGTCGTTGCGACACGCCGTGCTTGGCCGGCGCGCAACAAAATTTGCGTGGAGAGGTCGCTAGCGGGGGACCGGCAGCACGGACCTCGGCTGCAACACGCCGGCGCCAACGCACCGCGGGGCGCGACACGCGAGGACGCCTGTCGAATTCCGTGCGGAGTGCAGCGTGCGCAGCGCGCACGCGCCGTGAGACTTGAGCAAGTGTGATTTTTCGGACATTCGCACGGCGGCGCGCCCTCCCCGATGAGCGTGGGGGACATACTTACGATGCCCTTGGCGTGAGTTAGACCCCTCGCGCCCAGAAAACGATGATCCGACTCGACAACGTCACCAAGATCTACGCCCGCGGAGCCAAGCCCGCGCTCGATACCGTGTCCGTGGATATCGCACGCGGTGACTTTGTGTTCCTGGTTGGCTCCTCCGGCTCCGGCAAGTCGACATTCCTCAAGCTCATCCTTCGCGAGGAGCGGCCCACGACCGGCGACGTCTACGTGGCGGGGCGTCACCTCAACAAGTTGTCCAGCTGGCGGGTTCCACACCTGCGTCGTGAAATCGGCGCCGTGTTCCAGGATTTCCGCCTGCTGCCAAACAAAACGGTCTACCAAAACGTCGCCTTCGCGCTTGAAGTCATTGGGAAGTCGCGATCGCAGGTCCGCGCGACCGTACCCGAGATGCTCGACCTCGTGGGGCTCGCTGGCAAAGAGAAGCGCCTGCCGCATGAACTGTCCGGCGGCGAACAGCAGCGAGTCGCGATCGCCAGGGCCTTCGTCAACCACCCGCCGATCCTGTTGTGCGACGAGCCGACCGGCAACCTAGACCCGGGCACGTCGATTGGCATCATGCGCCTGCTCGACCGCATCAACCGCACCGGCACGACGGTTCTCATGGCGACCCACGACGACGAGATCGTCGACCAAATGCGGAAGCGAGTGATCGAACTGCGCGGTGGCGAACTGGTGCGCGATCAGGACCGCGGAGTCTATGGGCTGGAGCGCGTATGAGGCTCCGGTTTATTACGGGAGAGGTCTTCAACGGTCTGCGCCGCAATTTGACCATGGCTCTGTCCGTCGTGCTCGTCACCTTCGTCTCTCTGACGTTCGTCGGCGCGGCTGCGCTGATCCAGATGCAGTTGGGCCAGTTGAAGGACGACTGGTACGGCAAGGTCGAGGTGTCGATCTTCCTGTGTCCCGAGAACTCGCGATACGAGCAGTGTGCCGTCGGCGCGGTCACGGTCGACCAGGAAAATCAAATCCGCGCTGTCCTCGAGGACGGGCCGGTCGCGTCGATCGTCGACACCATCTACTACGAGTCCCGCGAGGCGGCGTACGAGAACTTCGTCAAGCACGACCAGCAGGGCATCTCACAGCTCCTCACGCCGGAACAGATGCAGCCAAGCTTCCGCGTCAAGCTCAAGGATCCGGAGCAGTTCCAGGTCGTCGCCGATGCCACCGCCCGGCTTCCCGGCGTCGAGGTCGTGCAAGACCAACGCGAGATCTTCTCGCAACTGTTCACCTTTCTGAACGCGGCGACTCTCGTCGCTGCAGCACTCGCTGCGATCATGCTGCTCGCCGCCATGCTGCTCATCACCACGACCATTCGCCTGTCGGCGCTCAGCCGCCGTCGCGAAACCACCATTATGCGAATGGTCGGATCGTCGCGCAGTCTCATCCAGATGCCATTCATGCTTGAGGGCGCTGTCGCGGCGACACTCGGCGCGGGTCTCGCGATCGCCGGACTTTGGGCGGGTGTGCGCTATCTCGTCGCCGACTGGCTGTCTTCCTCGGTCACGTGGGTGACATACGTGGGTGAGAGCGACGTGTGGACAGTCGCGCCTTGGCTTCTCATGATCGCCGTCCTGCTGGCGACGGTGTCGTCGGTAGTGACCTTAGGCAAGTACACGCGCGCATGACCCGAACCCGGCGAATCTTCGCGATCGTCGCCGCGGTCCTCGTGCTGGCGGTTGGCTCGTCGTACGTCGTCTCCGCCGCCGTTGCAGCGACGCACCGCAGCGCCCCAACGCGTGACTTTGATGACGAGATCGCGCTCGCCAATGAGCGCGCGAAGGCGTACGAGAAGCGGCTGGAGAAGCTCGACGCCGAGCTTGAGGACACGGACGCAGAGATCGCGTCCGCCTTCAAGAAGTTGCAGAAGCTCGAGGAGCAGCTCCCGATCGTGCAGGCACAGCTCGACACGGCGCGCGAGCGCCTCAACGCTGCGCTGGTACAGCAGGGCATCGTGGCTGAGAAACTCGCGGCAGCCCGCGCTCAGGACAAGGCGATCAGCGACGCTATCCTCGCCGACGGCGCCCGCATCGACGAGCTCAAACTGACGATCGGCGCGCTCGCTCGCGACGCGTACATGGGCGAGGGCACCGTTCAATCCCTCGAGCTCGTGTTTGGATCCGCGACGTCTCGGCAGTTCGTCGACCGATTCGCCGCGCAGCACTCGGCCTCGCGGGTGCAAACTAACGCGCTCGACGAAATCGAGCAGATTGCGGCCGTGAACCGCAACCGCGAGGCGCGCCAGAGCGCAGTGCGCGTGTACATCGAGGAACTCAAGGTCCAGGCCGACGCGCTTGTCGTCGAGACCAACGAGGCGCGCATCAAGGCCGAGGCGAAGAAGACGCAGATCGACGGCCTCATCGCGGATCAACGCAAGGCGCAGGAGTACCTCGCGTCGAAGCGCGCTGACGCCCTCGCGCAGCAACTCGAGACTGAGCGACTCAAGAAGAAGGTGCAGGCGCAGGTCCTCGCCCTCGTGAAGAAGAAGCTTGCGGCGCAGGCCGCGCTCAATCCGACGCCACTTGGCAAGGGCTACCTGAGCTTCCCCACGAAGGTGCCCTTCGTGACGTCGAGTTACGGAATGCGGTTCCATCCGGTGTTGCACTATTGGCGCCTGCACGCGGGCACGGACTTCCGTGCGTACTGCGGCACGCCGATCTACGCAGCAGCAGAGGGCCGGGTGGTGTGGTCGAAGTTCCAGTACGGCTACGGCAACCAGGTGATGGTCGATCACGGGATCGTGAAGGGCAACTCCCTCTTCTCGTCGTACAACCACCTCACGAGCTTCAACGTTGCCGCCGGTCAATACGTGACGCGGCAGACCATCGTCGGCTATTCCGGGAACAGCGGCACGTCGAGCGCCTGTCACCTCCACTTCGAGGTGTACCTCAACGGCAACACCGTTGACCCGATGACGATCCTCGGCCCCATCCCGAAGTAGTGGTGCCGTGTCCTACACTCGTAGGTCGGCACGAACGCGGGAGGTGAATCGTGGCTGAGGACAAACTCAAAGTGGTCGCGACGAACCGTTCGGCGCGCCACGACTACTTCATCGACGCCACCTACGAGGCCGGAATGGCGCTCACCGGGACTGAGGTGAAGTCGCTGCGACAGGGTCACGCTGCGATCGGAGACGGCTACATTTCCGTGGATCGCGGTGAGGCCTGGCTGGAGAACGTCTACATTCCCGAGTACACGGAGGGCACGTGGACGAACCACGCGCCGCGCCGAAAGCGCAAACTGCTCCTGCACGGGACGGAAATTGACGAACTGCTCCTCGCGACCCGCGAGCGCGGCGTGACGATCGTTCCGTTGCGACTGTACTTCGTGAAGGGGCGAGCCAAGCTGGAGATCGGCCTCGGAAGGGGCAAGAAGCTCTACGACAAACGGCAGTCTCTTAAGGAGCGCCAAGATAATCGCGAGGCGCAACGAGCCATCGCGACGCGCGACCGCGGGTAGCCGGTCGTCGGCGCGCCCCGGCATGATGGAGGCATGAGGATTCTCGGCGCTCTTGCCCTCGCGCTGGCAGGCGTTGTCGCGGTCGCACCCGCGGCCACAGCCGCGGACGGCGGTCGCGAGATTACGCGTTGGGAAGAGACGTACGACCTGCAGCCAGACGGCTCCACGAAGGTCACCGTCGACATCGACTACGACTTCGGCAACGATCCCGGCCACGGTCCGCTCTTCACGTTTCCGGTGCGGCAGGGATACGACGACCGCTACGACCGCGTGTATGACGTCTCTGCGGTGTCAGCGTCGAGCAGTTCTGGGGCGCCAGCCAAGGTCTACCTCGAACCGGGACGGAACTGGCTCGTCGTGAGGATTGGCGACGAGAACATCGGCAATGTGAGCGGAGTGCAGCAGTACACGCTGTCCTACTCCGTCGGATCCGTGATGAATGAAGTGACCGACGCGGTGGTTGACGGCGGTGATCCGCAGCCGGCGGACGAATTCTTCCTCAACGCAATCGGTCCCGACTGGGAGATTCCGATCTCCGACATCACTGTGACAGTGACGTCACCGGTCGACGGGTTCGCGGCGCAGTGTTTCGCGGGCGCCGTGGGTTCGAAGGACGCGTGCGCATCGAGTGAGCTGACCGGGCCGCGCGCAACCTTCACCCATCCCCGAATCAATCCGGGTGAGGCACTCACGGTCGACGTCCTGTATCCGCCCGGCAACTTCGACACCGCGCCGGCGCTGATTGAGAGCAACGACCTGGCGCGCGCCTTCCGGGCGACGCCCATGACGGTCGGAGGGGCACTTGCGCTCCTGGCGCTCGGCCTGTGGGCAATCGTTCGCGTGCTCATGCGACGCGGCCGCGACGAGCGCTACCTCGGGGTGACGCCGGGTGTCGCACCGACGTCGCCCGACGCCGCAACCGCGGTCGGCGGCCCCGCCCCCGTCGTGGCGGTTCAGTTTGAACCGCCACTCGGCCTTCGCCCGGGCCTGCTGGGAACCCTGTGGGACGAGCGAGCGCAGACTCGCGATGTGACCGCGACCATGGTTGACCTTGCCGTCCGCGGGTATCTGAGGGTGGAGGCGAACGGCAAAAAGGATTACACCCTCGTCAAGCTGCGCGAGGCCGACGCTGGTCTCCTCGACTACGAAATCACGCTGTTCGACGCCATCTTTGAGGGGCGCGACACGGTCGCCCTCAAGGACCTTCGCACCACCTTCGCGGCAGACATGGCGAAGGTGCAGGCCCAGCTCTACCGGGCAGTGACGAACCTCGGGTGGTTCCGGGGCAACCCCGCGTCGACGCGGGCCGGCTGGTCGGCGATGGGTGTCGTCCTGTTCATCGCGGGGGCGATGGCAACGATCTTCCTCGCCATCAACACGTCGCTGGCGCTGCTCGGCATCCCGCTCGTGATCCTCGCGGTCGTCATGTTCGCGACCGTCGGCCGCGCCCCCGGGCGCAAGGCGGAGGGCAGTCGCGTCCTCGCGCAAACGAAGGGTTTCGAACTGTATCTCGCGACAGCCGACGCCAACCAGTTACGGTTCGAGGAGGGCAAAGACCTGTTTAGCCGCTATCTCCCGTATGCGATCGCGTTTGGGATCACGGAAACGTGGACACGGAAGTTTGAGGAGCTCGCGCGCCAAGGTGTGAAGGTCGCAGAGCCGTCCTGGTACGTGGGGCCGACGCCCGGAATGTTTTGGCTCATGCCCGTCGGCATCGGGCGCGCCATGAACCAGTTTGAGTCCATGGCAAGCGCGGCGATGAGCGCGCCCACGCCTGGTTCCACGGGTGGGGGAGGGTTCTCCGGCGGTGGGGGCTCCTCCGGCGGCGGTGGTTTTGGCGGCGGTGGGGGCGGTTGGTAGCGCCTATCCAGCGTCGTCGCAGCCGGATAGAATGGTGAGACAACTGCACAGGGGATGATCGGTTTCGACGTGTGTTGTTTCCTCAGGGGAAGCGGGCCGAGGATGTTGGGTTATCTCGTAAACGCTCCCAGCAAACCAATAGGTGCCGATTCTAAGCGCACCGACTTCGCCCTCGCTGCTTAAGCGAGCGCTATGAAGTCCGTCAGCCCAGGGTAGATCCCGACCTGGATCCTGGCGTCATCTAGGGAACTAGCTGCACCCTCTCGTCATCGGGGGGTGTGGGACTTCTTGATGACTGAGCCCGCTCACGGCCTGCCTGGTGGCGCGTGAGGGGCTGAGAAAACCTTCTTCAGGCTGCGCCCGGAGAAGACCTGAGGTTGGGCATGCGGACGCGGGTTCGATTCCCGCCATCTCCACGGCAAGGGCCGTCCCGGAATGGGGCGGCCCTTTGTTGTCTCGGCATTCGACCCCGCACCGGCGGCGCGCCATACTGGTGCTCGTAGGCCAACGGAGGGACAGACGCATGCGCGCGTCGCGAAAGGCGGCCGTCACGGCCGCGCTGATGTCAATCGCCGGAATCGCGTTCGCGACCCAGGCAGCGGCTGCTCCGAGCATCATCGGGGCTGCGAACAGCGACGATCACGCAGCGGACGTCGCAGCACTATGGACTCCGGCCAAACGTGCCGCCGCGATTGGGCGCGACATCGTCGTCGATTCGGAGGGCCGCTCCTTCATCGGTAAGCCCGGCGCGCTCGCGCCGTACGGCAGTGGGAAACCGCTTGCCTCGGTCAGCGCTGCCTCCCCCAAGCCGACCAAGGGCAAGCCGGGCGGATCCACGGGTGACACCACCGCGCCAGCGATCAGTGGACGCGATCCCGGGTCCGGCACCACCCTGACGACGCCCGATCGAGTCTTTTCGGCCTCCGTCGTTGACCCCAGTGGGGTGTCCTCTGTGGCATTCGTGCTCACGTACCCGAGCGGCCTCACGAGGTCTTACCCCGCCAGCAAGGGAAGCGGCGACGTGTGGAGCATTTCGTTTAGCGGCTTCACGGACGGGTCGTGGGGATGGTCCGTGGTCGCGAAAGACCTCGCGCCGAACGGTGGAAACACCGCGACCTCGTCGACCCTCCCGTTCGTCGTGAGCCTGGCCACCGAGCCGCCGCCGGCACCGGGGGATGTCGCCAACGCGTCGTGGGCGACCCCAAGTCCGGTGACAAGCGCGTCGGGCCGGCTGTACTTTGAGATGCCGACGAACAAGCGCGCCAACCGCTGGGGTGGATACGTGTGCTCCGCGACGGCGGTCGCTGACGGTGACGTATTTGATGGCCGCTCGCTTATTCTTACCGCCGCGCACTGCGTGTACGACGAAGCGTCCGGATACTTCGCGCGCAACGTCATGTTCATTCCCAACCAGCAGGCCTCGGGCACGGCGACCGACCGCAATTGCACGAACGATGTGATGGGCTGCTGGGTGCCGACGGCAGGCGTCGTCGACAAGGATTGGACCACCCGCCAGTGGCCGGACAACATCCCGTGGGACTACGGCTACTACGTCGTGCCCAACAGCGGCGCGCACACCGGAGACGGTGAGTCGGCATTGGAGCGCGTCGTGCCGGCCATGAGTATCAGTTTCGCCACACCCGTCCAGGGGCGCACGTCGGCGTTCGGGTACTCATACAGCGAGGACCCCAAGCTCATGTACTGCGCGCAGGCGCGGGGGTTCACGGGCGGAACGAGCGCAGGTGCCGCAGACAACTGGTGGCTCGACAAGTGCGGACTGAGCGGCGGAGCCTCTGGCGGTCCGTGGTTAGACGAGTCCACCGTGGCGGGCGAGGGTTCAATCATTTCGGTCAATTCGTGGGGCTATTCGGGCTCACCTGGCATGGCGGGCCCCAAGCTTGACGGCAGCAATGCCACCTACCGGGCGAGAACGCCAGAGTGCGTGTTCACCGCAGCGAAGAACGCAACCGCAACCCCGAACATTAAGGTCGCTTCCTGCTGACGCTTTTGATCGGCCCCTGACGCGCGGTAGCGTCGCACGCATGGACCATCGGCCGTTACGCAACGCCCCGTTTCGCGCGTCCGTCGTCGGCCTGGGGTGCAACAACTTCGGGCGGGTCGGCACGGCGACCGCCACGCAAGAGGGAACGACGGCGGTGATTCGTGCGGCGCTCGACGCCGGCGTGACGTTCTTCGACACCGCCGACATCTACGGCGGCTGGGGCACGAGCGAGACGCTGATGGCGGAGGGTCTGAGTGGCCGCAGAGCTGAGGCCGTCGTCGCCACCAAATTTGGCCATCTTTCGGTCGCGACGCCGCTGGACGCGTTGGGACCGAAGGGATCTCGCGCTTACATTCGAGCGGCAGCTGATGCCTCGCTCCTTCGTTTGGGCATCGACACGATTGACCTCTTCCAGCAGCACCAGCCGGATCCGTCGGTGCCGATCGAGGTCACGCTCGCCGCTCTCGCCGAACTTGTCGACGAGGGCAAGATCCGCTCGTACGGACATTCGCAGTTCACCGCCGAGCAGATCAGCCAGGCGGAGCGCGCCGCTCTGGTGCTCGGGGTCGCGCCGTTCGTGTCGAGCCAGGATGAGCTCTCGCTCGTCGCCCGCGCGGTTGAGGCTGACGGCCGTCTCGCCGCTGCAGCGGACGCAGGGCTTGGTTTCCTGCCGTTCTTCCCGCTCGCGAGTGGGTTGCTGACCGGGAAGTTCACGCGCACCGAGCGCCCGGCTGGCACGCGCATTGGCGACCTGCGCCCCGAGATCGCTGATGGCGCCGATTGGAACGCCCTCGACGCTTACCGCGACTTTTGCGACCGGCGAGGGGTCACGATGCTCGAGGCCACGTTCGGCTGGTTGCTGTCACGACCCGCGGTGGCGTCGGTCATCGCGGGCGCGACGTCACCTGAACAGGTCGGGTTGAACGCGGCGGCCGGGTCAGCGTGGAAGCCGACGGCCGAGGACGCGCACGCCCTCGACGTCCTCTTTCCGGTGGCGGCCTAGCGACCCATCGCGACGCGCTCGGGGCAGTCGAACGGGTCGCGCGCCGCAAGGCCCACCCTGTTCAGGTACTGCACGACGATGCCGTAGGACTCGAGCAGCGTGGTCTCCGTGTAGGGCACATCGTTCGCCGCGCAGTGCTCGAGCACGATCTCGCGGGTCTTCGCCAGATACGGTCGCGCCATGTTCGGGAACAAGTGGTGCTCGATCTGGTAGTTGAGGCCACCCATGAGGATGCTCATCGGCCAGCCGCCGCTGATGTTACGGCTCGTGAGGACCTGCTTGCTGAAGAAGTCCATCTTGACGCCCTCGGGGATGATCGCCATGCCCTTGTGGTTCGGCGCAAACGACGCGCCCATGTAAAACCCAAACACGGCGAGCTGAATGCCGAAGAAGGCGCACGCCATCCCGAACGGGAGGAAGAGGAACAGCGGCACGAGGTACAGGCCAAAGTGCAGGGCAATGCCGGGCAGCTCGGTCCATCGCTGACGCTTGGTGCCGCGCTCGATGAGCGAGATGACCGACAGTCGGTGAAGGTTGAAGCCCTCAAGGAAGAGCAGCGGGAAGAACAGCCAGCCCTGGCGCGCGTTGATCTTTCGCAGCAGGCCACGCGACTTGGCCGCGTCCTCTTCGACGAACGCGATGGTGTCCATCTCGATGTCGGGGTCCTTGCCCTGCTGGTTGGGGTTGGCGTGGTGGCGGGAGTGCTTGTTCATCCACCACTGGTAGCTCACGCCGACCACGATGGAGCTGAGGAAGCGCCCGAGTGCGTCGTTGGCCTTACCGGACGCGAATACCGCTCGGTGCGACGCCTCGTGGCCGAGGAACGCGAACTGGGTGAGCACGATGCCGAGCGCCGCCGCCATGAGCAGCTGGAACCACGAGTCGCCAAGCAAGATGATTCCAGTGATCACGCCGCCGAGCGCGATCACGAGCGATCCCGCGAAGATTCCATAGAACCAGTAGTGGCGCCGCAACAAGCCGGTGTCACGCACGGTGCTCGCGAGAGCAGTGAATGTGCGGACAATCGGGTTGACGGGGTACGCGCTGGACGTGGTTCGGTCTGGCGACGATGCAGTGATGGTCTTTTCCTCTTCCGAGATTTCGATGGACGACTTCCCAGCCGAGGGCGAGCGGACGCTCCTGATGTCGATACCCAAGGGTACGGGAGGCCGCGCCAAAACCCTAGGAAATTGTGCCGACGGCTGACATTTCGGCGAGTCGTTGCGCGTGGCGTTCGGCGGGTTACCCTGTCGCCATGCCCGATGCCGCCCTCGCAATCGAGGGTCTCACCAAGTCCTACGGAGACTTGCGCGCGGTCGATGGGGTGAGCCTCACCATTCCCGTGGGCTCCTTTTATGGCGTCGTGGGACCGAACGGCGCCGGCAAGACGACGATGCTGTCCATGGCGACGGGATTGCTCACGCCGGATGCCGGCACCGTGAGTGTGTGGGGTATCGACCTGTGGACTCGACCAGACGAGGCAAAACCCCTGCTTGGTGTTCTGCCGGACGGCTTGCGGACATTCGATCGACTCACCGGCGGCGAGCTCATCACCTATGCGGGTCGGCTGCGGGGCCTCGATCGCGAGACGATCGCGCACCGCCGCGCAGACCTTGTCGCCACCCTTGACTTGGAGAGCGCCGGCGCGACGCTTGTCATGGACTACTCCGCAGGCATGTCAAAGAAGATTGCGCTCGCGTGCGCGCTCGTGCACGCTCCGCGCGTGCTCGTGTTGGACGAACCCTTCGAGGCAGTCGACCCCGTGAGCGCCGGCGCGATTCGCCGGCTGCTGGCGAGCTTTGTGGCCGCCGGCGGCACAGTCGTCATGTCCTCTCACGTCATGGCGCTCGTCGAGCGACTCTGTGACCATGTCGCGGTCGTGGGTGCCGGTCGCATCCTCGCCGCGGGTCCGCTCGACGACGTACGAGGCGGCCTCGACCTCGAGGACCGCTTCGTTGACCTGGTCGGCGACCGTCGTGAGGAAAGGGATCTTGCGTGGTTGCGGCCGTCATCAGCCTGAGATTGCGATCGATGGCGCATGTGATGCGTCGAGAGCGCTGGCGCCAGCTGGTCCTTGTCAGCGCCGCCGTGTGGATGTTGAGTTTCATCCCCGCTCTGCTGTGGGCACGTGCCGGACTCGCGCAATCCGACGCGGTCACGCGTCACACCGCGCTCGTGGTCCTTGCCGTGCTGTTGACCGCAGGCTGGATCGCCGTTCCGCTGCTCATCGCCGGCGGCGACGACACTCTCGACGCGCGACGCTTCGCGACGATCGGCGTGAACGCCCGCGCCGTCATGCCGGGCCTCGTGATCTCCGCGTTCCTCACGTTGCCCGCGGTGTTCTTCATCGGCGTGTGGTTCACGCTGATGTCCTCGTGGGCGGGTGAGGGTGGCGCGGTGCTTGCCGTCGCGCTCATCGGCGCGATTCTCGAAGTCGCGACGCTGGTGCTTACCGCGCGACTCGCGGCCATGTGGGCAGGTCGGCTGCTCGCGCAGCGGCGGCCGCGCGCGATCGCGGGCGCCGTCGGCGCGATGGTCGCGATTGGCGGTGCCGTGCTCGGCTGGCGGGTGTTGCGGCGCGGCCTCACGGCGTTGCTTGACGAGGACATCAGCGTCGCCGTTGATGCTTTCGCGAGGACCCCGATCGCGTCGGCGATCGGCGCGGCGACAGCGGCCGGAAACGCTGACTGGCGCGGCGCAGCGTGGCGACTGGGGATCTCGGCCGCGTGGTGCGCCCTGCTCGCGCTCGCTTGGCGCGCGAATGTCGCGCATGCTTTGGTCCATCCGCTGTATCGCGCAAGCGGCCGCCGCGGCCGTCGAGACGGCATCGCGAACGGCGGTTCGCGAGCGTGGGCGCTGTCGCGCGCTGCGCGGCGCGGTCCCGCTGGCGCGGTCCATGCCCGCCTCATGCGCTCGTGGCGAACCGATCCTCGCTACGTCACCAACCTGATCGCTGTCGTCGTGATGCCGTCGATCTTCGTGGTGGCGTTCATTCCACTGTTCGGGCTTGATCAGCGCTGGGCCTTCGCGGCGCCGTTCGTGCTCGCCGCATCCATCGGCTGGGGCCGTCACAACGACGTTGCCTACGACTCGTCGGCCCTGTGGATCGACGTCGTTGCGGGTCGTCGCGGTGCTCAGGTCATGCGCGGTCGGCTGTCCGCCGTCGCGACGTGGGCGGTTCCGGTGACGGTGACTGCGGCCATTGCAGTGACGTTGTGGGTGGGTCAATGGGGCCTGCTCGCCGGACTCATCGGCGCAACGATTGGCACGCTTGGCGCGACGCTCGGCGTCGCTGCGGTTTCGTCTGTCGTGCTTCCGTATCGAACCCCCGCATCGGGCGAGAACCCGTTTGCCGCCGAGGTGGGATCGGTTGGCGCCGGGCTCGTCGCGCAACTCGTGTCGTCGGTCGGCACGCTCCTGGTCATGCCTGTGGCGATCGTGCCGTTCGTGCTCGCCGTCGTCGTCGACGCGCGGTGGGCCATGGTGTCCGGCACCCTCGGTACCGCCGTCGGCGTTGTCGCGTTCTTTGGGGGCGCCACTCTTGCCGGCAAACTCTACGACGCCCGTGCGGGACGCCTTCTCGCTGCCGTGCGCTGACTCGTACACTGGCCACATGAGCGAGCCGTTGACCGCCGAACCACTCACTGCCCAACCCGACGCAGGAACGATGACCATCGAGCGCGTCACGACGCGCGAACTCGTTGAGCCCGGCGACGCGGAACGATTTGCGCACTACGTTCGCAAGGAGAAGATTCTCGAATCGGCGCTGAGCGGCGAACCCGTGATTGCGCTGTGCGGCAAGGTGTGGGTGCCCGGCCGAGACCCGGGCAAGTTTCCGGTGTGCCCCGCCTGCAAGGAGATCCTCGACGCCGCCTTCGGGACAGGCGACGAGGGCGGCGAGTAACCCTACGCGCGCGGCGTGCTGGGCCGTACGCTGATCCCGTGGAGCCCCGCGAAGAGCAGGAGCGAGAAGGCGGCGTCAAGACGCGCCCTGACGACGCCTGGGTCACCATCGTCTGGAATGACCCGGTGAACCTGATGAGCTACGTCACGCAGGTCTTCCAGCGCCACTTTGGCCTCAGCCGCGCCGAGGCCGAGCATAAGATGCGCGAGGTCCATGAGCTCGGCAAGTCGATCCTGAGTAGTGGCGGCCGCGAGAAGGTCGAAGTCGACGTCCAGGCGATGCACGGCTATGGGCTGTGGGCCACGATGCAGCGGAGCGGTGAGTGAAGGGCTTCGAGGCAAAAGGCGGCTACGCCGTCGCGGAACTCGACGAGGAAGAGCGTGCCGTTGTCGCGCGGATCGTCGCCGACGTCGGTCTCCTGCTCGGCGGCGCCGCGTTCGGGATGGAGCACACGACTCGCGACGACGGCGAGCGATACCAGGACGACGTCTTTGCGGCATTGCGCGGGTTAGAGGACGCCCTGGCCGAGCCGGAGGACCCCGCAGTGCTGAGACTGCTGCCGAACGCGGCACCGACGGACCGTGAGGTCGCTGACGAGTTCCGGCGCCTCACCGAGACCGACCTGCGCGGTCACAAGGTGGCCCGGCTTCGGCAGATGTGGGAACAACTCAGCGGGGATGAGGACGAGTGGGTCATTGCCCGCGACGACGCCCTCCCGACCGCGGCCGCGCTGACTGACGTGCGACTTGTGCTCGCTTCCCGACTCGAACTTCGGACCGATGACGACGCGGAACGCCTTCACGCAGAAATTGACGCGGCGACATCCGCGGACGACGGTTCGGTGGCGCCGAATATCGACCGCGAGCGGGTGTGGCTCGGCATGCTCTACCAGGCGCTCACGTGGTTGCAGGAGACCCTCGTCGAGTACGTGGCGCTCGGTGACGGTGATCGCCATGAGTGACGCGCCGATCGGCGTGTTCGATTCTGGTGTCGGCGGGCTCACGGTGGCGCGCGCCATCATGGACATGCTTCCGAACGAGTCGATCCACTACGTCGGGGATACCCTGCACGGTCCGTACGGCCCGCTGTCGATTTCTGAGGTTCGCAAGCACGCCCTTGAGATCATGGACGCCCTCGTCGACGACGGCGTCAAGTTGCTCGTGATCGCGTGCAATACCGCGTCCGCAGCGGTGCTGCGCGACGCGCGCGAGCGCTTCTCGCGAGAGCGCGGGGTTCCGGTCGTGGAGGTCATCGTGCCTGCGGTTCGGCGCGCCGCAACACTGACGCACAGCAATCACATCGGAGTCATCGGTACTGCCGCGACCATCACGTCCGGCGCGTACGACGACGCTCTCGCGGCCGCTCCAGACATTCAGGTGACGAGCCAGGCGTGCCCTCGGTTCGTCGAACTCGTCGAGGCCGGTGTGACGAGCGGGCCGGACGTGATTCGCATCGCCTCTGAGTATCTTGCGCCGCTGCGCGAGGCGCGTGTCGACACCGTGATCCTTGGCTGCACGCACTACCCGATGCTCGCCGGCGCGATTGGCTACGTCATGGGACCCGACGTGACGCTCGTGGACTCCGCGATCGAGACCGCGATCGATGTATACCGGGCCCTCGCCGCCGCGGGCATCGAGCGGACCGCACCCGAGCCGCCTTCGCACAAGTTCTTCGCGACGGGAGAGCTGGACCGTTTTGAGGCCCTCGCTCAGCGCTTCCTCGGCCCCGTCGTCACGCAGGTAGAAGCGCTCCACTCATGAAGCTCACGATTGTCGGTTGCGCGGGGTCGACCGCCGGACCGTTCTCGGCGGCGTCGTGCTATCTCCTTGAGGCGGAGTCCGACGGCCGCACCTGGCGGGTCGTCCTTGACCTTGGTTCCGGCGCGATCGGTCCACTGCAGCGCTACTGCGATCCCGCAACACTCGACGCCGTGTTCGTGTCGCACGGCCACCCCGACCACTGCGCCGATCTATCGGCGCTGTCCGTCCTGCGCCGCTACGGTCCTACCAAGGATGACAATCTCGCGCCGCTGCCGCTTTACGGCCCCGAGGGCATCGACCGACGCATCGTCGAGGTCGCGGGAGGCGACCCGGCGACGGAACTCGCGCCGTTCGCGTGGACGCCGCTGTCCGCAGGCGACCAGGTCAGCGTTGGCCCGCTCGCGCTCGTGGTTGAAGCCGCCTGGCACCCCGTTCCCGCGCTCGCGGTGCGAATCGTCGGCCCGTCGCACAACGGTGGCACGGCGACGCTTGTCTATACCGGCGACACAGACAGGACCGACGCGATCGACGCGCTGTGCGCTGACGCTGACCTTCTGCTAGCCGAGGCGGGTTGGGCCCACCGCGAGGTGAACCCGCCAGGGGTTCACCTGAACGGTGCGCAGGTCGGCGAACTCGCGCGAGACGCCGGCGTTGACCGCGTCATCCTCACCCACGTCGCGTCGTGGGTGGATCCCGAGGCCACGCTGGTTCAGGCGCGAGACGCCGTTGGAGACAGGGCCGTTCTGGCCCGTCCGGGCGACGTTTACTCGCTCTAGCCCTCGGTAGGCTCGGGGCATGACAGCGACGCGCGCCGATGGGCGCACCCCAGACCAACTTCGCCCGGTGACGTTCGACCGGGGCTTTCAGAAGGCCTCCGAGGGCTCGTGCCTCGTGACGTTCGGTGGCACGCGCGTGCTGTGCTCTGCGTCGTTCACCCGCGGCGTCCCGCGATGGAAGTCCGGTAGCGGTGCGGGTTGGGTAACCGCCGAGTACGCGATGCTTCCGCGGGCCACCAACACGCGCAACGACCGCGAGAGCGTACGGGGGAAGATCGGTGGACGCACCCACGAGATCTCACGCCTGATCGGTCGTTCGCTGCGCGCGGTTGTCGACGTCAAGGCGCTCGGCGAGAACACCATCGTGCTCGACTGCGACGTGATCGACGCCGACGGCGGCACCCGGACGGCCGCGATCACCGGCGCGTACGTCGCGCTCGCCGACGCGATCACCTGGGGGCGCGCACACGGCGCAATCGCCGAGCACGCGACGCCACTGACCGGGTCGGTGAGCGCCGTGTCCGTCGGCATCATCAAGGGAACGCCGATGCTTGATCTTCCGTACGTCGAGGACGTGAGTGCGGAGACGGATATGAACGTGGTCATGACCGGCACCGGAGGATTTGTTGAGGTGCAAGGCACCGCTGAGGGCGCTCCGTTCGATCGCGACGAGCTCGATGCGCTGCTTGCGCTCGCGACGGCCGGCAACGCCGAGCTCACGCGCATGCAGGCGCTCGCGCTCGCAGCGCCGCTCGCGTAGGTCAGACGTGACTCGCCTCGCGTTTGCCACGCACAACGCCCACAAAGTGGGGGAGGTGTGGGCGATCCTCGCGCCGATCGTCGCCGGGCTCGAGCGCACGGACGTCGCGAGCGCGCGTGATCTTGGGGCGCCTGCACCCGTCGAGGACGGCGTGACCTTCTCCGAGAATGCGCTCATCAAGGCACGAGCCCTCGCTCGCGCGACTGGTCTGCCAGCGATCGCCGACGACTCGGGAATCGCTGTCGACGTCATGGGCGGTGCGCCGGGCATCTTCTCGGCGCTGTGGTCCGGCCGCCACGGCGCCGACAGCGACAACCTTGACCTCTTGCTCGCGCAGATGGCCGACATTCGCGATCCGCACCGAGGCGCCGCATTTGTGTGCGCAGCCGCGCTCGTGACCCCCGATGGCCGCGAGGTCGTCACGATCGGTCAGATGCGCGGGCGTTTGGCACGCGTGCCGTCTGGGGAGCACGGGTTCGGGTACGACCCGATCTTCATCGCCGACGGACAGGCCGCGTCGAATGCCGAGCTCTCGCCCGCCGCGAAGAACGCCATCTCGCATCGGGGTGCGGCATTCCGCGCCCTCGCCCCGCACGTGCGCGACGCGATCGGTCCCTAGCGTCGGGCTACGGCAGCACGCCGCAGTGCGCGAGGCCCTGACGCAGGAGCACGTCCTGGCCTCCGCCCATCTCGAGAGCGACGTCCTCGCTTGCGGCCTCTTCGGGCGTGAGCCACACAATGTCGAGCGCGTCTTGGCTCGGCTCGCAGTCGCCGTCCACCGGCACCACGTAGGCGAGCGCGACGGCATGCTGTCGCGAGTCGTGGAAGGGGCTCGCGCCTTTGGTGGGGAAGTACTCTGCGACGGCGAACGGGGTGGGGGACGTTGGCACTCGCGGTAATGCGGCGTTCCCGAGGTCCTTCTCGAGGTGGCGGATGAGGGCGTCCCGGATCGGCTCGTGGTAGAGCACCCGGCCGGCCACGAGGGCGCGCGAGATCATGCCTTCGTAGGCGCGCAGGAGCAGGCCAACTTCTGCGACCTCGCCCCTGGGACTAATTCGCACGGGGATGGCGTTGATGTACAGCAACGGCAACTCGCCACGTACTTGGGCGAGTTCGTTGGCACTGAGCCAGCCGGACGGTTCGGGCGGAAGCTCGGCCATATCGGTCATGGTTCATTTGTACCGCCTCGCGGTGTGGGTTCCTGGACCCACGCGGGATCGTGACACCCTTGAAGGCGGATGACATAGACGAGTGGCTTTGATAGAATTACCCCCAGGGGTATCGGCCACAGGAGAGGAAACCCATGGCAACAGTCAATCTGACCACCGAAACTTTCGACCCGACAGTGAAGAGCGACGGGATCGTGCTGGTCGATTTCTGGGCGGAGTGGTGCGGACCGTGCAAGCGCTTCGCGCCCATCTTCGAGACGTCGTCCCAGGCGCACCCTGAGATCGTCCACGCCAAGGTGGACACCGAGGACCAGCAGGAGCTCGGCATGCGCTTCGGCGTCACCGCGATCCCCACGCTGATGGCGTTCCGTGACGGCATCATGGTCTTCAACCAGGCGGGCGCCCTGCCGGGACCCGCGCTCAAGCAGCTTGTCGACGCCGTCGAGGGACTCGACATGGACGAGGTCCGGCGCCAGGTCGCCGAACACGAGGCCGCTCAGCACTAGCGACGACGAAAGCCCCGGCCTGGTGGCCGGGGCTTTCGTGTCCGGTGCGCGAGGCGGGACTTGAACCCGCACGTCCGAGGACACTGGAACCTAAATCCAGCGCGTCTGCCAATTTCGCCACTCGCGCGCGGTGCTAACACTACGCGTCGCCTGGCACCGCCCTGTGGGGTCGCGCAGCGACCGTTTCGCGAAAGTTTGCGCCTCGTGGGCTGCCACCGCGGTCAGCTAGTCGATGCCCAGGTCTCGACGGAGCTTGGCCACGTGCCCGGTCGCCTTGACGTTGTACTGCGCGAGTGCAACCAGGCCCGCTTCGTCCACGACGACCGTAGATCGAATCGAACCGTTGACCAGCTTCCCGTACAAGCTCTTCTCGCCCCATGCGCCGTACGCGTGCTGGATCGCGAGATCCTCGTCCGACACGAGCGTGAATGTGAGCCCCTCCTTCTCGCGGAATTTCGCGAGCTTGGTGGGCGAGTCCTTCGAGATCCCCACGACCTCGTATCCTGCGGCCTGAAGCGCGCTCAAGGAATCGCGGAAGTCGCATGCCTCGGTGGTGCACCCCGGGGTCATGGCGGCGGGGTAGAAGTACAGAATCACCTTGCGGCCACGCAGATCGGCGAGGCTCACAGATCCGGTATCAGTGGCAGCGGTGAAGTCGGGAGCGGCGTCGCCGACGGCAAGTGTTGTGTCGTTCATAGTGGTGTTGACAACGTCGGCACGCTGGTCGATCTTCCCGCCGCAGGCAATTTCACGAGGCAGGACGCGCCTGCTACAGTGGTGCGTCGCACCGCTTGCGGTGCCCGCGCCATTAGCTCAATTGGCAGAGCAACTGACTCTTAATCAGTGGGTTCGGGGTTCGAGTCCCTGATGGCGCACCACCCTCGACTCGCCCGCGGCGCATCAGCGCCAGCGTCCCCTCCACCACGATGTCTTGACGCCCGCCTCCGCGGCAGCCTCGCGCTCGGCGCGACCCTGTGCTTCGAGGAGCGCGCGAAGCTTGCGTCGGCGTCGGCCGGACGTGACGATCCGATACAACGCCATCCCCATAAGGATCATCACGACGATCACGAGCACCGGCACAAAGATCGCGACCAGGCACAGCCCGAAGGAAATGGCGTCCTCCGCGAATGACGCTAAGGGTGCGCCCGTGCCACCGGTCGCCGCGTTCACCGCAGGGCGCGCTGCCGCCTTGCCCGTGTGAACGCCTGCCGCGACGACGGCACCGGTGATGCCACCGATGACCGGATGGTCCTGCCAGAACTCGCTCGTCGCCTGCACCGTCGAGGCCGCCGTCGCGGCAAACAACACGCCACCGACGAGCGGCCGGATGAGCGACTGGATGAGGTCGTTGACGTGGTCGACGCCAGGGATCTTGTCCAGAATGATTTCGCCAACGAGTAACAGCAGGCCGATGATGATGACGGGCCACGACTCAAGCCATGCCAACTGCGACGGAAGTTCGATGAGCGACGTGAAGCGCGCGAAGGCGCCAACCACGACGATCGGCAGGAACGCATTGAGGCCCGACGCAGCAGCGAACCCAGAACCGGTGAGTAGCGCGATCAGCCAAGCCTCCACGCTTCACCGTCCCTTCGATCCTGCTGCGTGTTCGCCTTAACGATAGCCTCCAATGTGCGACGCCGTGCCGGCGTCCAGACCTTGAGAGGACCACCCATGGCCATCGTCTCGACCATCATCGGCGGCTTCATCGTGGGCGTGCTCGCGCGACTGTTCCTGCCAGGGCGGCAGCGCATGTCACTGCTCGCAACGGGCGTGATCGGCATCGTCGGCGCGTTGCTCGGCAGGTGGGTGTGGATCGGGCCCCTCGGCCGCGAGGACACCGACGGAATCGACTGGATTGCGCTCGGCATTGGGGTGTTCGCCGCGTCGGTCCTCATCCTCATCTATGCCGCGACATTTGGGCGCAAGCGGCGCTAGTGACGAGAAGGGGCCCCGCGCGCGCGAGGCCCCTTCAGTGGGGTGGCTAACGGGGCTCGAACCCGCGACCCCCGCGACCACAACGCGGTGCTCTACCTGCTGAGCTATAGCCACCATGGCGAAAAGCGCCAGCGGAAAGTCTACCGTCCGTCTGCGACGGGTGGAAACGCGGAGACGACGCGGTCGGCGGCCGCTTTCGCGGCGTCCGTGTCCGGCCCGGGGAGCGGTACCAATACGGTCTCTCGGTAGTACCTCAGCTCGGTGATGGAGTCCCGAATGTCCCCAAGTGCCCGGTGACCGCCGGTCTTGGGCGGGGCCTGGAAGAACACGCGTGGATACCAACGGCGCACGAGCTCCTTGATCGAGCTCACGTCGACCACGCGGTAGTGGAGGTGCGCGACGAGGTCTGGCATGTCGCGCTCAAGGAAGATGCGATCCATGCCGACGGTATTGCCGGCGAGGGGCGCCTTGCCTGCTGGCACGTGCGCCGTGACATAGTCGAGGACTTGGCGCTGGGCGTCGGCCATGGTGGTGCCGTGTGCGAGGTGATCGATGAGGCCCGATTTCGTGTGCATGTCGCGAACAAAATCGCTCATCTGGTCGAGTGCCTCGGCGGACGGCGCGATCACGACGGAGACGCCGTCGCCGAGCACGTTGAGTTCTGCGTCAGTGACGAGGCACGCGACTTCAACGAGAGCGTCGGCCTTCGCGTCCAGACCGGTCATCTCACAGTCGATCCATACGAGGGGCACGTCGGGCATGGCCTCCACTGTAGCCCGCGCTCTGGCTATGACTTGGGCCAGCGACCTCGTCGGTACTGGGGTGGCCAGTAGTCGAGGTCGACGCCGAGCGTATGCGCGGCGCGGAGGGGGAAGTGAGGATCGCGCAAGAACTCCCGCGCCACGAAGACAGCGTCGGCGCGGCCCGACGCGACGATCTCCTCCGCCTGGTGCGCGTCGGTAATCTGCCCGACGGCGGCGGTCGGTACCGATGCCGCCTGTCGTATCGCGTCAGCGAACGGCACCTGATACCCGGGTGAGGTGGGTATCCGCACTCCCGCGAGGAGGCCGCCCGACGAGACGTCGATCGCGTCGCCGCCTGCCTGCCTCACCCAGGACGCGACTGTTTCCGTCTGCGCGAGCGTCCAGCCATCCGGCTCGATCCAGT
Source organism: Demequinaceae bacterium (assembly GCA_024643505.1). Lineage (GTDB taxonomy): Bacteria > Actinomycetota > Actinomycetes > Actinomycetales > Demequinaceae > Demequina. The sequence continues at coordinate 23,526 of JAHEMW010000013.1, forward strand.
CCGTCGCCGACATCCGGACGAACACGGGCATCGACTCGCCAACTTCGGCTCGCACGGCGCGGACCACGTCGAGCAAGAGCCGCGCCCGGTTCTCCAGTGAGCCGCCCCACTCGTCTTCGCGCTCGTTCGACGACGGGGACAGAAACTGATGAAGCAGGTACCCGTGCGCCGCGTGCACCTCAACGAGGTCGAATCCTGCGTCGCGCGCGCGCCCCGCTGCTGCACGGAACGCCTCGACGAGCGCCGCAATGTCGTCAGCGGTCAACGCTCGCGGTGTCGCGTAGCCGTCGAATGCGACGGCGCTCGGTGCCACGGTGGTCCAGCCGCCGTCCGAAAGCGGGACGGACCCCGCGCCCGTCCAGTCCCGGTAGGTCGACCCCTTGCGGCCTGCGTGGGCGAGTTGAATGCCGGCAACCGCACCTTGAGAGTGGATGAA
>JAHEMW010000014.1 GCA_024643505.1 Demequinaceae bacterium
GTCAAGGTCGCGCGCAAGGGCCTCAAGGAGGCCCAGTCGCACCAGCACTCCGTCGTCATCGTCGACACCGCCGGCCGCCTCGGTATCGACGCCGAGCTGATGAAGCAGGCGTCGGACATCCGCAAGGAGATCGAGCCCAACGAGGTGCTGTTCGTCATCGATGCGATGATCGGCCAGGACGCTGTCGCGACCGCTCAAGCCTTCCAGCAGGGCGTCGACTTCACGGGCGTGGTACTCACCAAGCTTGACGGCGACGCGCGCGGAGGTGCGGCGCTCTCGGTCGCGGAGATCACGGGCCGTCCCATCATGTTCGCCTCTACCGGCGAGAAGCTCGAGGACTTCGAAGTCTTCCACCCCGACCGGATGGCTTCACGCATCCTCGACATGGGCGACATTCTCACGCTCATCGAGCAGGCGGAAAAGAAGTTCGACGAGGCCGAGGCCGAGCGCATGGCCGGAAAGCTGGCCAAGGGTGAGGACTTTACGCTGACCGACTTCCTGTCCCAGATGCAGCAGCTCAAAAACATGGGGTCCATGAAGAAGATGCTCACGATGCTGCCGGGCATGGGACAAGCGCGCGAGCAGATCGAGAACCTCGATGAGCGCGAGCTCGCGCGGACCGAGGCGATCATCTACGCGATGACTCCGCTCGAGCGAGACAACCCGAAGGTCCTCAATGGCTCTCGCCGTTCGCGGATCGCGCACGGCTCTGGCACGTCCGTCGCGCAGGTGAACTCGCTCGTCAAGCGCTTCGACGACGCCCAGAAGATGATGAGATCGATGGCCGCCGGAGGCGGCATGCCCCAACTGCCCACCGGCGGTCCTGGATCGTTCGGCGGAATGCCCGGCGGCAAGAAGTCTCGCGGCAAGCAGGCGCCACAGCCCAGAGTCAAAGGCAAGTCAGGCAATCCGGCACGACGCGCGCAAGAGGAGGCGGACGCGCGGGCCCGCGCCCTTGGCGGACCGAAGCCAGGCAGCTCCTTCGGCGCTCCCACGCCCCCGGAAGACTTCGACCCCTCCACGCTCGGTTCCGACTTCGGTAAGTACCTCAAGCGGTAGTCGTGGGCGTCACCCGCATCGTTGGCGCGATACTTCGCGGTCCCGAGGACGTCGCCCCCGAGGCGTGGATCGTTGACGGACGGCTGACGTACATGCGCCCGGCTGGGGCGGTCGATGAGACGCTCGCTGGCGTGGTGTTGCCCGGTCTTGTCGACATGCATTGCCACGTCGGGCTCGATCCGGGCGGCGCCGTTGAGCCTGATCTCGCGCTCAAACAGGCATTCGTCGACCGCGACGCGGGAACGCTGCTCATCCGTGACGCCGGCTCGCCGTCCAACACGTCCTTCCTGCACGACCGACCGGACGCACCGCGCCTCATTCGGGCTGGCCGATTCATTGCGCGACCGAAGCGTTACCTGCGGGGCTACGCCGTGGAGATCGAGGTTGATGACCTGGTTGACGAAGTCGTCCGGCAAGCTCGCGCTGGCGACGGATGGGTGAAGATCATCGCGGACTGGATCGACCGCGACGGATCGGGTGACCTAGAGCCGCTGTGGCCAGGAGCCGTGCTCGCCGAAGCGATCGCGGCGGCTCACTCCGAGGGCGCTCGCGTGACCGCGCACACGTTCTCGCGGGACAGCATCGACCCGCTCCTTGACGCCGGAATCGACTGCCTTGAACACGGCACTGGCATGACCGAGGCTCACATGAGTCGCGCCGCCCTCGCCGGGGTCCCGGTGGTACCGACCCTCCTGCAGATCTCACAGTTCGAGTCCTTCGCCGCATTGGCGGGAGACAAGTACCCCGCCTTCGCCGCGCGCATGCGGCACATGGGGCAGCGGCGCTTCGCGCACGTGCGCGCCATGCGCGACGCGGGCATCACCTTGCTCATGGGCACCGACGCCGGCGGAACGATTTCGCATGGGTCGTTGCCGGATGAGGCCGCGGAGTGGGTGGCAGCGGGGCTCACCCCGGCTGAGGCGGTGGCTGCATCCACCTGGAGCGCGCGCGAGTTCTTGGGGATGCCGGGCCTTGACGAGGGAGCAAGTGCCGACCTTGTCGTGTACGCCGAGGACCCGCGAGCGGACGTCTCGGCGCTCGCGCGCCCGCTCCACATCGTCCTGCGCGGAGTGCGAGTGGGGCCCTAACCGCAGGCTGTGAACGTTCTCAGATTGGGCTTGCGACCCTTTGACTGTGAGAACTTCTCGAGGCGTATTCGTAGTCGGAGCCTCAGCGTCCCTGCTTGCGACCGGATGGGCCGTCGGGACGGGCTTGCTGCGATCGACCGACGCCGGGTTCCTCAGCGCGGCGGCGGTTGCGCCATCGACAAGTCCCACGGAGGTGTCCTCCTCCTTGTCGCCGACGGCGCCGAGTCCGTCGCCGTCGGCGACTACCGCGGCAGACGCGGGCACGTCGAGCGGTTCGACCGCCAAGGCGACGACAAAGTCGACGACGAAGACCACGACGACAAAGACCACGACGAAGGCCGCAGCCCCCACCAAGCCGTCCGGCACCTTCAAGGGTGCGCTCGTGCGCACGGCGCTCGGCAACTTCCAGATGAGCATCACGGTAAAGAACGGCACGATCACCGCTGTCAACACCATTGTGGGCGGCGACAACCGGAGTGAATCGGTGCGGATCAACAACTATGCGATCCCCACGTTGAAGTCCAAGATCCTGTCCGCCCACACGTGGAACGTTGGCAACATCTCCGGCGCGAGTTACACGAGCGCCGGCGTCGAGGCATCGGTGAAGAGCGCGATGCAGGCGGCGGGCATCTCGTGACGCCCGTGACTGTGGAACCGATTTCGCCAGCGAGGACGTCGCGCGCGCACCCGACGGCACGATCGTGGTGGAAGGACGCGCTTGAGGCCCTGGCTTGGCTCTCCGGCGTCGGCGCCATCACCTTCATGCTGGCGTCCGGCACGGCCGCCATCAACACGTTCGCTGACCTCGCGACGACCCTCGGCCGCGCCACCGGAATCGTTGCCGCGACGATGATCATGGTCCAGCTGTTGCTCGCCTCGCGGGCTCCATTCGTCGAGCGTGTCGTGGGGCACGACCGAGCGCTCGCGCTTCACGGGCGACTCGGCAGAATCGGTTTCGTCGTGTTGCTCGTCCACATCGCGATGGTCACCATCGGGTACGCGACGCGCTCTGGCGTTGGCATTCTCGATCAGGCTGTGACCTTCACACTGCACTACGGCGACACGATGTTCGCCGCGGTGGCCGGTTTCGCGGTGCTGACCCTTGTCGTCGTGACGTCACTCGTCCTCGTGCGATCCCGTTGGAAGTACGAGAACTGGCACGCGGTGCACATGTTCAGCTACATCGCGATTGGCCTGACGATCCCGCACCAGTTCCTTGATGGCTCGACGTTCGCCGTCGGTGGGCCCGCATGGTGGTACTGGTTCTCCTTGTGGGGCGTCGCGATCGTCTCGTTCGTCGTGTGGCGCATCCTCAAGCCGCTCGTCTCGATGGCGCGCCACGGCATTCGCGTTGCCGGCGTCCATGGTCTTCCCGACGGGTCAACGGTGATCACGATGACCGGTCGCCACCTGCGCTCGCTTGCCCCGCAGCCAGGCCAGTTCCTGCTGTGGCGGTTTTTGGCCAAGGATCTCTGGGGCGAAGCTCACCCTTACTCGCTCTCACGCGCCCCGCGAGACCGCTGGCTCCGCATCACCGTCAAGCCGTTGGGCGACCACTCCGCGTCGCTCCGGTATCTCCGTCCGGGCACGCGCGTCATGGTCGAGGGACCGCTCGGTGTGTTCCACCACAAGGCGCGTACGGCGCGGGGCCTCGTCCTCGCTGGCGCCGGAGTGGGCGTCACGCCCATCATCTCGATGTTGGAGGGCGCACCGTTCGCACCCGGCGAGTGCACGGTGATCGTGCGCGCGAGCTCCGCGAACGACGCCCCGCACCTCGACGAAATCGAGGCGCTCGCGGCGCAGCGCGGCGCGCGACTGTACGTGCTGGTGGGGTCACGCGGGCCTTCATGGGCGCCTGCCTCCGTGCACGCGACGCTCAAGGACCTGGTGCCGCACATCGCCGATTGCGACGTGTTTGCGTGTGGACCGCGTCCGTGGACTGACGCGCTCTTCGAGGACGCGCGTCGGTCAGGTGTGCCCGACGAAGCTCTCCACTCGGAACAGTTCGCCTGGTAATTGAGTGCGGTGGTGGCGCACGGCGTCGTGCCCGGGTGACAATGGTGGCCGCGTACATCCATTGAGGGGGGACTGCGTGAGCCTGGTCGTCGCACGTGCGCGTCGCGCGAGCGCCCGTGAGTGGCGGGCAGACGGGCTCGAGGCTGCCCTGTGGCTGACCGCGGCGACCGCACTCGCGTTCTTCGTCGCAAGCGGGGGAGTCCTCACCACTGCGCCGATCGACTACCTGTATTCGCTGGGACGCGCATCCGGCATTGTTGCGGCGGTGCTCGTCCTCAACCAAGTGATGTTGATCTCTCGGGTTCCGGCCGTCGAACGCGTGCTTGGCCACGATCGCGCAGCGGCGCTCCACATGCGGATGGGCAAGGTGGCGATCATCCTCATGCTCGTGCACGCATCCCTACTGCTGATGATGACGGCACGATATGACGGAAATCCGGTGTGGAGCCAGGCCGTCGCGTTGTGGGACCTCGGCTGGTTCATGGCCGCCGCACAGGCCGCCCTCGGGCTCTTCGCCGTCGTGTTCGCAACGTCGCTGCTGATCGTGCGACGACGATGGCGCTATGAGTCATGGCACGCGGTGCACCTCATCGTGTACGCCGCCATCGCGCTCGCGGTGCCGCACCAGTTCCTCGAGGGATCGACCTTCCGCACCCACGATGCCGCCAGATGGTTCTGGCTCGTCCTGTACGTGCTCGCATTCGGGTGCCTGCTCGCCTTCCGTGTGGCGCGGCCGCTGCTGAGGCTTCGCCGCCATGATCTGCGCGTCGCAGACGTACGAACGGAGCCGGACGGATCCACGTCTGTCACGGTCGTCGGGCGCAATCTTGACCGCCTCAACGCGCTTCCCGGCCAGTTCTTCCTATGGCGTTTCCTCGATCGTGATCGTTGGCGCGAGGCGCATCCCTATTCGCTCTCGCGAGCGCCTCAGGACTCCGCACTGCGTATCACCGCCAAACCGTCGGGCGATCATTCGGCGTCGCTTCGTCATCTGGCGATCGGCGAGCGCGTGCTCGTCGAAGGACCGCTCGGCGTGTTCACCGACGTCGTTCGGCACGGCGGTCGCGTGGTCTTCGTGTGCGCGGGTGTTGGCATCACCCCGATTCGCGCGATGCTCGAGACTCTCCCGGCCGACGTTGACGACTGCCACGTCATCGTGCGCGTTCGCACCCTCGACGACGCGCCGCTGCTCGCAGAGGTGCGCGATATCGCTGCACGCCGAGGCGCAGATGTGCATGTGCTCGCGGGCGGCCGCGGTGTGGGCTGGGCACCCGCGGGGCGCGCCGCCTCGCTCGCTGATCTCGTGCCCGCACTCACGGACACCGATGTCTACATCTGCGGGCCGCAACCCTGGGCCGACGTCGTGGAGGCAGACGCCCGTGCCTGTGGGGTCCCGGTCGCCTTCATTCATCGCGAAAGGTTCGGCTGGTGAGGGCCGCACGGTTCGTCGTGTTGACGGGCGGCTGCGCGGCGGTCATCACGGCGGGGTTCGTCGCGGCACCCGACCCGATCTCGGCTCCGCCGTCGACGAGTGCTAGTCCGCCTTCGTCGGACGGTGTTCGGACGTTCGATGGGCCGTCCGTTCGCAATGTGCGAGGCGCGTACCAGGCACGAATCACAGTCGACGCTGGGGTCGTTGTTGCGGTCGAGGCGCTCCAGGCGGGCACGGCCGCCGCCGACTCTGTGCGCGTGAATACGATGGCCATTCCAGTCTTTCGTGAGCGAGTGCTCGCGGCACAGACGTGGGACGTGGGTCCAGTGAGCGGCGCGAGCTACACGTCGCCAGCGTTCCTCGAATCGCTCCAGGGGGCGTTTGAGAAGGCGGGATTGTGATGACGGAGACGGTGACGCACACGGTGCACGCGATGGCGATGCCCTTCTCCGTCACGCTCGAGGGCGCCCAGCCCGACGCTGCGGCCCGCGCGATCGCCGCCTTTCACCGCGACCTCGTGTGGGCTGACAACGTGTTCTCGCTGTGGAAGGACGACAGCGACCTCAGCGCGCTGAGCAGAGGGGAGGCGACGCTGGACGAGTGTCACCCTGAGGTGCGCGAGGTTCTCGAGGCATGCGAGTGGTTCCGTGGCGTCACCGACGGTGGGTTTGACGCGCGGCGTCCCGACGGAGTCCTCGATCCGACGGGGCTCGTGAAAGGTTGGGCTGTGGCGCGAGCGTCCCGCCACCTCACGCTCGCCGCTCCTGACTGGATCGTGGCGGCGTCGGGCGACATCCTTACGGCAGGGTTACGTCGCCGCGAGGTCGGCATCGCCAATCCACGAGTGAAGGGCGACCCCACCGGGACGCCGGTGATCGACGTCATCGAACTTGGTGGTGAGCTTCGCGCCGTCGCGACGTCGAGCGGCGCGCAGGTCGCCGACCACATCTGGGACCCGGTCACCGGCGAGCCGGCACGCCACTACATGCAAGTGAGCGTCGCGGGAATCGATCTCACTGAATGCGATGCGTTCGCAACCGCGATCGCCGGCGGGGGTCCTCGCGTGGTCGCACGCGCCCTCGAACGTGGCCTCGAGGTGCTGCTGGTCCACGGCGGCCGGTACGACGGGACGTTCGACGCAGACTCGTCGCCCGGGTGGCCGTCAGTGCTCGGCGCGTAGTTGGTGACTGGCCCCTCGCTCTGGCACAATAGGGCGCTGGCGACCGCGAGCTACATCCGCGCGAGCTATTCGTCTTGCTAGCGAAACCTCCCCACTGGGGTGGGGTGAGCCGGCTCACACCGAATACACAAGGAGAAACAGCTGTGGCTGTCAAGATTCGTTTGAAGCGCTTCGGCAAGAAGCGCGCCCCGTACTACCGCGTCGTCGTCATGGACTCGCGCACCAAGCGCGATGGTCGTGCCATTGAAGAGATCGGCAAGTACCACCCCACCGAAGAGCCCTCGATCATCGAGATCAACTCGGACCGCGCCCTCTACTGGCTCGGCGTGGGCGCACAGCCGAGCGAGCAGGTTGCCGCGCTACTGAAGCTCACGGGCGACTGGGACACCTTCAAGGGTGTCAAGGGCGCGAAGAGCACGGTCAAGGTGAAGGCTGGCAAGGTCTCGCCTGAAGACGAGATCAAGGCCCAGGCCGACGCTGCCGAGAAGCTCAAGGCTGCGAAGTCTGCTGAGGCAGCCGCGGCGAAGGCCGCCGCCGCCGAGGCCGCTGCCGCCGCCGAAGCTGCTGCCGCCGAGGCCGCTGCCGCTGAATCCGCTGCGGCCGAAGCCGCTGCTGCCGAAGCTGCTGCCGCTGAATCCGCTGCCGCTGAATCCGCTGCCGCCGAGGCCGCTGCCGCCGAAGCTGCTGCCGCCGAGGCCGCTGCCGCTGAATCCGCTGCGGCGGAAGCCGCTGCGGTTGAACCGATCGCGGACGAGTCCTCCGAGGTCCCGGCCGACGAGGGCGACGAGGACTCGGTCGAGATCGCCGAAGGCGAGCCGAGCGACGCTGACGCCGCGGTTGAGGGCGTCCTGCCCGAGTCTGAGAAGAAGTAGCCCGTGGTTGTCGATGCGCTCGAGTTCCTCGTGCGCTCCATCGTGCGCAACCCGGACGACGTGCGCGTCACCGAGAAGCCCGGCCGGCGAGGACTCACACTCAACGTCGTCGTCAACCCCGATGACCTGCCACGCGTGATCGGGCGGCGCGGTCGCACCGCGCAGGCGATCCGCACGGTCATCGACGCAATCTCGCGCGACGAGGTGCGCGTCAACATCGTCGACGTCGCGTAGCGACAACAAGAAGGGCCCCGCTCCAGTTCGGAGCGGGGCCCTTCTTGCGTGTGCGCTAGCGCGCGAAGTACTCGTTCGACCGCTTGTTGTAGAGCAGGCCGAGGATGAGCAGCGCCGAGATGATCGACAGGCCCGCACCAGCAAGGCCGCCAAGGCCGATCGCGATGAGGACGTAGACAAAGAATGCGAGGCGCGCAACCATGACGATCGTCACGAGCGTCCGCGCTCCACGGGCGCCCACGCTGAGTCCAATCGCCACAATCGCGGTGATGATCCCGATGATCAGGGTGCCGAGCCCCCACCACAAGGTGTCTCCGGAGCTGAGCTCGAGAGCGTCCTTGAAGGCGTCGCTGCGGCTCAGGCCGAGGAACGCGATGCCACCGAGGATGTCGAGTACGGCGACGATCCAGGTGAGCACGACGACGGTGGTGACCGAGCCCGGGCGGGTCTTAGTCATGTCAGACATGGTTTCTCCTTGGTGAAAGTGCCTAAATAGGCTGCTCGCAAGAGCGCCTTGAGTGTACAGGCGCGACGAATGTCGTCACGCGACTGTCAGGGTTAATGTCTGGTAAAGAAGTCGCGGGCGCGTGCGGTCGACAGCAGCGCGATCGCAACGAGCGCCAGGAGAATCTCGCCCATGCCTTGCCACGCCATCGCCTGACCAATCGTCAGGATGGCGAACACGCCGAGCGCGATGCGTAGCGCGTTCACGACCACCACGACTCTCCTCGCGGCCGCACTTCCGCGGCCGAGCGCCCGCGCGACGAGCGCTGTGATGAGCCCAAAGGTGATCGCCATGTAGCCGTACACGCGCACGTCGCTCGGCGCGACGTCGATCGCGCTCGAACTGTCGAGGTTCCAGGAGAGGACCAGCAACCCTGCGCCGAGCGCGAGATCCACGATCGCGACGATCCACGTGATCGCAACCACGAGCGTCACGCCGAGCGGCCTCGCCCGCGTGCCACCATCTGCCATCGATATCCCTCCCCGTATCTCTTCATTCACGGTAGCGCGCCGTGGGCGTCGCGCGCGCAACTACCCTGTTCTCATGCAGGTGACGGTGGCGCGGCTAGGACGACCGAACGGGCTCAAGGGCGAGGTGTTCCTCGACGTGCGCACCGATGTGCCGGCACAACGGCTGGTCGAGGGCGTTGTCTTCGACACCGATCCCGCCGCCGCCGGCCCGCTCACGCTCATCGGGGTGCGACAACATTCTGGCCGTTACATTGCGCGCTTCGACGAGATTCGCGACCGGACGGCTGCGGAGGCGGCGCGGGGGGTCAGCCTTGTGCTCGACGATGCCGACACCCGCGAGGACGATGCGTGGTACGTCCACGAACTCGTCGGGCTTCGCGCCGAGCGACCAGACGGCGAGGTTGTCGGAGAAGTCGTCGATCTCGTGGCGATGCCTGCCCACGACCTACTCGTCGTCCGTGAGCCCAACGGGCATCGGGCGCTCATTCCTTTCGTCGAGCCGTTCGTGCCGAGCGTCGATCCCGACGCCGGCGTCGTCGTCATCACCCCGCCGCATGGACTCCTGTTTGGCGAGGAGCCCGAGGCGACGGGCGAGACGGTCGGTGGGTAGTGCGCGTCGATATCGTGACGATCTTCCCGGAGTTCTTCTCCGTCCTGGACGTGTCGCTACTCGGAAAGGCTAGACGCGCCGACCTCGTGACGACCCATGTCCACGACCTCCGCGCCTGGACTCACGACGTTCACAAGACGGTCGATGACGCTCCGTTCGGCGGCGGCGCAGGCATGGTCATGAAGCCCGACGTGTGGGGCGCGGCGCTTGACGACGTGATGACGCTGGCTGCGCATCTCATCATTCCGTCCCCAGCTGGCGTGCCGTTCACCCAGGTGATGGCCGGTGAGCTAGCTGGGGAAGAGCACCTCGTGTTCGCGTGCGGCCGTTACGAGGGAATCGACGCCCGCGTGGCCGAGCACTACGCGAGCGTCGGGCACCATGTCACGGAGGTCTCGCTCGGAGACTACGTCCTCAACGGGGGAGAGGTGGCGGCATTCGCGATGCTCGAAGCCATCACCCGGCTTGTGCCGGGCTTCATGGGCAACGCCGAATCCATCGTCGAGGAAAGCCACGCCGACGGACTACTCGAATATCCCAGCTACACCCGGCCCGCGTCGTGGCGCGGATTTGACGTGCCTCCGGTGTTGCTCAGCGGGCACCACGCCAACATCGCGACGTGGCGCCGTGATCGGCAACTCGAACGTACCCGGGAGCGCCGTCCGGACCTCCTCGCGGAGCCGCCCACGGGTATGGCACAATAGTTCCTCGGTGCCAACAAAGCTGAGGCCTGCCACAGGGGGCGCAGCACCACGCGTTGAGCATCGACACCACGTTGCCGCAAGGCAGATACCGCGCGTGACCTGTGGCATGGGCGAGGAGAGACATCTCATGCAGAAGCTCGACAGCGTCACCGCGGCACAGCTCCGCGACGACATTCCCGCATTCCGCGCAGGCGACACGATCAAGGTTCACGTGAAGGTCGTCGAGGGCAGCCGCTCCCGCATCCAGGTGTTCCAGGGCGTCGTCATTGGCCGCCAGGGCCAGGGAATCGGCGCCACCTTCACCGTCCGGAAGATCTCGTTCGGCGTCGGCGTCGAGCGCACGTTCCCCGTGCACGCGCCCACCATCGACCATGTCGAGGTCGTGAGCCGCGGCGACGTCCGCCGCGCCAAGCTTTACTACCTGCGCGGGCTCCGCGGTAAGGCCGCTCGCATTCGCGAGAAGCGCGAGAAGTAGTCATCGCGACAGGCGCGAATGCTCGGACGGACGGTTCACCGTCCGTCGGCTCTCGTGTGTGGGGTTGGGCAAAGGAAATCCTCATCGTGGTTGCGGCCGCGCTGGTTTTGTCTTTTCTCATCAAGACGTTCTTCTTCCAGTCCTTCTGGATCCCCTCCGCATCGATGGACCCCACGCTCGTCAACGGCGACCGGATCCTCGTCACCAAGTGGCGTCCCGATCCGCTGCCGCTGCGGCGAGGAGACATTGTCGTCTTCAAAGACCCGGGCAACTGGCTTGATAATGCGTCGGCCGATTCCAGCGGAATTAAGAAAGTCGGCAAGGACGTCCTGACGTTTACCGGGCTGCTGCCCGAGGACGCCGGCGAGCACCTCGTGAAGCGGATCGTCGGGCTTCCGGGCGACGTCGTCGAGTGCACGTCGGACAACGGTCCCGTGTACGTCAACGGCGACCGCCTCGACGAGCCCTACATCGCGCCAGGTTCGCTCCCGTGCGGACAGGTATTTACTGTGCAGGTCCCCGAGGGCTACCTCTGGGTGATGGGCGACAACCGTGACAACAGCGCGGATTCCCGCAAGCACATGGGAGACCCCGGTGGCGGAGCCATTCCGCGAGACAACGTTGTGGGCACGACCTTCGCGGTGGTGTGGCCGCTCAATCACTTCGAGGGCGTCGGCAACCCGTTCGGCAAGGACGCGGTCTCCGAGGACGACAACTAGGTCATGGCGGTCTCGCTCGAACATGAGCGCCTGGTGTGGGAGCGCGGAGCACGTGTCGTCGCGGGCATCGACGAGGTTGGCCGCGGTGCCCTCGCCGGTCCGGTGAGCGTTGGCGTTGTCGCCCTTGCCGCGTGCGCGGAGTGGCCGGCGGGCCTCGCTGACTCCAAAGAGCTCACCCCCGCCGCACGCGAGCGACTCGCGGTCCCCCTTTCGTCATTCGGTGTCGGGCGCGCGGTTGGCCACGCGTCTGCCCCTGAAATCGACTCGTTCGGAATCGTCGCGGCGCTCCGGATAGCCGCGCTCCGTGCGTTGAGTAGCGTCGGACCGGTTGATGCGATCCTGCTCGACGGCAAGCACGACTGGCTGTCGGCGCCCCCAGCGACGTTGCTCGAGGACGATGACGTCGTACCGGTCCCGCCCGTCACGATGATCGTCAAAGGCGACACCCTGTGCGCGTCCATCGCCGCGGCGTCGGTCCTGGCCAAGCTAGAACGCGATGCGATCATGCGCCGCGCCCACGACGACTACCCGCGCTACGGGTGGGACGGAAACAAGGGATACGGAGCCGAGGCGCACATGCGGGCACTGCGAGAGCATGGCGCCACCGACTTTCACCGCAAATCCTGGGCGCTACCCACGGCCTGAGCAGCGCGCGGCGGTGTGGCGCGTGCGCGCGAGGCCGCTTTGTGTCCATGATTGACGCGTGAGCAGTGAAGACCTCGAAAACTACGAGACCGACGCGGAACTTGCCCTCTACCGCGAGTACCGGGACGTGGTCGGCCTGTTCAAGTACGTCGTCGAGACCGAGCGACGCTTTTACCTCGCCAACAAGGTTGATCTCCAGGTTCGCTCGTCGGGAGGAGACATCTATTTCGAGGTCTCTATGACCGACGCATGGGTGTGGGACGTCTACCGCAGCGCGCGACTCGTGCGTCACGTGCGCGTCGTGACGTTCAAGGACGTCAACATCGAAGAGCTCGACCACGACCACGACAACATGCCTGACATCCGCCAGTTGCGCGGGCGCTAGCGCGGCGTCAGATGAAGAGCGTTTGAGCGCCTTCAGACAGGTCCATGAAGTCGGCCGCTGTGATGATGTCCTCGACGTCGTCACGCAAGTCTTCCATGGTGAGCCCCTGCATGTCCGCGCTCATCCGGCACGCCCATAGGCGCCCGCCCGATGCGACGATCTGATCCAGGAACTCGTCGACCGGAGGGATGCCGAGGTCGTCGATCTGCTTGCGCATCATCTTTGTCGCGACCCACGTCATGCCCGGGAACGGCGAGAGCCACTGCGGCATTCGGCCTCCGGTGGGTAGGTGCATCGCGGTGTTGCCGACGGGGCTGAACTTCAGGTGGGCCTGACGGTTCTTCGTGATCATGTCGAAACCCCAGAACGTGAAGAACAGGTCGACCGCGATGCCTTCGCCCAGGGCTGCGTTGGCCAGGACGAGTCCGGGGTAGGCCATGTCGAGATTGCCCTTGGAGCAGATGATGACGAGCTTTCGGTCGGTCTCGTCTTCGTCGCCAAAGTTGGGAACGATCAGTGGTTCGGTGGTGGTCATGATGCGCCTCCCTAGACGCAGCCGGCGGGCTTTGGCAGTCCCGCGACGTACGCCATTTTCTTGCCGGGCTTCTTGGGGAACAGTTCGAATTGTTGCTTAACGGGCACTCCGCCCACGGTGGCGACCCGACGCGTCGTCGCGGTCTGGCCGGTCTCGGCGTAGTCGGCGCGCAGGAACCGTATGAGTGCCCAGTGGTCGTCGGTCATCGCGACGCCGATTTGCGCCGCGAGTTCAGCGCCAAGCGCCTCGTCCCACTCGTCGAACTCGGTGAGGAATCCCTCCGCGTCGACGTGGACCTCGCGGCCGATGAGGCTGGTGGTAGACATTGTTTCCTCCTGTGTGGAACGACGGCGCCCCTAGTGGGGAACCTTCTTGCCCTTCATTGACATGTGCGCCGGTAGCGGCATGCGGCGGCCCGGGAGCAGCATCGCCCAGTAGGCCCACTCGAACCCGAGCTTGCCCAGGTGGTTGAGCCGTGACTCCTTGAGCAGCGGTAGCGGCCCGAGTTTCGATACCGGGAACGTCCCTGGCAGCGGCTCGGTGTCGTAGTTGAAGTCGATCAGCATCGCCTTGCCGCCGCCGGACTCGATGAAGCACGTCGCGTGCCCATCGAAGGCGTCGTTCGGCTCCTCACCGTTGACCATGCGCTCGAACTGCTCGGGGAATGTGTCCATTTCGAAGTGGGCCACCGCCCCGGCCTTCGACGTCGGTACGTTCGCGGCATCGCCGATCGCAAAGATCGTGTCGTACTTCGTGTGACGCAACGTGCTCTTGTCGACGGTCACGAAGTCAAGCTCGTCGCCAAGCCCTGAACGCCCAACAAACGCCGCCCCGCGGTTGAGCGGCACGGTGACGAGCAGGTCGTACGGCACCTCGCGTTCGTCGTACGACACGAGCTGCTGCTTTTCGGGGTCGATGCTCTCGATGAGGAAGTCTGACTCGAGTGAAATTCCGCGGTCGCTGAGCGCCCCGCCAAACGTTTCGGCCGCGACGGGCTTCGTGAATGCGCCGCTGAGGGGCGTCACGAACGTGATGTCGACCTTGTCCCTGATGCCACGGCTGCGGAAATGGTCGTCCGCGAGCAGCGTGAACTCGAGCGGAGCGACCGGGCACTTGATCGGCATCTCAGTGATGTGCATGACGAGCCGGCCGCCGTCGAAGTTCGCGAGTGCGCTGCGCAACTCCACGGCGTCCTCGTAGGTATAGAACGAGTGCACGTGGCCGTGCCAGTCATCCGTCATCCCCGGAGTTTCCTCGGGGTGCGGCGATGTTCCGGTCGCGATGATGAGGTAGTCGTACGGGAGTGTCCTGCCGTCGAGAAGTGTCGCGGTGCGAGCGTCGGGGTCGACGCGGTCTACCTCGCCTTCGACACGTGTCACTCCCTTCGGGATGTAGCGGTCTGTGTTGCGCTGAGCGCGCTCCGGGGGGTACTTCCCGAATGGGATGAAGAGGAAGGCCGGCTGGTAGAAATGGGCGCCGCGCTGCTCGACGATCGTGATGGCCCACTCGTCTTGAGCAAAGCGCCGACGAAACTTGTTTGCAGCGATGGTGCCAGCTGTGCCTGCTCCGAGGATTAGCAGTGTGCGCATCGTGGATCCCTCCATTGGGTCCCGCCTGCAGCGAGGCCGTTGATACTCCCGACCGTATGCCCGCGTTTCACCGGTTCTCGGGGACCAACGTCCCCGAGAACCGGGTGGCGCGTCCACAACCGCGCGAATCCGTGGATTCTTCCCCGGTCTGTCTGGTTCGCGAGTGGCGTGAGACGTCCGTCGGGGACCGTGAGTGCATGGCGGCGAAAGACGAAGTGGGGCGATACGGCGAGGATGTCGCCGCGCGCAGTCTCGAGCACGCTGGCTGGGAGGTGCTCGCCCGCAACTGGAGGTGCGAGCACGGCGAACTCGACATCATCGCAGTGGACGGAGGCGAGCTTGTCGCGGTTGAGGTCAAGACGCGGCGCACTGCCACGTTCGGCTCGCCGCAAGAGTCGGTGACGCGTGACAAGTTGTACCGGGTTCGCCGCCTCGTTGCGACGTGGCTCTCGCGCCAAGATCGACACTTTGATGGCGTCCGGGTTGACGTCATTGCGGTCACCGTGGCACGTGCGGGCGCGGCGCGCCTTGAGCACCTGCGTGGCGTCTGATGATCGGCCGTGCGTTCACTATCGCGCTCGCTGGCCTCACCGGGCACGTGGTCGAGGTCGAGGCACACCTCGCCGCGGCGCTTCCGGGATTCACCCTGGTGGGACTTCCGGACGCCAGTCTCCACGAGTCAAGAGATCGAGTTCGCGCCGCCATCGTGAGTTCTGGTATCGCGTGGCCGACCCGTCGGATCACCGTGAATCTGACGCCCGCATCGCTGCCAAAGGCGGGATCAACGCATGACCTCGCAATCGCGGTGGCGATTCTCGCGGGCGCCGGCCTCGTCGACGCGAAGGAAGCGGCCCGCTCGGTCTATCTCGGCGAACTCGGACTCGACGGTCGTGCGCGAACGGTACGCGGGGTGTTGCCTGCCGTTGCCGCAGCCGTGGCCGCCGGGCATTCGCGAGTGGTCGTGCCGCACGCCAACGCAGAAGAGGCGAGTCTTGTCGCCGGCGCACACGTCACAGGCGTCGGGTCTCTCGGTGAACTCGCGGCGTCCCTTGGCAACGAGACCGCGCGACCTTCCCTCGTTGCGCACGCGCGGCGAGCGCAGGTGGACGCGCGCGTTGACGTTGGCGACGACCTTGCGGATGTGCACGGTCAGGAGTTTGGTCGCTGGGCGCTCGAGGTCGCGGCAGCTGGAGGCCACCACCTGCTGCTGGTCGGTCCTCCGGGGGCCGGCAAGACCATGCTGGCCCGCCGACTTCCGGGCATCCTCCCCGACCTCGGGACAGCAGATGCGATCGATGTCACCTCGGTGCATTCTCTGTCCGGAACATTCGACCCGGCACGCGGGCTGTTGCGTCGACCGCCCTTCGAATCGCCGCATCACAGCGCGTCGGCGGCGGCGATCGTCGGTGGCGGCAGCGGAATGGCACGGCCCGGCGCGATTTCGCGAGCACACGCAGGCGTGTTGTTCCTGGATGAAGCGCCGGAGTTTTCAGCTCGCGTGCTCGACACACTGCGGCAGCCGCTCGAGGCGGGCGAAGTCGTGCTTCATCGCGCGTACGGAGCCGCGACTTTTCCCGCACGATTTCAGCTCGTGCTCGCGGCAAATCCGTGCCCGTGTGGGCGGTATTTCGGATCGGGCGCGGCGTGTACGTGCCCGCCCCTGTCGCGCAGGAGGTATCTCTCGCGGCTTTCCGGTCCGTTGCTGGATCGCATCGACATCCAAGTCGACGTCCTTCCCGTGACACGCGGTCGGCGCGAGGCCACCGAGTCGAGCGCGACGGTGGCCGCGAGGGTAAGCAGTGCGCGCTCGCGCGCACTCGAGCGCCTCTGCGAGCATGGCTGGTCTTCGAACGCGCAAACGAAGTCCGCGTGGCTGCATCGAGCCACACCCCCGGGTGCGCTGGGGCCTGTCACGCGAGCCCTCGAAAGGGGCCGGCTGAGCGCGCGTGGTCTCGATCGCACGTTGCGGGTCGCATGGACGCTCGCCGACCTCGCGGGCGACCCGCATCCGGGCGTCGATCATGTCGACGCCGCGCTCACCTTGCGATCAAGGGGCGCGCCGTGAAGGAGGCCGACGCATGGATCGCGTGGAGCGGGATTGCAGAACCGCCTGACATCGCTGCAGGTTGGCTCATCGGGCAATTGGGTGCGCACGAGGCACTCGCGTGGGTGCGCAAAGCCGAGACGGACCCGGTCGGCGCCACTCACGACCTCGCTCCGCATGCGGATCCACCGCTCGTTGACGCGGTGATAGGGGCAGTTTCGCGATGGAGCCCCCGGCTTGGAGCCATCGACGCCGTTGAGATACGTCGCCGCACCATCGCGTCGGGGGCGCGGGTCGTGACGCGCGAAGATCGCGACTGGCCGCAGTGTCTTGGAGATCTCGCGTTCGCGGAGCCCTTTGCTCTCTACGTGCGAGGCAGCGGTGATCTTTCCGCACTCATGAGTCGCTGCATTGCCGTCGTTGGTTCGCGGTCGTCGACGGCATACGGTGACTATGTGGCGTCGTCGTTCGCGGCGGAGGTGTCTGACGCCGGTTGGACGGTGATCTCAGGCGGCGCGTACGGGATCGACGCAGCCGCGCACCGCGCTGCGATCGCATCGGGCGCTGCGACGATTGCTGTGATGGCAGGCGGCATTGACCGCCTCTATCCGGTGGGCAACGGTGACCTTCTCGAACGCGCATGCCGGAGTGGCGCGGTGTTTGCCGAGGTGCCGCCTGGCTTCGCTCCGCACCGGGCGCGATTCCTCAGCCGCAACCGCCTCATCGCCACCGCGGGCGTGACTGTCGTCGTTGAGGCCGCCGCTCGCTCCGGGGCGCTGAACACCGCCCGCCACGCGCTCGAGCTCGGCCGGCCGCTCGCGGCGGTGCCCGGTCCCGTCACCTCGCCGTCGTCCGCGGGTTGTCACGGCCTCATCCGCGACTCCCAGGCCGTTCTCGTCACGACCGGCGCCGACGCTATCGACCTTGCGACTCCGATCGGCGAATACGCCGTTGAGACCGGCATCCGCGGTACGAGTGGCATGGAGTTTGCAGACCCGCGCCATCGGCGTGTGTTCGACGCCATTGGCTCGAGAGGCTCCCTACCGTCCGCGATCGCCAGAGAAGCGGGTGTGGGGATGGGGGAGGTAGCGGCGGCACTTGGCAGGCTTGAGCTAGACGGGCTTGTCAACCGAGTGGGTCAGCACTGGAAGCGGGCGTCGACACGTGAACGCCAATAGCCTCAAAATAGGACAAAACGGGACAGAACACCCAAATCTCAGGAGGCTAATGTTACAAATGTGACACGAGGGGTTGCTTTGACAGGTGGGACGGTGCCATTGTGGCGCCATGACCGGAACCGCTCACCCCGAGGGCGAACTGCTCATTGCCTTTGAGCGGTACTTGCGGCATCAACGGGGACTGAGCGAGAACACGGTGCGCGCATATCGAGGCGATCTCGTTCACCTCGCAGACTTCGCGATCAGCCACAGCGTCCATGAGGGGAACATTGACGCGGCGCTTGCCTCCGTCACCCTTGCCGACCTTCGGTCGTGGCTCGCGGCGATGGCGCAGGCGGGCCTCAGCCGAACTACGCTCGCGCGTCGCGGCGCTTCGGTGCGGGCGTTCTACGCATGGGCCGTCGACACCGGCCGGGCGGAACGAAACCCCGCACTGCGTCTCGCGTCTGCGCGACCCGCAAGCACGATTCCGTCGGTCATGAGCCCGAGCGAGGTCGTCAGCATGCTGACGACCGCGGAAAGCCGTTGTGACGACGACGATCCCATTCACCTCAGGGACTGGGCGGCAGCCGAGCTGCTGTATGCCACGGGGATGCGCGTCGGCGAACTCGCTGGCCTCGACATCCGTGACGTCAACACCTCCGAGCGACTCGTGCGCGTCTTCGGCAAGGGGCGCAAGGAGCGGGTCGTGCCCTTCGGCATCCCTGCAGCCCGCGCCGTCGTCGCCTGGCTCGAGCGCGGGCGGCCTCGCCTCGCGACCAGCGCGAGCGAGTCAGCGCTGCTACTCGGCCGCCGCGGGCTCCGCGTCAACCAACGCCAAGTGCGCGAAGTCATCCACGACCTGTGCGCGATAGCGGGCATCGATGACATTGCCCCGCACGGCCTTCGTCACTCCGCAGCAACGCACCTGCTCAGCGGCGGGTCAGACCTGCGTTCCGTCCAGGAGGTTCTCGGTCACGCGAGCCTCACCACGACCCAGCGCTACACCCATGTGTCCGCAGATCGCCTTCGCGCGGCCTACGAACTCGCCCACCCCCGTGCCTAGGGAGCATCATGTCTGAGCTGAATGCCGTTCTATCTGCGCTTGAGAGCGAAGCTGATCCGACCGCGGCGCTTCCCTCCGTTGAGTCGCAAATCGTGGGCGGATGGTGGGCTGACCTCGCGGGAACAAACCGTGTGTCACGTCACCACGCCCGCGAATGCCTGATCACCCACTTCGCGCCGGTCGTGACCCAGGTGGCCTCGCGCATGATCGGGCGACTGCCCGACACTGTCGAGCTTGCCGACCTGGTCTCTTACGGAATGTTCGGCCTCATTGACGCCGTCGAGCGTTTTGAGCCCCAGCGTGGGTTCAAGTTCGAGACGTACGCGGCCACGCGCATTCGAGGCGCGATCATTGACGAACTGCGTGCGGCGGACTGGGTCCCGCGTTCGGTGCGTTCGAAGGCGCGCGTCGTGGAGCAGGCCACCCGTGAACTCGAACAAGAACTGATGCGACCCGTCACCGACGCGGACGTTGCCGAGCAACTCGGGTGGGCGACCGCCGAAGTGCGGACGGTACGCGCCCAGGTAGCGCTGAGCCACGTCGCCGCGCTCGACAGTCTGTCGAGCGATCGCACCGAGACGACGCAGCTAGAAACTCTCATGTCACTGTCCGTGCCGGGCGCGGGCACGTCGGTTGAGGCGACGGAGCGTCGCGCGTTGCTCGCCGGGGCGATTCAGAGCGTTCGTGATCGCGAGCAGGAGGTCTTGCGCCTGTACTACTACGAGAACCTCACTCTCGCGCAGATCGGGGTCATCCTGGGGGTGACGGAATCGCGGGTATCCCAGATCCACTCGGGTGCGGTCCGCAAGTTGCGCGAAAACCTCGTCAAGACAGGTGCCTTTCAGTAGGGAGCAGCAGCACGCGCCCAAACTCGTCGAGCAAGTCAAGCGGGTCCACGTAGGTTGAGTGTTGTCGTATTCCAAGGTGGAGGCACTGCGGTCTGCAATGCGAGAGCCCCTGCGCGATCCGACCTACGACGTCGCCGGTCGCCACGGTGACGCCAACGGCAAGCGAGCTCTCGACAGGTTCCACCGAAATGACAAAGCCGGCGCTGTGTGAGATCGAGACCACGGGGCGATCAACGACGACGCCCGCAAAGGTGATCACGCCGTTCGCGGGAGCATGGACCTGCTGCCCCAGGTGTGACGCAAGGTCGATGCCACGGTGGCCCGCGCCCCATCGTGAGGCCGGCGCGGTGAACGGAACGACCAGGCGAAACGGATCCAGCGGCGCCCGCAAGGTGATCTCGGTTGGCGACGCCGCAGCGCTCGCCGCACCGGCCACGACAGTGAGCGCGAACGCCGCGGCGACGCACCCGACGGTGATTCGTAGTTTGAAGAACTGCACAGCGCTAGCCTCGGAGTCACGGTGTGGCGTGCGCGCGCGGTCCGCGTATCCCGTGGATGAGGTCGAGCCTCTGCCTCCGCGGTGACAACTGTCAGTGCCTGAGGGCGCCGTCCGGTACCATGGTGCCCGCACGTAGGACTCCCTGCGTGACGTCGCGCACCATTCGCTGCCGCTCACGCGTCGGCGCCGGGTCGGCGAGGTCCGAGTTCGCTCGGTGTCGCCCCGCGTTGGTGCTAGGGATTCGGCCATCCGGTCGGATCAACAACCGAATTGGCGCTGAAAGAAGCGCCCGTAAGAGCGCGCTCAAGCGCGCGGAATAGGACGTGCCATGGCAGTCGTGACCATGCGCCAGCTCCTCGACTCCGGTGTTCACTTTGGGCACCAGACGAGCCGCTGGAACCCCAAGATGAAGCGGTTTATTTTCACCGAGCGCAACGGCATCTACATCATTGATATCCAGCAGTCGCTGACCAAGATCAACGACGCCTACGCATTTGTGCGCGACACCGTCGCTCACGGCGGCACGGTGCTCTTCGTTGGCACGAAGCGTCAGGCGCAGGAGCAGATTGCGGAGCAGGCACGCCGTGTCGGCATGCCGTTTGTCAACGAGCGCTGGTTGGGTGGCATGCTCACCAACTTCGCGACCGTGAGCAAGCGCGTCTCGCGTCTCAAAGAGCTCGAAGAGGTTGACTTCGACGACGTCGCGGGTTCGGGACGCACCAAGAAGGAGCTCCTCGGCATGCGTCGTGAGAAGGAGAAGCTTGACAAGGTGCTCGGTGGAATTCGCGACATGGCGAAGACGCCGTCAGTCGTGTGGATCGTCGACACGAACAAGGAGCACCTCGCGGTTGACGAAGCCCGCAAGCTTGGTATCCCCGTCGTCGGGATCCTCGACTCCAACTGCGACCCCGATCACGTCCAGTACGGCATTCCCGGCAACGACGACGCCATCCGCTCGGTTGGCCTGCTCACTCGAGTGATTGCCGATGCGATCGCAGAGGGCATTCGCATGCGTCACGCGGGCGCCGCGGGCGAAGAGGCGTCCCCAGCCGACGAAGAGCCGCTGCCCGAATGGGAGGCTGCATTGCTCGGCGGTGCCGATTCGGATACTGAGGTGCTCGAGGCAGCGATCGTTGAGGCGGTTATCGAGGAGCTCGTAGAAGAGGCGATCGTTGAGGCCGTCATTGAGGCCGTCGTCGAAGAGGCCGTCATCGAGGAGCTCGTAGAAGAGGCGATCGTCGAGGCCGTCGTCGAAGAGGCGATCGTTGAGGCAGTGGAGGTAGAGAAGGCCGCGGAGCCCAAGCCTGCCAAGGCTCCCAAGGCCGACAAGGCCACCAAGACCGCAAAGTCGGCCCCCGCGAAGGCCGCCAAGACCGACAAGAAGTAAGAGGGAAGAACTGATGGCGAACTACACAGTCGCTGACATCCAGGCGCTCCGCGAGCGCACGGGTGCCGGAATGCTCGACGTCAAGAAGGCTCTCGATGAGGCGGACGGCAACATCGACGCCGCCGTTGACATCCTCCGTGTCAAGGGTCTCAAGGGCGTGACGAAGCGCGAGGGTCGCAGCGCGTCCGAGGGTCTCGTCGTGACCGCGATCGAGGACGTAGACGGCGGCCAGGTCGGAACGCTCCTTGAACTTAACTCGGAGACCGACTTTGTCGCGAAGAACGACAGGTTCATCGCGCTGGCCGATGCCGTGCTCGCCGCGGTGGTCGCGGCAGGTGCGGACTCCGCCGAGAAGGCGCTGGCAGCGCCGATCCACGGAACGACAGTGCAGGAATTCGTCGACACCAACGCAGGCGTGCTCGGCGAGAAGATCGTGCTTCGCCGCGTCGCACGCATTGAGGCTCCGGTCGTCAAGGACTACCTGCACCGCACGAACAAGGATCTTCCCGCCCAGGTGGGAGTCCTCGTCGGCGCGGACCAGAACGCCGCGGACGTCGCACGTGACGTCGCGATGCATATCGCCGCATATTCGCCCACGTATCTCGGCAGGGACGATGTCCCCGCGGACGTCGTCGCCAACGAACGCCGGGTCGCCGAAGAAACCGCAAAGGCCGAGGGCAAGCCGGAAGGCGCGCTGCCCAAGATCGTTGACGGTCGGATGAACGGGTTCTACAAGGAGAACGTGCTCGTTGAGCAGGCCTACGCGAAGGACCCCAAGTCCTCGGTCGGCGCGATCATCAAGGGAACCGGGGGCGCTGTGACCGCTTTCGCTCGGTTCCGTGTGGGAGCCTAAGAACACTGCCAACGCCGCGCCGCGAGGAGAACGTCATGTCCGAACCGATTGAGTCGTCCATGACACCCGCGGCGCGGCGTGTGCTGCTCAAACTGTCCGGCGAGACGTTCGGCGGTGGCGCGGTCGGTCTCGACCCGATAGTCGTGGCGCGCATCGCGGATGAGATCGCGGCGGCCGTTCGCGGCGGGATCCAGGTTGCTGTCGTTGTGGGCGGCGGCAACTTCTTCCGAGGCGCAGAACTGAGCCAGGCAGGCATGGAGCGCGCGCGCGCTGACTACATGGGCATGCTTGGCACCGTCATGAACGCGCTCGCACTGCAGGACTTTCTTGAGCAAGCGGGCGTCGACACGCGCGTGCAAACCGCAATAACGATGGGCCAGGTCGCGGAGCCGTACATCCCGCGCCGCGCGATCCGTCACCTGGAGAAGGGCCGCGTCGTGATCTTCGGCGCGGGCGCGGGCATGCCCTACTTCTCTACCGACACGGTGTCCGTGCAACGAGCGCTCGAGACCCGCTGTGAACGCGTCATCATGGGCAAGAACGGTGTCGACGCCGTCTACACCGCCGACCCCCGTACGGATCCGGCCGCGCAGCGGCTCACGCACGTGACGTATGCCGACGCGCTCCAGCGCGGCCTCAAGGTACTCGACGCCGCCGCGTTCAGCCTGTGCATGGAAAACGCGCTCCCCATGGTGGTGTTCGGTCTCGAGGAGCCCGGCAACGTGACGCGTGCTCTGCTGGGTGAGAGAATCGGGACGCTCGTGTCGGTGTGACCGACACGCGAAAGGAACGCACTGTGATTGACGACATCCTGCTCGACGCCGAGGACAATATGGACAAGGCGCTGTCCGTAGCGAAGGACAACTTTGCCGCGATTCGCACCGGGCAAGCGTCCTCCGCGATGTTTGCGAACATCGCGATCAACTACTACGGGGCTCCCACACCGCTTCAGCAGCTTGCGTCGATCTCGGTCCCCGAGCCACGCACGGTGGTCATTTCGCCGTACGACGCCGGCGCCAAGAAAGACATCGAGACGGCGCTGCGTAACTCTGACCTTGGCGTCAACCCTTCCGACGACGGCACCGTCATCCGTGTCAATCTGCCGATCCTCACTGAGGAACGACGCCGGGACTACGTGAAACTCGCCAAGGCCAAGGCGGAAGAGGCCCGCGTGACGGTGCGGAACATGCGCCGCAAGTCGAAGGACCTCATCGACGCGGCAGTCAAAGATGGCGAGGTCGGTGAAGACGAGGGCACCAGGGCCGAGAAGGAACTCGACGGCTTGACCAAGCGCCACGTCGACGCGATTGACGCCCTCCTGGCTCACAAGGAGAACGAGCTGCTCGAGGTCTGATGCTCAACAGCGCACGGGAGAGGGACCCGCGATGAGGCTGAGCTGGCGTCGCGCT
>JAHEMW010000100.1 GCA_024643505.1 Demequinaceae bacterium
CGTCGAGCCACGGGATCGCGCCCAGGCGCCAACGCTTGTGTGCGGGGATCCCGTGGTCGGCGTCGGCCGCCGGCAGCCTGGTCATCATCGACTCCTGAATGTCTATTCACTCTCGAATGCAAGTGTAACGCGTGCAGCGGGCGGGCGCCACCGCTGCTCCGGCGGCGCCCGCGTGCTGCTACCCCTTCACGGCTCCGGCGAGCGCGCCGGAGACGAAGTACCGCTGGAACAGCAGGTAGACGATCAGCACCGGCACCGCGGACATGAACACGAAGGCGTTCAGCGGCCCGTAATCGGTGGCGAACTGCGTCGAGAAGGACTGGACGGCCAGCGGGACGGTCCAATTGGACTGGGACTGGAGCAGGGTGGTCGCGATCGCATACTCGTTCCACGTTGCGACGAAGTCCAGAATGAAGAGCGCCGCGAGCGCCGGTTTCGCCAGCGGCAGGATCAGCCGGAAGAAGATCCTCAGAGTCGACGCGCCGTCGACGCGCGCGGACTCCTCGATCTCGTCCGGGATCGCCCTCATGAACCCGTAGAGCACGAACACCTGGTACGGAATTCCGAACGCGAGATACGGCAGCAGCAGGCCCCACCTCGAGTCCAGCAGGTCCAGGCTGAGCATCGTGGTGAAGAGCGGGCCAAGGCCGATCTGTATAGGCACCATCGATCCGACGGCGATCACCGCGAGCGCGATGCGACTGCCGCGGAACTTGATGCGGGCGATGGCGAATGCCGCCGCCGCCGCGAGCAGGAGCCCCAGAGGCACCTTGATGAGCGAGACTATGAGGCTGTTGCTGCCCGTGGTCAACAGGTTTCCGGTGTCGATGGCCTCGGCGTAGTTGGACCACATCCACTGGGTGGGGAGCTCCCACGCCAAGGTGTTGGCGATGTCGGCCTGCGACTTCAACGACGTCACGAACATGATGTAGAACGGCACAGCCCACAGCAGCCCGGTGATCATCAGGGAGGCCCATAGCCCGATCTTGATGTAGTCCGGCCGGCCGTCCGTGTGGGTGAAGGTGCGCTCTCGCTTGGGCTTGACGGGTCCGCCCGTGGCGGCGGGAGCGGTGGCAAGTGCGATGCTCACTTCTCCTCTCCTTTCATGGTCCAGGCCATGTACGGGATCACGAGCACGAGCGAGACGATCAAGAGCACCGTCGCGACCGCTCCGCCCTGGCCGAAGCTGTGGTTGGTGAAGGACTGCGTATACGACCACAGCGCCAGGACCTGCGTGGACTGTGCTGGACCGCCACCGGTCATTCCGACGATCAAGTCGAAGACCTTGAGCGAGTTGATCATCGTGAGGATGACCACCACGATGAACGTGGGTCGCAGGGCCGGGATGGTGACGTTCCGGAACACCTGCCACGCGCTGGCGCCGTCGATGCGAGCGGCCTCGACCAACTCCTGCGGCACATTCTGAAGTCCGGCAAGCAGCAGCACCATGGAGAAGCCCACGGCCTGCCACACCGAGGCGACGAACACGGAGTAGAAGGCGAACTTCGGGTCGCCCAGCCAGGTCTGTGCCCACGACTCCAGGCCCACGGCTTCGAGAACCTGGTTGAACAGGCCGAGCGTCGGGTTGTAGAGCCAACGCCACATCGCGGCGACCGTGATGGAGGCGAACACCGCCGGCAGGTAGAACACGGACCGGAGTAGATTCCGGCCGATCATCTTGCGATTGAGGCCCAACGCGAGCAGGAGCGCGATCATCATGGGCAGCAGCAGCGAAAGCACCACCCAGAGGACCGAGTTCGTGAACGACCTCCAGAACACCGGGTCCTCGGTGAACATGCGCGTGTAGTTGTCGAAGCCGACGAAGACCGGCTCCTCCGTGCGGAAGCCCGACCACTTGAAGAAGGAGATCCGGATCGCGTCGAGCATCGGGTAGACCAGGAAGTAGCCGTAGAGCGCGAATGCGGGAACGAGGTACGGCAGAGCGCGGAGGAACGGGTGGTGCCGCCTCGGCGGGCGGGAGCGCCCATCGGCGGCGGACTTGCCGCGGGATGGAGTGGTGACGGTCACGAGGGTGTCCTTCCTCCTGGGGGGCGGCGTCGCCACCCCCCAGGTGGGTTGAAGGAGCTACTGGTTGGACTCGCGGAATGACTGGAACTCGGACCCCGCATCTGCCGGGTCGATGTCGCCGAGCAGAACGGAGTTCTGGATCCGCCAGTATTCGGTGGTCACGGCAGTCGAGAAGTTCTGGTCATTGTTCGTGTAGATGCCCGTCGCATCGTTGAAGACCTCGATCCACGAGGGAGCGAGCGGCGAGGCGTCCGAGCGGTCGACATCCTTGTTGACCGAGAGCGCGGCCCACGCGTTGCCCGCGAGGCCCTGGCCTTCGGACGAGGACACGAAGTCCAGGAAGGCGGCAGCGGCGTCCGAGTTGTCGGAACCGGCGTTGATGTAGAACGCCTCACCGAAGCCATAGAGACGCCCGGTCTCGGTGGGGAAGGTGAAGATCCCCACGTTCTCCGGGTCCATGCCGCCGTCGTAGGCGTTCGACTCGAACCATGTGCCTTCGAACGCCATCGCCGCGTCGCCTGAGTAGAAGAGTTGCGACGAGTCATCGTTGCTCATGGCCATGAAGCCATCGTTGATGTACTCGTCGCCCCAGGTCTTGAGCTCGGTGAAGGCCTCGGTGACGCAAGGCTCCGTGCCCCAGTCGCCGTCGCCCGTGTTGAGCGCATCGGCCGTCTCGACACCGCACTTGGTCTCGACCAGGGCATCGAGCAGGCGCATGGCGTGCCAGTTGACGGTTCCGCCAAACTCGATGGGCGTGATGCCCGCGGCCTTCAGCTGCTCGGCGGCGTCGACAAGTCCGGCGTACGTGGTGGGGAGTTCGGTGATGCCCGCCTCCGTGAAGAGCGCCTTGTTGTAGAAGATGGCCTCCCCCTGCTGGGTCCACGGCACGCCGTGGAAGCCGCCGTACTGGGTCACGCCCGCGAGCGAGGCGGACGTGAAGCGGTCCTCCCACCCGTACTGGTCGTAGTACTCGGTCAGGTCCTTGCTGAGCCCCACATTGACGAGCTCGCCGCCCAGACCCGAGCCCTCCCAGTACCAATAGACGTCAGGCCCCGCGGAGGTGCCCGCCGCCTGGCGCAGAGCATCCTTGTGGGGGTCGATCTGCCGAGTCTCGGTGACGATGGTGACGTCGGGCTCGATCGCGTTGAAGCCCGCGACGATCGCCTCCCAGGCTGCCGCCTGCGAGTCCTCCTGTGTGACCATCCAGACGCTTACCTCGCCGCTGAGGCCGTCGTCACCGCCGCCGTCCGACGGCGACTCCGACGATCCTCCGCTGCTGCACGCGGCGAGCAGTCCAGCGCCGGCGGCCATGCCAGCGATGGCCCATGTCCTCTTTGACCTAAGCATTCTTGCCTCCTTGGTGTGGGGATGACCCCCGTGCCCTGTTCGGGCGGTGTGGTGGTTGCCGACGGCGGGGTGCCGACGGCGACGTGCGATCAGCTCCGGCTCTCCTGCCAGTCGCTGAAGGCACGAAGCTTGAGGAAGAAGTCCTCGAACATCAGCCGCGTGTCGACCAGGGTGTAGACCCGCATGGTCCGCGCACCGGCCACCTGGCGATAGGTCCCGTCTGCAGTGAGTTCAGGGGCGGGCCTCAACACGTAGTGGCTCGACGAGCCGTCGGGCTCGAAGAGCGATTGCAGCGCAGTGAGCAGCACCAGCGGCGAGTCTCCGAGCGCGTAGGTCTCGCCGGGCCCCCGCCTCTCCTCGATCGCGCGCTCGTTGACCGCGCGCACCTCGTCGTACAGGTGGGCACCCAAGCGGCCCGTGTCTCGGACTCGCACGCGGAGCTCGAGGTCCGACACCAGACATTGGCGATAGATGTTGCGCGGCACCTGCCAGATGGCGATCTCGGAACCGCCGAACACCACGCGGCCCGCATCGACATCGATCAGCAGGTTGTACTCCACGGGCATCGCGTTCGCAGGCGGATAAGCCAGGCCGTCGTGCTCGAGGCCGCCGATCCAGATCAGGGTCATCCGATCGGCGATGCGCGGCTCGATCAGCAGGGCCGATGCGAGGTCGGTCAGGCCCCCACCCGCACAGTAGAAGAGCGGGGTGGTTACGTCGTCGCGCAGCGCCTCCGCGATGATCCGTCGCGCCGCCGCAGAATCCTGAGGAGTTACCGTGTCCGCCAGTTGCGACGTAGCGCCCTTGACGATCAATTCCCTTGATTCCAGGCCCATCCTGGAGAAGACGTCCGTGGCGACGCGGACCGCGTTCTCGGCGGTGTCGGAGCCGCCGTCGAACGGGTCACCGGGGCGCAGGTGGGAACAGATGACGGCTCGAATGTCGACGCTCGGCGAAAGCACATGATGCACGAGTTGATAGAGATCGTCAGGGTCGCCGGAGAAGTCGTTGTCGATGATGACGCGCATGCGCGGATCGCCAGGCGTCTCACCGAGCCACGGCGTCTCCCCCAGCCGCCACCGGCGGTCGGCAGGGATGCGGTGGTCGGCAGTGGCCGACGGGATTCGCGTCATCGTTGACTCCAAAATATTCATTCATGGTGGAATGCGGCTGCTCGCCGATTCCTGGTCCGTGCATCTGTAGGAATTAAACCCACCGCACCCGAGTCGCGCGCCCCTCGTCGGACCGGACCGTAGGTGATCGATAACCCTTTGGTGAGTGATCGATAACTTAACCCGCCGGCGCGCGATCG
This sequence comes from Demequinaceae bacterium, assembly GCA_024643505.1. Classification (GTDB taxonomy): domain Bacteria; phylum Actinomycetota; class Actinomycetes; order Actinomycetales; family Demequinaceae; genus Demequina. The sequence continues at coordinate 4,688 of JAHEMW010000100.1, forward strand.
TCAAGGCCGGATATTTGCCGTGACCGAACCGTGATCTTGTCGAGGGGGCTGGTGGGGGCAGCGGAGCAGTGCCGCCTATGCTGAGACGCGACATGGACGACGAAACCGGCCCCGCAAGCGCGCTTTCGACCGGCGCGCGCGCCAACGAGCGGCGCCCTGGCAACCGACCCAACATGGTGGACGTGGGACGGCTTGCGGGCGTCTCGGCACAGACGGTGTCGCGCTATTTCACCGGGGTTGGCCACGTCAGCGCGGAGACCCGAGGCCGCATCGCGCACGCGATCGACGAGCTCGGGTACGTGCCGAATCAGGCCGCGCGAGGGATGCGTGCGCGCCGCACCAACACGGTCGGCGTGCTGTCGATGGGATCCCTCAACTTCGGCAGCGCCGGCGTGCTCACGGGCCTCGCCTTGGCGGCGCGCGCAGCGGACGTCACAGTGCTCGTTTCTCAACTCGACCTGGATTTCGACCAACCGCAGGGGTGGGAGAAGGAGGCCCGTCGTGCGCTCGACCACTTCCTCGCGTTCCCCGTGGACGGCGTGGTCCTGTCCACGCCGGTGTCCGGCCTCGAGGCCGTCCTCGAGCGTTGGGACGAGGGCACGCCGCTCATCACCGTCTCGGAGATCCCCTGGAGACATGAGGGGTCCGCAGGAACCCACTCCTACACTGCGGGCCTCGAGGCAACACGCCACCTTGTGCGACTTGGCCACCGGCGCATCGTCCACGCGGCGGGCCCGATGACCCGCAACGAAGCGCAGGAGCGCGAGCGCGGCTACCGCGACGCGATGACGGAGGCGGGGCTCTCCCCCCAGGTGCTCGACGTCGCCTCGGACTGGTCCGCGGATTCGGGGCACGCCGCGGGCGACAAGTGCGATCCCCGGACGTTCACGGCGGTGTTCGCCGCGAATGACGAGATCGCGCTCGGCTTCATGAGCTCGCTCGAGGCGCGCGGCCTCACCGTGCCACGGGACTACTCCATAGTGGGGGTCGACGACATGCCGGCGGCCGCTTACTTCTCCCCGCCACTGACCACGATGCGCCTGGATTTTGTGGAGCTGGGCCGCGCCACCTTCGCGATGCTGCGCCAGCAGATCCTCACGGGCGAGCCGCCCGACCATGTCACCATCGAGCCTGCGCTCGTGGTCCGTGCCTCGACGGCTCCGCCTCACGATGTCGCTTGACCGAGGCGGGCGGGCGCGGGAACGACAACGGCCGGACCCACAGGTCCGGCCTAGAAATCTGGCGCGCCCGGAGGGATTCGAACCCCCAACCTTCTGATCCGTAGAACGGCTATCGAGTCCAGTCTCGCGTGTTCTTATACAGTTTCGTGCCTTCTAGTTCGCGTCTTGTCGTGTCTGG
>JAHEMW010000101.1 GCA_024643505.1 Demequinaceae bacterium
GCCATCACGTTGTGCTGCAGATCCCAGTCCCCTTCAGTGGTCTCCAGGAGGGGCTTCGACAGCGACAGGCCGGCGTTGTTGACGATGAGGTCGATGCCACCGAAGGCCAGCACGGCCTCGTCGATCGCGCGGGACACTGCCGCCGCGTCGGCCACATTGATCTGCACCCCGACGGCAACGTCGGTGGTGCCGAGTTCGGCTGCGGCCGCCTGCGCCTTGTCGAGGTCGAGATCGGCGATGACGACGCACGCGCCCTCGGCGGCGAGCCGCGTCGCGATTGCCTTGCCAATGCCCGACGCGGCGCCGGTCACGAACGCGACTCGCGTGGCGTGGGACTTGGGCTTTGGCATCCGCTGGAGTTTTGCCTCCTCGAGCGCCCAGTACTCGATGCGGAACTTCTCTGCGTCGGAGATGGGAGAGTACGTCGAGAGCGACTCGGCGCCGCGCATGACGTTGATCGCATTGATGTAGAACTCTCCGGCGACGCGCGCAGTCTGCTTGTTGGCGCCGAAGGAGAACATGCCGACGCCGGGGACCAACACGATCAACGGGTCTGCGCCGCGGATGGCGGGGGAGTCGGAAGTGGCATGCGCGTCGTAATATGCCTGGTAATCCGCTCGGTAGGCCTCGTGAAGTGCCTTCAGCCGAGCGATCGAGTCCGCGACGGTCGCATCCGCGGGAAGGTCGAGCACCATCGGCTTGACCTTGGTCCGCAAGAAGTGGTCAGGGCAGCTCGTTCCGAGAGCCGCGAGGCGCGGGTGCTCGGCGCTTGCGAGGAAGTCGAGCACCACGCCCGCGTCGGTGAAGTGGCCGACCATCGGGCGGTCTAGTGACGCGAGGCCACGGATGGTCGGCGCGAGCGCAGCCGCCTTCGCGCGGCGCTGGGCTGCCGAGAGCGCGCCGTAGCCGGCGAGCGCGGGTCCAAACGGCTCCGCCGTGCCGTGCTCTGCGATGTAGTCCGCGGCGGTGTCGATGATCTCGAGTGAGTTGGCCTCGGCCTCGTCCGAGGTGTCGCCCCACGCGGTGATGCCGTGGCCGCCCAGGATGCAGCCGATCGCCTGGGGGTTGGCGTCCTTGATCGCCGCGATGTCGAGGCCCAACTGGAATCCCGGGCGCCGCCACGGCACCCACACGACGCGGTCGCCGAAAATCGCGGCAGTGAGCGCCTCGCCGTCGGCCGACGTCGCGATCGCGATGCCCGAGTCGGGGTGGAGGTGGTCCACGTGGGCCGCGTCCACGAGGCCGTGCATGGCCGTGTCGATCGACGGTGCGGCGCCACCCGAGCCGTGCTTGCAGTAGTCGAAGGCGGCTACCATCTCGTCCTCGCGATCGACGCCCGGGTACACATCGACCAGCGCGCGGAGGCGGTCCAGACGGAGCGCCGCGAGGCCGCTGTGCGTGAGCGTGCCCAAGTCCCCGCCTGAGCCCTTGACCCACAGTAGCTCGACAGGCTCGCCGGTGACCGGGTCGGTCTGGGTGCCCTTGGCCGAGGTGTTGCCCCCGGCATAGTTGGTGTTTTTCGGGTCGGCGCCAAGGCGGTTGCTGCGGGCGATGAGGTCAGCGGCGGTGGTCATGATGTCTCCGGATAGTGGTGGGGGGTCAGAACAGTGCGGAAGTGGACGGGGTTGACGTGGTGGTATTGCTCTCGAGCCACGTGTCGACTGATGCAAGCGTCAGCGCGGCCTGCGTCTTTGACGGCTCGTTGAGGTGGCCGTGGAGAGTGTCGGGTTCGACGCTGACCGAGACATGGACGCCTGCAGCGAATAGTTGCCGCGCAAACTTCTCACCGGAACTGCGGAGGTCGTCCGCCTCGGAGTTCACGATGATGGTCGGCGGCAACCCCGCGACGTCACCCTCGCCCGCGAAGGCGCGCGGGTCGGCGAGCAGGGCCGCGTCGCCGCCAACGTAATTGAGGTTCATGAGGCGCGTGAGGGCAGGGGGAAAGCGTCGATCTGGGTCAATCTTTGTGAGAGCGGCCGCGGCCTCCGGGCCAGCTGCGGGCAATTCGGCGTGGAGTACGGGGTACGCGAGGAAGAGCGCCCCGGGCGCGTCGCCGGCGCGGTCCCGCAAGGCGACCGCCGCACCCGCAGCAAGGTTTGCTCCCGCGCTCGCGCCACCGAGCACCACCGAGGCGGGATCGAGACTGAGCTGGCGCACGTGTGCGACCATCCAGTCGAAGCACGCGACCACGTCGTGGTGCGCGGCAGGAAATGGGTGGCCGCCAGATCCGATGCGCAGCGCCTCGAAATCCGGCTCGGCCGCCAGGCGATAGTCGACGGACAGCACCTCGTACCCGTGCTCCGCGAACCACGTTGCCACCCAGTCGGCTTCGGGCATGTCGAGGTCGCCCCACACAAACCCGCCGCCGTGTGCCCACACGAGTGCCCGAGTGGGTGTGGCCGGCTGGTACAGGCGTGCGCGCACGGGCCCGTCGGCGCTCGGAACCTCGATGTCGAGCCGCGTCACGTTGCTCGTCACGGTGTCAGGCTCCCCAGCCGGACTGGTTGCCGCCAACGCGTTCTGCGACGATGCGATGCGGGTAGTCGCTCGCTGCGTAGGCGGCCATGGGATCTGCCGGAAGGCCGCGAGTCTCACGCCATGCGGCGAGGTCGCCGCGGACGTCCGTGTAGAACGCGTCCATGAGGATGCCGTTCGCTGCGAGGACATCGCCTGCTGCCTGAGCCGAATCGAGTGCGACGCGGTCGACCAGCAGCGCGCGAGCCGTCATCTCTTGGACGTTCAGCACGGAACGGATCTGGCCGGGAATCTTGTCTTCAATGTTGTGGCATTGGTCGAGCATGAAGGCGGTGTCGCCATCGTTCCCGTAGCCGCCGCCTCGGATAACCTCAACGAGGATTCGGAAGAGCTGGAAGGGATCCGCCGAGCCGACGATGAGGTCGTCGTCGGCGTAGTAACGCGAGTTGAAGTCGAACGAGCCGAGCTTGCCCAGCCGCAGCAGTTGCATGACGATGAATTCGATGTTCGTGCTGGGCGCGTGGTGGCCGGTGTCGAGGCACACCGTGGCGCGTTCTCCGAGCGCAGCGCATTGCGCGTAGCTCGTCCCCCAGTCGGGTACGTCCATGTGATAGAAAGCCGGCTCAAAGATCTTGTACTCGAGAACAAGACGCTGGTGCTCACCGATGCGCGCGTAGATGTCCTGGAGCGATTCTGCGATACGGTCCTGCCGCCCGCGCATGTCGTCCTGGCCGGCGTAGTTCGTGCCGTCCGCGAGCCAGATCTTGAGGTCACGAGAGCCGGTCTCATCCATGATGTCAATGCAGTCGAGGTGGTGGTCGATCGCCTTGCGGCGGATCCGGTCGTCTCGGTGCGCGAGGGAGCCAAGCTTGTAGTCGTCGTCTTGGAACGTATTGGAGTTGATCGTGCCAAGGGCGACTCCCTCCGACGCGGCGTGTGCCTTGAGAGCGGAGTAGTCGTCGACTTTGTCCCATGGGATGTGGAGCGCGACGCTGGGGGACAGGCCCGTGTATTGGTGCACCTGCGCCGCGTCCGAGATCTTCTCGAAGGGGTCGCGCGGTCCACCGGGTTGAGTGAAGACCTTGAAGCGAGTGCCAGAGTTTCCAAACGCCCACGAGGGCAGTTCGATCGCCTGCTCCGCTAGCGAGCGCGATACGTCGTCGCTGAAGGTCATCTTTGTCCTCTTTCGGTACCCAGCGGGTGCTGGTCATAATTGAAACGATTCAACTTACGACTAAGGTAGCGTTCGTTGCGAAGGTCGTCAAGCGGAACGTGACCGGCGTATCCCAGACGCGTGGACGATTGGCGGCCCACATGAGCGAGCGCGAACTACGCTCGGTGTGACGATCGAGGAGGCAGCATGGCAGCGAGCGTCAAGGATGTGGCTGCGCGCGCGGGCGTGTCGGTCGGGACCGTTTCCAACGTGCTTAACCGGCCAGGAAGCGTCAAGCAGGCGACGGTCGACAAGGTCGATCGGGCGATCGCCGAACTGGGCTTTGTGCCCAATGGCGCCGCGCGCCAATTGCGGGCAGGCATCAGCCGCAGCATCGCGCTTGTTGTGCTCGACGTCGGCAACCCGTTCTTCACGGACATGGCCCGTGGCACGGAGCGGCGCGCGCACGAGGAAGGCCTCAGCGTCCTTCTCGCCAACAGCGACGAGAATGCCGAGCATGAACTCCGTCACCTCGAAACCTTCGAGCGGCAGCGAGTCTTTGGAGTGCTGGTGTCACCTGTCGGCGACGACCTCGCACCGCTCCGGCGGATTCGGGACCGGGGTATCCCGGTCGTGCTCGTCGACCGCGGCAGCGAGGATCCAACGTTCGCGAGCGTGTCGGTCGACGACGAAGCTGGTGGGGCGATCGCAGCCCGCCATCTCCTGGACCTCGGGCGGCGACGACTGGCCTTCGTCGGAGGGCCGTTACGGATTCGCCAGGTTGCGGACCGCTACCGGGGTGCCGTCGCAGAGGTGAACAAGGTCGCTGGCGCTTCCATGGACTTTTTCGAGACCCAGGCGCTTTCGCTCGACGAGGGCCGCCTCGCAGGCCTCGCGCTGCGCGAGCGGGCGCGCACCGAACACTACGACGGCGTGTTCGCCGCCAACGACCTGCTTGCCATCGGGATCGAGCAGGCGCTGCTCGGTGGCGAAGAGCCGCTGTCCATACCCCACGAGGTCGCATTGGTCGGTTACGACGACATCTCGTTCGCGGCGGCGGCTGTCGTGCCCATTACGTCGGTGCGTCAGCCTCGCGAACTGATCGGAGCGACGGCGTTCGACCTCCTGCTCGCAGAGCGCGACCGTGACGAGGGTCAACCCCGCGAACGCGTGATCTTCCAGCCCGAATTGGCGGTGCGGGCGTCCACCATCGGCTCCTGAGGACGCGTCGGGCCGATTTCGTTTGCGCGGGTCTCGCACGAGTCTCGCCCCGCGATGGCCGTCGTCGTTGGCGGCGACGAGCGGACCGTGATACCGTCACTGAAACGTTTCACCCTAAGTGTTCTGGACCGCTTCAAGGAGGCAGCACGAGATGTCAGGAACCACGCCGATGTCGGTGCGCGGGCCGTCGCTCGAACTCGGATCATTCGGGTCGCTCGTGCCCGTCGCTCGCCCGCGGCTGAGCTGGCTCACCGAAGGTGACGCATCCGACTGGACCCAGGAGCGGGCAATCCTCGAATTCGTGAGCGGCGACGTTGCTACGGTCCACACTGTCGAAGGGCCGCACAGCGCGCTGGTCGACTGGCCGTTCGATCCACTCGTGCCGGGCCAGATCGGCACGATTCGAGTGACGGTCGTCGGCAGCGACGGTCAGTCCGTCGCGGGCGACGCACGTGACGTTCGCGCTGGGTTCCTCGCCCAAGGGCAGTGGACGGCCGCATGGATCTCGCACCCCACGCCGCGCATGCGCGCATGTCCCGTGGTGCTCCGCAAGACCTTTGGTGCGCGCGAGGTCGTGCGCGCGACGCTTTACGCGACCGCCCACGGCGTGTACCAGGTGGCGCTAAACGGAGTCCCCGTCGATGACGAGGTCCTGAAGCCTGGGTGGACGGCGTACGGCAAGCGCGATACCTATGCCTGCACGGACGTCACGGCATTGATGCGTGATGGCGACAACGAGCTCTCTGTCGACCTCGCGGGGGGTTGGTTCTCGGAGCTCTACGGATTCAACGGCAAGGAATTCACCGTCTACGGCGAACAGCCGAGCTTCTCCGGACTGCTCCACCTTGAATACGCTGACGGAACTGAGGAGATCATCGCCAGCGACGACTCGTGGCAGGCGACCGATGCGGGACCGATCACGGCTGCGTCCATCTATCTCGGCGAGAACTACGATGCGCGACGTGCCATGGCCGCACTCGCGGCGGCGGCGTGGACATCCGTGAAGGCCACCCCTGTCGACGTGGCTCCCGTTGCGCGCACGTCACCCCCGGTGCGGGTCCTTCATGAGGTGAGCGCGGTCGAGGTGCTGCGGTCTCCAAGCGGCGCGCTGATCCTTGACTTCGGACAGAACCTCGTGGGCTTCCTGCGCATCACGGTCCGCGGCGAGGCCGGCCACGTAGTCAC
>JAHEMW010000102.1 GCA_024643505.1 Demequinaceae bacterium
CCCGCGGTCGGCGAGTTCGACCGTCGCTTTCGAGCTGGCGGCCCTGTACAACGCGGACCCGGGCGAGACCCACGTGTCGGCACGTCCGTCCGTGGTCGTCACTCGAGCTGAGGCGGCCAGCTGGGTGCGACGTAGTGCGGAATTGGGCGACGGCGACGCGTCGACGAGTGTGTTGGCCGACGTCGACGCTGGCTCGTCGTATGCGTCGGACGTATGGGCCCTCGAGGCTGCGGGGGTGCCCGTCGGTTGCGCCGATTCCACGTTCTGCCCCGACGCGCCCGTGTCACGCTCAGACTTCATGGTGTGGTTGGCCTACGCCCTCGATGCGGCGCATGGGACACACTTTGCGTCCGCTCCCGATCCCACGTCCGGCCGCTTTGTTGACGTCTCACCGGGAGCGGCGTCGCAGGCGATCCACTCGGTATCTCGACACCTCACCAGCGTGCACGGCGTCTCGTTTGGGGCGTCGTTCAGGCCGACAGACCCGGTGAAACGCCAATACGCGGCGCATTGGACCGCGTGGGAGCTCGTCGACCCCGCTTGGCACACGGAGAAGTAGGCACGATTCACGCGCGGCTACGGAAAATAGTTACTGCGCGGCCCCACGCACAACGGCGATGAGCAAGGGGGCGATGCCTCCCACGACGAAGGCGGGCAGCAGACACAGAGCGAGCGGAATCGTGAGGCGGACGGACAGTTCCCCCACGGCACGCTCGCGCGTGCGACGACGCTCGCGCGCCAAGGCCTCGGCGGCCACCTCAAGCAGTGGCGCCGGGGCGGCACCCCGCTCCCAGGCGGAGCGCAGCGCGCGTGCGAGCGCCGCGCGGACGGCGTCGGGGGGCCCTGTCACCGTGGCACTCCACGCCTCCGGCCACGACGATCCGGACGAGAGCGCGTCCGCGACCCGGGCGAGCGATTGAGCAGACGGGGTCTCGAGTGCGCGGGCGACCTCGTCCAACGCGCGCCGCACGTCGAGTCCCGCCGCACAGGCGCCAGCGACCAGCGCGAGCGTCATCGAATCACCCCCGTCCGCTGGCGTCCTCACTGCGGCGTTCACCAGCCGCCGCATCCACCAGCGACCAGCCACCGCTAATGCGATCGCGAGGCCCGCGAGGCACCACCCGAGCGGCGTCGACGCGAGCACGACGAGCGTCCGAGGGTCGACCACGGCAGCCATCGCGACGCCTGCTGCCGGAAGCCAACTGAGCACGCGCGCGCTGAGGCGCGGCCCGGCGAGGGCGGCGTCGCGGGCTGCGACGGAATCTTCCACGGCCCGCACTTCGGCTCCCACCGCCGCGAGAATCGGCGCCAGTGGCGCGCCCGTGCGCGTCGCGAGTCGGCCGGCTGCGCGAGCGCCTGCACCCCCGGGTTCGCCGAGCCCGTCAGCGTCAACTCCCGCCCACGTCCAGGCATCGTCGACCGCCGCTCCGGAACGCAAGAGACCGACGACGTCAGCGAGCGCGACTCCCACCGATTCGTCAACAACCGAGGCGGCTCGCCTAAACATCGAGGGACACGCGAGCGAACGCGGCCAGCCGCTCCGCGGCAGGCCCAGGAGCGACCGTGCCGTCGCTGGCGCACCGTGCCGCGACCTCGACGGCGAGGCCCCGGGTGCGCCTGACGAGCAGCGCGACTTCTCCGATGCGACGCGGTCCATCGAGACGGCCCGCGGTCGCGCGCGTCAGGTGAATGACGACGTCGAACGCCGTCGCCGCGTGCATCGCCACAGCACGCTCGGACAGTCCCGCAATCGACCCGAGGGCGGCCAGGCGAGCAGGCACGTCGGCCGCGCTGTTCGCGTGCATCGTTGTCATGGTGCCGCGGTGCCCCGTATTTGCTGAGAGAAGGACGTCTTGCACCTCGGCTCCGCGGCATTCGCCGAGCACGAGCCGGTCTGGCCTCATCCGTAGTGCCTCTTTCACAAGCCGGCCGACGCCCACCTCGCCAACGCCCTCGACATTCGCTCCGCGCGCGATCAGCCGGACAACGTGAGGATGCCTCGGCGCGAGTTCGCCCGCCTCTTCGACGATCACGATCCGCTCGCGAGGATCGACGCGGGACAGGAGCGTCGCAAGCAGGGTCGTCTTGCCGCTCCCGGTCGCGCCAGTGACGAGGATCGACGCCCGCTCCCTGACGAGGCCCGCGAGCGTACGGGCAAGTGCCGGCGGCACCATTCCCGACGCGACGAGGTCCTCGATGCGGAAAGGATCGTTGCGCACCACGCGGATCGAGATCAGCGGGCCCGGCCGCGCGAGCGGAGGCAGGACGGCGTGGAGGCGAGCGCCCGAGGGCAGTTGCGCGTCGACGGTCGGCTGGGCGTCATCGAGCCGCCGACCTGCGACCGACGCCAGCCGCACGGCGAGCGCGCGCACCGCCTCCGCATCACCGAGATCAATCTCGACGCGCTCACAGCCAGCGCCGCGATCAAGCCACACTCCCTCCACTCCGTTCACCAGGACATCCGTGACGCCGGGAGCGTCGAGATGATCCTGCAACGGCCCCGCCTCACGCCCGCTCACGCCTCTAACGTGGTTCATGGGCGTCGATCCGTTCGACCGCCGCCCTCGCGCGGGGGATGACCGCGGACTTCGCGGTAGGGGTGGACGACGGTGCGGCCGCGACGTCGCGCGCGGCAGGTACGCTGACGACGAGGAGGTGCCATGACCGACGAGCGAGAGCCGCGCACCGCGGCGTTTTTCGACCTGGACAAGACGATCATTGCGACGTCGTCGTCGATGGCGTTCTCCAAGCCGTTCTTCGATGGCGGCCTGCTCACGCGGACGAACGCGATTCGGACCGCCTACGCGCAGTTCCTGTTCCAAGTCGGCGGCGCAGACGAGCGCCAGACGAACCGCCTGCGTGACGCGCTCAGCGAGCTCATCAAGGGTTGGGAGGTCTCGAAGGTTGAGGCGATCGTTGCGGAGACGATCCACGACCTTATTGACCCCGTCGTGTACGACGAGGCCCTCGAGCTCATCCAGCACCACCACGCGGCAGGCCGGGACGTCGTCATCGTGAGCGCCTCCGCAGACGAGGTGGTGGAACCGATCGCGGGAATGCTAGGCGCCGACGCCGTGATCGCGTCGAAGATGGGCGTGAAGAAGGGCAAGTACACGGGCGAGATCGCGTTCTACGCGTACGGCCCTGCAAAAGCAGAGGCGATCGCAGCGCTTGCCAACGAACGCGGATACGACCTTTCGGAGTGCTACGCGTACTCCGACTCCATCACTGACGCCCCCATGCTCGCCGTCGTCGGCCACGGTTTTGCCGTCAATCCGGATCGCGCCCTGAAGCGCGCGGCTGCCGAGCACGGCTGGGGGAAGTTGCGTTTCCGCACCCCGGTCGCGTTGCGCGCGCGCCGCTCCGGCAGCGCCGCAGTCGTCGGCGGAATTCTCATCTCCGTCGCGGTCATCGTCGTCGCCATCGCGCTCAACGCGCGTCGCCTTCGCGGTCGCGGACGCTAGTCAAGGCCGGTCCCGGCGACACGCCACGGCATCCGCGACGAATCGCCGAAGCCGTAACTTTTTCGACACCTTGGTGCGTTACTCTCTCACTTCAGCCACACCCGGAGTCACATGTCCAAGCCCGCCAAGATCGTTGTCGCCACCCTCGTCGCACTCGCCTCGGCGGCCATCGGGTGGTTCGGCGTCAAGTGGTTCCAGACGTCGCAAATCGCCGGGCCGGTCGGTCCGAGCGCAAGCGGGCAGCCGCCTGCCACCGACACGGTGCGCCTCACCTGGGACCTGCCCGCCGTCCAGTCCGCCGCCGAGCCGCTCCTTGCTCCGCCCGCCTGCGGGGACGTGTGGGAGCCGACGCCGACCGATGCCAATTCCGTCGCCGCGGTCGTCGAGACGCGAGTCACGGAGCCGGGCGGCGTTGACACGATCATCGCCACGCTCGGCGTGCGCTCGTCAGCCGCCGATCCGCTCGCGTTCCTTGCTTCCGAGGGCAACGTGGTCGTCACCCGCGACGGCGTCGTGGTGAGCCCCGACCTGTCCGGAGAATTCGTTCCCAATTACTTCCTGGGACAGCCACGGGTGACAACGCCCACCGGGGCGACCATGCAGATCACTGGACCGCAGTTGTGCGACGTCGCCGACGAGCTCAACCAGATTTGGACTGGCGTCGATTTCGCGACGGCGACTCCGGAGGAGATCGCGGCGGCGCAAGCGCAGACCGCAGAGTTCAACGCGCGGCACGCACAACTGCCAGCAGGCACCTACCGCGTGTACGTGTGGACGCCCGTCTTCGTTGACGAGGACGCCGCGATAGCGCGCGCCCTCGCGGACGAGGGAGTCACCGACCTCGCGACGATGCCGTACACGATCGGCAACGGACCTCTCGGCGCTGACCCGCGCATCCAGGACTACTGCGCGGACGATCTCGACGTCGACGGCGCCGTCATTGGGCGGATTTGTGACGTTCCCCAGGATGTGCTTCAGGAGGTCGTCGCGCGGGACGTCCCGACGTCGTACATTGTCGCCGGCGAGCCGGCCGTTGCGATTTCCGTACCGGCGGTCATCGACCTCGGCTAGTGGCTGGCTCGCAGGCGCGCACGAGCGACGCCTACAGTGGGCCAATGGCCACCGACGCCCTCGCGAATCTCCACACCGAGACGCGCGCCTTTCCCCCATCGCCGTCGTTCGCGGCAGCCGCGAACGCGCGTTCATCGCTGTATGACATTGCCGCCGTCGACCGCTTGGGCTTCTGGGCGGAGCAGGCCAGGTGCCTGCAGTGGGCGACGCCGTTCACCGAGACGCTCGATTGGACCGATGCGCCCGTCGCGCGCTGGTTCGCCGACGGCACCCTCAACGCGTGCGACAACGCGGTCGACCGGCACGTGCGCGAGGGCCGCGGCGATCGCGTCGCTTTCCACTTTGAGGGTGAGCCGGGCGACACGCAGACACTCACGTACGCCGACATCCACGTCGCCGTTCAGAAGGCAGCGAACGGACTCGCGAGCCTTGGCGTCGGCAAGGGCGACCGCGTCGCGATCTACCTGCCGCAGATTCCCGAGGCTGTGGTCGCGATGCTCGCCTGCGCTCGCGTCGGCGCGATCCACTCGGTGGTGTTTGGCGGATTCTCCGCCGAGAGCCTGCGCCAACGCATCGACGACGCTGAGGCTTCGCTCGTCATCACCGCCGACGGCGGATTTCGCCGCGGAGCGCCGTTCGCCCTCAAGCCCCTTGTCGACGAGGCCCTCGCAGCCGGCGACCACCACCCGGAGCCGTGCGCCTCGGTGCGCCACGTTCTCACCGTCCGACGCACGGGCCAGGAAACGGCGTGGACGGACGGGAGGGACGTGTGGTGGCACGACGTCGTCGGCCCCGCGTCCGCGACCCACGCGCCGGTGATGGTAGACGCGGAGCACCCGTTGTTCATCCTGTACACCTCGGGCACGACTGGCACCCCGAAGGGCCTGTTCCACACCACGGGCGGGTACCTCACGGGAGCGTCGTACACGCACCGGTCGGTCTTCGACCTCAAGCCGGAGACGGACGTCTACTGGTGCACCGCGGACGTCGGGTGGATCACGGGGCACTCATACATCGTCTACGGGCCCATGATCAATGGCGCGACCCAAGTGCTCTACGAGGGCACGCCCAATACTCCGCACCAGGGTCGGTGGTGGGAGATCGTCGCGAAGTACGGCGTCACGATTCTCTACACAGCGCCTACCGCGATTCGCACCTTCATGAAGTGGGGCGAGGCAGTCCCCGCGGGCTTTGATCTGAGCTCGCTGCGCCTACTCGGATCCGTCGGCGAACCCATCAATCCCGAAGCATGGATGTGGTACCGCCGTGTCATCGGCGGGAACCGCTGCCCCATCGTCGACACGTGGTGGCAGACAGAGACAGGCGCGATCATGATCTCGCCCCTGCCGGGCGTGACCGCGACAAAGCCAGGGTCGGCCACGCGGGCCATCCCGGGCGTCGAGGCCGACGTGGTCGACGACGAGGGCACA
>JAHEMW010000103.1 GCA_024643505.1 Demequinaceae bacterium
GGCGAATGCGTCGCCCGTCGTAACCGTCCAGCCCGTGATCCGCTTCGCGATGACGACGCCAAGCCACGCTCCCGCTAATCCACCCACGATCGACCGGTTGCCGTACAGCCACTGGTCAACAAGCGAGAGGTTGTTCCGAGGGTCGAGGTGCTGGAACCACGTGCCAAGGCGTGAGCCGAGCGCCGCACCCGTGAGTGCCCCGAGAACCGCCCACCACCAGCGATCCTCAACGATCCCGATGCGCTGGGACTCGCGCCACAGCACGAGGGCGGCGACCACCATGCCGAGCCCGATGAACGCGTCGTGGAGCGCGATCGGCACGCCCGCGACCTCGTAGATGTTCGGCAGCATGCACTCACGCTAGCAAGCGGGCTGAATTCGGGCTCACAAGCGGCGGCCCGACGCTGGGATCAGGCGCCGAGCGGAATCCCGGCGCCGGGGATCGCCTCGAGTAGCCGCTGCGTGTAGGCGACCTGCGCGTTGTCGAAGATCTCGTCCGTGGTGCCCGTCTCGACAATCTTTCCGGCTTCCATCACCGCGACGGAATCCGCCACGATGCGGACGACGGCGAGATCGTGCGTGATGAACAGGTAGGTGAGACCGAGTTCCTGCTGAAGGTCGGCGAGTAGTTGCAGAATCTGCGCCTGGACGAGCACGTCCAGAGCGGAGACCGCCTCGTCAAGTACGACCACCTCGGGTTTCAGGGCAAGCGCGCGGGCGACGGCAACTCTCTGACGCTGCCCACCGGATAGCTCATTCGGATAGCGATGCGCGAGCGCGGACGGCAGTGCGACTTGTTCGAGCAGTTCCACCACTCTGGCGTCGCGGCTCGCGTTGTCGCCCACCTTGTGGACCTTGAGCGGCTCAGCGATGATCGCGCCGATGGAGCGCTGCGGGTCGAGCGATGCGTACGGGTCCTGGAAGACCGGTTGCATGCGACTGCGCAGATTGAACAGCTGGCTCCTCGATACCCCCGTGAGGCGGGTGCCGCCGACGGTAATCTCGCCGCTCGTCGGCGGCTCCAGGCCCAAAATCATTTTGGCGGCGGTCGACTTGCCCGATCCGGACTCGCCCACGAGTGCCAGAGTCGTGCCTCGCGGGATGGTGAACGAGATGTTGTCGACGGCCGTGAGCGGCTCCGACGAGAAGCCTCCCCGCCGGATCGAGTACACCTTGGTGAGATCGCTGACGGTGATCGCGGGCTCGGCGTCCGCAATCGCCGAGTCATCGTCGTGGCGCGCCGCGAGTTTGGCGATATCAACGCCTAGCGCATCGGCGTCAGCGAACGTGACCTCAGTGGACGATTGGATGCGCCGCGACGCCAGCGACGGCGCCGCCGCGATAAGCCGCTTGGTGTACGGATGCTGTGGGTTCTGCAGGATCTCGAGGCTTGGACCCGCCTCGACGATTCGTCCCTGGTTCATGACGATCAACTTTGACGCCCGCTCCGCGGCGAGGCCCAGGTCGTGGGTGATGAGCAGAAGCGCAGCCTGCTTTTCGCGAGTGAGCGATGCGAGGTGGTCGAGGATCGTCTTCTGCACGGTGACGTCAAGCGCCGAGGTTGGCTCGTCGGCGATCAGTAGTTTCGGGTCGGCGCCCAGGCCGATTCCGATCAGGACACGCTGCCGCATGCCGCCGGAAAACTGGTGCGGGTACTGCTTGGTGCGGCGCTCGGCGTCACCCAGGCCGGCCTGCTTGAGCACCTCGATGGAGCGCGCCTCGATGTCCTTTCGACCCGACGCGACGCCGTTCGCGCGGATCGCCTCGCGGACCTGGTAGCCGACGGACCAGACCGGGTTGAGGTTCGACATCGGGTCCTGGGGAACGTAGCCGATGACACCGCCACGAATCGACGCCATCTGGCGGTCGCTGAGTCCCGTGATGTCGCGGCCCTCGACGAGCACCTGTCCGGCGCTGATTCGCCCACTGCCAGGAAGCAACTTAATGAGCGCGGTCGCGGTCGTCGACTTTCCGGACCCTGACTCGCCGACGATCGCGACGGTTTCGCCTGGGAAGATGTCGAAACTGATGCCGCGCACCGCGTGAATGTCGCCGCCCTGGGTGCGGAAGGTGACCTCTAGATCGCGCACCGAAACGAGCGGCTCAGAGGCGCGTCGAGTCGAAGCGCTGGGTGGGTTGGTCATCGGCGCGCCCTCGCCTTCGGATCGAGCGCGTCACGCACGAGTTCGCCAAGGATGATGAACGCGAGGACGGTGATGGTGAGCGCGAGCGACGGCCAGAACAGCGCCATCGGAGCGGTGCGGATCGACGTCTGCGCCTGCGCGATGTCATTGCCCCACGACATGACGTCGGAACCGAGCCCGACGCCAAGGAAGCTCAGCGTCGCCTCCGCGGTGATTGCCGCGCCAAGCGCGATCGTCAAGTACACGATGACCGGCGTGAGCGAGTTCGGCAGGACGTGTCGCAACAGTGTGCTGAAGCGCGATCGTCCGACCGCCTCTGAGGCCATCACGTACTCGAGGTTCTTCACCTGCAGGACCTCTGCCCGCAGGATGCGCGCGAGCGACGCCCATGCGAAGCCGCCGATCGCGACAGAGATCACCAGCACATTTCGGTATTGGGACAGGACGCTCATGACGACGACCGCGGCGAGGAAGTAAGGAATGGAGAAGAAGATGTCGCCCACACGCGAGAGCACGGAGTCGATCCAGCGTCCGTAGAAGCCGGCGATCGCGCCCATAGGAATCCCGATGGCGGCAGTGATGACGACGACGAGGACGCCCACCAGGAGCGAGGTCCGCGCGCCCCACACCACGCGCGCATACACGTCGCACCCTTGGCGGGTAAACCCAAGTGGGTGGCCCGCCTCTGGGCCTCCGTTGCTGTTCGCAAGCAGGCAGTCGTTGTTCGGCGGCACGTCAGTGAAGAGCGTCGGGAACAGCGCCATCGCACCGACCCACAGCACGATGGCAACCGCGACGTAAAACAGCGGCCGGCGGCGCAGGTCCCGCCAGGCGTCAAGCCAGAGATTGCTCTTGCGGTCGCCAAGCTTGACCGAATCGATTGCTTGGGGGGCCGTCTCTTCGACGGGAGCCACGTAGTGGTCGTTCGCGCGCTCAGACATAACGAATCCTTGGATCGAGGACGGCGTAGAGCAAGTCGACGAGGATATTTACAATGACGTAGATGACCGTGAGGATCGTGACGAACGTCACGACCGTTGGCCCTTCGCCAAGGATGATCGCTTGGTAGAGCGTGCGGCCCACTCCGGGGATGTTGAAAATACCCTCAGTCACAGTCGTCCCGGCGATAAGTGCGCCGAAGCTCGCGGCGGTGTTGGTGATCACCGGAATAAGCGAGTTGCGGGCGATGTGAACTGGCACAACGCGCCGGGACGTGAGGCCCTTTGCCTGCGCGGTGCGCACGTAGTCCGCATCGCGTGCCTCGATCACGGAGCCGCGCATCAGGCGCATGCCCGTGACATAGATGGTGAGGGCGATGACGAGCGCGGGTAAGAACATCGCGGCCCACGTCGTATTTGCGCCAACCGTCGGCGGAGCCCATCCCAACTTGATGCCGATGAAATATTGCGCGAGGAAGAGCGCGACGAACACCGGAACCGAGTTGAGCACGAGCGCGATCACGAGGCTGGAGTTGTCGAAGAACTTGCCTTGCCGCAGGCCCGAAATGAGGCCGATAATCACCGCGAGCAGGAACTCGAGCACGACAGCCATGATCACGAGTTTGAGCGTGACGGGAAAGGTGCGAGCGAGGACGTCGCCCACGTCTTGGCCCGAGAAGGTCGTGCCGAAGTTCCCAGTGAAGACGTCTTTCATGTACAGGAAGTACTGCACGATGAACGGCTGATCCAGGTGGTACTGCTCGCGCAGTGCCTCCAGCACGGCAGGATTTGGCGTCTTCTCGCCGAACAGGGCGAGGATCGGGTCTCCTGGCATGGCGAAAACCATGAAGTAGATGAGGAACGTGGTGCCGAAGAAGACCGGGATCGCTTGCAGCAAGCGACGCACCACGTACATCAGCATGCGTTCTCTCCTAACTTCAACGACGAAGGCGACACGAGCGGACCGGTTCCTACTATGCCTGAGGACATGGCTTCGGCCCGCCCCGCAGACGCGGGGCGGGCCGAAGTCTCACTTAGTTCTTGGTGATCTCGTAATACAGCGGGACGGAGTTCCATCCGAACTGCACACCCGAGACAGTGTCCGCAGAACCACCGGTGACGTTCGAATACCACAAGGGGATCGCCGGCAGATCCTTGAGCAGAACCTCCTGCGCCGCCTGGAACTTCTCGTCGGCCACGGCCTGGTCGGAGGCCGTGATGCCCTCCGCGAGCAAACCGTCGAATTCTGCCGACGAGTAGTCCCCGTCGTTCGAGCCGGCGTCGGTCGCGTAGATCGGGCCAAGGAAGTTGTACAGACCTGGGTAGTCGGCCTGCCATCCAGTGCGGAAGGCACCCGTGATGGTGCGGTCGGTGACGTCGGTACGGAGTTCCGCGAACGTCGCGTAGGGGTTGCCGCTCGCGTCGATGCCGAGAGTGTTCTTGATCGAGTTGATCACGGCGTCGACCCATGCCTGGTGACCACCGTCGGCGTTGTAGCCGATAGTGAATGTGCCAGACCAGGGGCTGATCTTGTCGGCGTCTGCCCACAGCTTCTTAGCCTGGTCAGCGTTGTAAGCGAGCACATCAGCGCCGGCAAGAGTGTTGCTCCAGCCTGCGATGACGGGCGACGTGAAGTCACTCGCCGGCGTACGGGTTCCCTGGAAGATCACGTCCGTGACCTCCTGGCGGTTAATCGCCATGGAGAGCGCCTGACGACGCAGCTTGCCCTCGTCGCCTTCGAAGTGAGCGAGCTTTTGCGGGATGGTGAACGACTGGAAGATTGCGGCGGGTTGGTTGACGGCCCGGTCCCCGAGATCTGCCTCGAACGTCGCGAAAGCGGAGTCCGGGATCGCGTCGATCACGTCAACGTTGCTCGCGAGCAAGTCCGCGTACTGGGCGTCCTGCGTGGCGTAGAACACGAAGGTCACTCCGTCATTGCTCACCGTGCGTGCGCCCTTGTATTCGGGGTTTGCTACCAAGTCGATCTGCACGTCGTGCTGCCAGGCATCCGCGCCGTCAAGCATGTACATGCCGTTGCCAACGGGGTTCTGGCCAAACGCCTCGATGTCGTCCCAAGCCGATGCGGGCAGCGGGTAGAAAGCCGAGTAGCCAAGGCGCTGCGGGAAGTCCGACGCAGCCTTACTCAATTTGATGGTGAAAGTGAGGTCGTCCACGATGGTGAGGCCAGTGAGCTCGGTGTCCTCTTCGTAGCTGAAGCCCTCGATGTCCTCGAAGAAGTAGCTGCTGAGCTGGGCGTTGCTCGCGAGCGCGCCGTACTTCCACGCATCCACAAAGGAAGCCGCGTTGACAGGCTCGCCGTTGGTGAAGGTCCAGTCAGGCTGAATCTTGACGGTGTAAAGGTCGGGCGCGTCCTGCGTGATCGATTCGGCGACCTCGTTGTGCACCGCACCTGTGCCGTCGTAGTAGACGAGGCCCGCGAATATCGAGTCGATGATCTTTCCACCACCGGTCTCGTTCGTGTTCGTCGGAATCAGCGGGTTCTGTGGTTCCGAGCCGTTGGTCAGGATGATGGCGTCTCCGCCACCGCCGCCGCTCGGCGTCGGCTCGTCTGTGGATGAACAACCCACAAGGACGAGGCTGGCAGCGGCTGAGACGGCGATGCCGCTGAGGGCAATCTTGCTCAACTTCATGTTTCCTCCATTAAGCCGAGCGGCCGATGCCGGTCCGGCGATGGTCGTGGATGCGCAGAAGGCCGCCCAAAGGC
>JAHEMW010000015.1:0-19899 GCA_024643505.1 Demequinaceae bacterium
GCCGTCTTTCGCGAGAGTTGCGTGCGCCGCACCGAGGGGGGTCCGCGGCACTTTTCTGCCGCCACGGTCGGTCGCGACATCGCGGCTGTCGCGCGGCGCGGCAAGTTCCTGTGGTGTGAGCTCGACGACGGCGCGCTGTCCGCTCACTTGGGGATGTCGGGACAATTCCGCATCAACGATCCGGCGAGCGACCCGCACCGTCATTGCCGTGCGCGTCTCATTCTCGATCGGCACGGTGAACGCGTCGCGCTGGACTTCGTCGACCAACGCACATTCGGATACCTCGACGCAGAGCCGCTCGTCCCCACGCCCGACGGCGCGCTCGGTGGGTGTGGCGGAACGCTGGACGCGGTGCCCGCGTCCGTCGCGCACATCGCGCGTGACCTTCTCGATCCCGCGCTCGACGCGCAGGCGCTGTTCCGCACGTGGTGCACCGGCCGACGCGGTATCAAGCAAGTGTTGCTCGACCAGACGCGCGTGAGTGGCCTGGGGAACATCTACGCGGACGAGGCGCTGTGGCGCGCGCGGATCCACCCGACCACTCCAGCTGACGCTCTCACAGTCACGTCCGCGCGGCGACTCTTTCGCGCCGCAGTGGAGGTGGTGTCGGCATCCCTCGCTGCTGGTGGAACGAGCTTCGACGCGCTGTATGTCAACGTCAACGGCGACTCCGGCTACTTTTCCCGCGACCTCAACGCGTACGGCCAGACCGGCACGCCGTGCGCGCGCTGCGGCACCCCGATTCGCCGCGCTGTCGTCATGGCGCGTTCGACGCATTGGTGCCCGCGGTGTCAGCGTGCCCGCCGCGTGCCCGCCGCGCGCTAGCATCGTCGTTATGCCCGACATCACGGTGATGGTGCTCGATGACCACGAAGTCGTTCGACGCGGCATCTGCGACATTCTTGAGCGCGCCGACGGGTTTGCGGTCGTGGCAGAGGCCGGAACCGTCGCTCAGGCAATTCGCCGCGCGAGCGCAGTGCGGCCACAGGTGATCCTCTCGGATCTGCGCCTGCCAGACGGCACGGGGCTCGACGTCATCGCCAAGGTGCGCGAGACGCTGCCTGATACTCACGTCGTGGTGTTGACCTCGTACGACGATGACGAGGCCCGCGCCGCCGCGCGCGCCGCGGGTGCCGAATTGTTCCTGGCCAAGACTGCAGGTTCGGCCGAGGTCCTGCAGGCGATTCGCGACGCCGCGACCGGCCGCGAACATGGGCAACACATCGCGGTGCACGAGGACGACGTCATCGCGCGCCTGACGCCGATGGAGCGACGGGTTTTCGAACTCGTCGGCGAGGGTCTCGCGAACCGGGAGATCGCCGCCCGCCTTGGTATCGCTGAGAAGACCGTCAAGAATCACGTGACAAGCGTGCTCGCCAAAATGGGGCTCCAGCGTCGCACGCAGGTCGTCGCCTGGGCGACTGCTCGGCGCGCGCAATCGTTCCGCGGCTAACCCAGTCGCGCACTCGCTTCGACGTTCCATTCCGCAGCCGTGCCGGGGCGTGGCGCTCCCGGACGCTGTGGCGAGAGAGTGAACGTCCCATTGCGCCTGATCGCGCGGTTGGCGAGGTTTGACGTTCCGGAGTGCCTCGAAGTTGCGCCCACGGGACCGATGCCGTCGTCGCTGATGGCAACCGAGAGCCGGCCTCCGTCGCCTGAGATCGTCACGTGTGCGGCGCTCGCCTGTGCGTGCCTCGCGATATTCGACAGCAACTCGCGGACCACGGCGACGACGTCGTCCGACAACGTAGGATCGCCCGCGATCGCGTGCGAGACCTCGGACCAGTCGACCTGCAGGCTTGGCGCGAACCCAAGGGTCTCGCGAGCCATGATGAGCTCGCGTGCGATGCGCTCCGACAGCGGCTCCGAGGTGCGTTGGCCGGCGAGTGAACTCATGACGCCGCGCACTTCCCGCTGCGCGCGTTTGACGTGCTCGAGTGTCCGCTCGAGGCGGCCAATCTGGCTTGCCGGGACCGCGTCCGCAAGTGCTTCGAGGTCGATCGCAGTCGCGAAGAGTTCCTGCGAGACGAAGTCGTGCAGGTCGTCCGCGAGGCGCTGCTTCTCCTCAAGCAGTGCGGAGACCGCTTTGACGTGACCGAGCTCGGCAAGCGTAAGGGCCACGGCGGCCTGGTTCGCGAACCGCTGCGCCGTCTCGAGGTCGTCGGCATCAAAGACCTTCGCTCCGCGGTCGCGCCACAGCATCAACAGGCCGACCGTGTGGCCCGCTGCTCGCAGCGGCGCATACAGTGTGGGGCCAAATTCTTTGACTTGGTCGAGGATGGTGCCGCCCGGAGGCTCGGCGGCAACGACGCCCTCGCCACTGTGGATGGTGTTGACTGCGTGGCCGCCCTCAGGAAGTTCGAGCCCGAGGAGCTCGATCGAGCGTGGACCTGCGGTGAACTCCATCACCCACGAGTCGCCGACCCCGCGAAGCACGAGGGCGGCGTGGTGCGCTCCGGCGAGCGCCATCGCCGCATCGACGATCGCCGCGAAGGCGTCCTCGTCGCCAGGATCGGACAACAGCCGCGTGGTGATTTCCTGCGACGCCGTCACCCATTGCTCGCGCATCAGGGCTCGCTCGTAGAGCTGGGCATTGTCGATGGCGACCGAGGCGGCCGCGGCGAGCGCTTCGACGATTGCCTGGTCTCGCTCGGTGAAGCCGCCGTCTTTTGAGGCGAGGTAGAGGTACCCAAAGGTCTGGCCGCGCACCTTGAGCGCTGTACCAAGGAACGCACCCATGGCAGGGTGGCCCGCTGGCAGGCCTCGAAAGGCGGCATGGGTCGTGAGTTCGCCGATGACGAGCGTTCCTTCTGGGGGAATGTGCGCCAGTACGCCCACCGCGTTCGGCGCCCTTCCGATTCGTGCCATCACATCGCTCGAGATCCCGGTGTAGTGAAAGTCGACGCTAATTCCGTCTGGATCAAGCACGTTGATCGCCGCGAATCGCGCGCCAGTGAGCTCGGTGGATGCGTTGAGGAACCGCTCGAGCACGTGCGGGAGATCAAGTTGTGCGTTGAGAGCGACGATCGCCTCGGCAAGTGCGTCTGCGGCGGGACGCTCACCCATCGAGACTCACCACCGCGTCGGCAAACTCCTTTACAGCGTCGTCATGGGTCACGAGCACCACGCTACGACGCTCGGCACGCAGGGCGTCGACAAAGGCGCCGAGCGCGGCGATTCCGAGGTCGTCGAGATGCTCGCCCGGCTCGTCGAGAAGCACGATGGGCGCGGTGGAGACGAGCGCACGCGCGAGCAGAAGCCGACGCCGCTCCCCACCCGATACCGTGTCGCCGCCAGCCCCGATTTCGGTGTGCAGGCCGCGCTCGAGGGTTCGCACCCAGGCGGATATGCCAACGGCGTCGAGTGCTGCCCACGCCTCATCCTCGGTCACGCTCCCGCGGGCAACTCGGAGGTTCTCGAGGATCGAGGTGCCGAACAGGTGCGCGTCCTCGAGGGTGATCGAGATGGTGGCGCCGAGATCGTCCGCAGATACGGGCCGACCGTCCAGCGTGATTGAACCGTCTGCCGGCTCGAGAACGCCGGCCATGGTGAGCAGCAACGTCGTCTTTCCAACGCCGGAGGCGCCCACGACCGCGAGGCACGTCCCCGCCGGGAGCGTCGCATTGACCGGGGGCGTCGGAGAGTTGCCCGGCCACGCGGCTCGCGCGTTCATGACCTCAAGCGTTGGTAGCGATGCGACTGCGGCGGTGGTCTGTGTGTGCCGCACACGCTGAGCCTGGGACGGTCCCACGATGTCGCTCACCCGCGCTGCGGCAGCAGACGATCGGAAGTACTGCGCGACGGCTGCGGGAATCGCGCTCGCAGCCTCGAATGCGGCCAGCGGCGTCAGCGCGACGACTGCCGCTGCCGGGCCGGAGATGTCGCCGCGCGTCGCGGCGGCGACGGCGAGAACCAACGCTGCCACAAAGCCGAGACCGGCAAACAGGGTGTGTGAAGAGGCTGCCAACGCGGCGGGGCGTGCCGCACGTTCCTGCGCGGCCTCAGCCTCGAGGTTGGCCTCCGCGAGGTCACGCTCCGCGGCCGCCGAGTCGTCCCACACTCGGTGCTCGCTCGCAAACTCGATCGATGTGAGCACTGCCGCGCTCACGCGCGCGTTCGCTGCGACCAACTCCTTCCCGCTGATCCGGGATGCGCGCGCCGTGAACAACGCGGGTGCGACCAGCGCGCCCACGAGCGCGGCGGCAAGAGCCGCGCCGGCAAGCGGCAGTTGTGACATCACGATCGCGACTGCCGCCGCCGATACGGTGATCGCGACGCCGACAGGGATGATCGCGCGCACCACCGCGTCACCGATGTCGTCAAGGTCTTGACCTGCCCGCGCGGAGATGTCCCCCCGTCGTAGCGCAAGCACGGTCCTCCCGCCCGAGTGGGCGAGCCGGTCGTATGTGCGTTCCCGGAGGGTCACAACGCCGCGCAGCGCGACGTCGTGGCTGGCGAGCCGTTCGAGGTAGCGGGCGGCGCCTCGCGTGATCCCGAAAAAGCGCACGAAAACGGCCGCAAGAGCAACGTCGGCGGGCGACGGCATTTGGGCGGCACGCGCGATCAGCCATGCCGCGACAGCGGCGAGGCCCACCGACGCGCCGAGCGCGAGGGTGCCAGCTGCCACGGCTCTGATCACCGGCCACGGCCGGATGCCCGTGTCCGCGAGCGCACGGCGCAGCGCGGTCATGGCGAGCCCTCCTGCGCGCTAACCACGATGACGCGGTCGGCCGCGGCGATCAGCTCGTCCTCGTGGGTCGCGACAACCACGGTCGCGCCGGCGAGCGCCGCGGCACGGATTCTGGCGATCACCTGGGTGCGAGATGCGTGGTCAAGATGAGCGGTCGGCTCGTCGAGCAGCAGCACAGGGCGGCCCGACGCGAAGGCGCGGTCAAGCGCGATGCGGTGGCGCTGGCCGAGACTGAGGAGTCGCCCAGGCGGGCCGAGGTCGACGCGTTGAGGCACCCAGGCGCACTGGCGACTCCATTCCAGTCGTTCGACACTTCCGCCACGTCCCGCCAACACGACTGTCGTCATGTCAGCGCACGTCGCCGTCACGGTTCCCGACGTCGGTACGACGAGTCCCGCGAGAGCGGCAATGGCCGTCGACTTTCCGCCGCCGTTGGCGCCACGCAGCACCGTGACGACGCCGGGCAGTGCCGCAACCGTGAGGTCAGCGGGCGCGAGCCGAGTGCCAGCCCCCGCCACCACTGAAACGGACGTGAGCGTGAGCGTCGCGCCTTCGAGTCGCGGCGCAACCCCTGACTCCGGCGGCTCCGTCGAAGAAGTGGCGAGGAAGTCAAAGGCGGCGTCTGCCGCAGCCAGGCCGTCAGTCGAGGCGTGAAAGTGCGTGCCGACGTTGCGCAATGGCAGATATACCTCAGGAGCGAGGACGAGCACGGCGAGCGCCGTTTCGATCCCAACATTGCCGTCGATCAGCCGAAAACCCATCGTGACCGCGACGATGGCGACCGACAGCGTCGTGAGGAGCTCGAGCACCAAACCCGACAGGAAGGCAATCCGCAGCGATCCCATGGTCGCTCGACGATGCGCGTCGCCCAGTTCCCTCACTCGCGCTCCGGGGCCCTGCTCGCGACCGAACCCGCGCAGGGTCGGAATCCCCACGATCAAGTCGAGGGTGCGGCTGCTGAGCCGTTGCATGGCAATCAGGTGCGCCTCGGACTTCTCGCGGGTAAGGAGGCCAACGAGCACCATGAAGATCGGCACGAGCGGGAGCGTGCCAGCGACAATCGCCGCGGAGACCCAGTCGAGGCCAAGGACGATCACGAGCATGAGGGGAGTGACTGTCGCCGCGAGCATGAGTTGGGGCAGGTAGCGCACGAAATACGGCATGAGGTTGTCGAGGCCCCGGGTCGCGAGCGTGGTGGTGTCGCTTGCAGCACCCGACACTGACCATCGATGCCCGAGCTGGGTCGCGTGTTCTACGACCTGTGTGCGAAGTTCGCTAATGACGCGCGTGCCGGCGCGGTGCGCTTGGCGTTCCTGGACCCACGTGACGAACGCGCGTGCGCCGACGATGAGCAACAGCGTGACCGCCGCGGTGCCGAGGTCACGCGCCGACAACGGGACGATTGCCCCCCACCACCCGAGCCCGTCGGTCTCGAGCGGGCGAGGGGAGAGTACCGGGGCGAGCACGCGCGCGATCACGAGGGCCTGCGCGACGACGAGCGTCGCGGTGAGCGCGCCAAGTGACGCCGTGATGATGACGTAACGACGAGCCGGGCCGATCCGCGAGATCAGACGCGGATCGAGGGGACGCATCGGCTCCTAGTCCTTGTTGAAGGTGAGCTCGGTGTGCTCGGGGATGTGGTCCTCGCTGATGCGGCGCTTAAACACCCAGTATGTCCATCCTTGGTAAGCGAGCACGATCGGCGTGAGGACGGCCGCCACCCATGTCATGACGGTGAGCGTGTAGTCAGTGGACGACGCATTGTCGACGGTGAGCGAATTTGCGGCGTCGTTGCTCGCTGGCATGACGTCCGGGTAGAGGGATCCGAAGATCAGGACGACCGCGGCAACGATGGCGACCGAGTTCGCGAGGAACGCTTTCCCGAAGCTGCTGGTTCGAACCAGGAACCACACTGCGATGAGTGCGACTGCGGCGACGGCGACGGCGATCCACGTCCACGTGACCGAGTAGGCGACCTGGGCCCAGACTGCCCACGCGCCCGCGACGACGAGCGCGATCACGGAGAAGCGTTGCGCGAGTGCCTCGGCGCGCTCGCGGACGACGCCGTCGGTCTTGAGTGCCAGGAAGATTGAACCGTGCGAGAGGAACAGGAAGAGCGTGACCGCTCCGCCAAGCAGCGCAAACGGGTTGAGCAGGGTGAAGAAGTTTCCGATGAATTGGTGGTCGGCGTCGAGCGGGACGCCCCTGACGATGTTGGCGAACGCCACGCCCCACAGGATGGATGGAATCCACGCGGAGATGATGATCGCCCAGTCCCACCGGCTTCGCCAACGATCGTCATTGATCTTTCCTCGGTACTCGATCGCGACCGCACGCACGATGAGCGCCACGAGGATGAGCAACAGCGGCAGGTAGAAGCCCGAGAAAAGCGTGGCGTACCACTCAGGGAACGCGGCAAAAGTCGCGCCTCCAGCGGTGAGGAGCCACACCTCGTTCCCGTCCCACACGGGACCGATGGTGTTGAGCGCGACGCGACGGGTCTTGTTGGTTTTGCCCACCATCGGCATGAGCATCCCGACGCCGAAGTCGAAACCTTCGAGCACGAGGTAGCCCGTCCACAGGACCGCGATGAGGATGAACCAGACGAGTGCGAGATCCATGACCAGTGCTCCGGGTTCTCTCAGTACGCGAACGACATGGGTTGGGTGGACTCGGTGTCGCTAGGGGGCGCTTGCGATACGTGCGGCGCGCCTTCCCGCGCGTACCGGACCATGAGGCGGAACCAGAACACCGCGAGCACTCCGTACACCACAGTGAGGGTGATGAGGGACGTCAGGATCTCGCCAGCGCTGACCGACGAGGACACGCCGAACTGCGTCTGCAGCCACACCATGTCGACGCCAGTCGGGTTCGGTGCGACGACCCACGGCTGGCGGCCCATCTCGGTGAATATCCACCCGAACGAGGCCGCAAGGAAAGGCGTCGGGATGACCCCTAGCGCGAACATTGAGAACCAGCGGTTGTCTGTCACGCCCTTCTTGCGGGTGAACCACAGGGCGAGAAGAGCGAGCGCAGCGGAGAAGGCGGCGAGGCCAATCATGAAACGGAACGACCAGTAGGTGATGGCAAGGTTGGGCGCGTAGTCACCTTCTCCGAACTTGGCCGTGTACTCCTCCTGAAGTTGATTCACGCCCTTGACCTCGGCGTTCCAGTCGCCGGTTGCGAGGTAACTCGTGAGGCCCGGAATGGAGATGATGTGCTTGACCGAGGCGGGGTCATCGCCGGCCAGGTTGCCGATGGCGAGGATGGAGAACGCAGCGGGTTGCTCGGTCTCAATGAGGGCCTCGGCTGCCGCCATTTTCATGGGTTGCTGTTCGAACATGAGCTTCGCCTGCATGTCGCCGGTGACGATGACCGCGGCGCCTGCGATGAGCATCGTCACCGCGCCGAGCCGCACCGCGGTGCGATACATGGTGACGTCTTCGTGCTCACGATTGACGCGTGCCCGCTTGACCATCCAGAACCCCGCGATGCCGGCGACGAACGTGCCAGCGACCAGGAATGCGGTCGCAATCACGTGCGGGAACGCGACGAGAGTCGTGCTATTGGTGAGCACGGCAACAATGTCGTTCATCTCTGCGCGGCCCGTTTCGGGGTTGTACTCCGCGCCGACGGGGTGCTGCATCCAGGAGTTGGCCGCGATGATGAAGTACGCGGACAGGCTCGATCCGATCGCGAAGAGCCACACGGTCGCGAGGTGCACCTTCTTGGGGAGCCGATCCCAGCCGAAGATCCACAGTCCGAGGAACGTGGATTCGAGGAAGAACGCCAGCAGGGCTTCCATCGCGAGCGGTGCGCCGAAGACGTCGCCGACGAATCGCGAGTACTCGGACCAGGTCATGCCGAACTGAAACTCCTGCACGATTCCGGTGGCAACGCCAAGAGCGAAGTTGATGAGGAGAAGCTTTCCGAAGAACTTGGTCAGTCGCAGCCACTTCTCCTTGCCCGTGCGCACCCATGCGGTCTGCATGATGGCGACGAGGACTGACAGTCCGATGGTGAGCGGAACAAGGACGAAGTGATAGACGGTCGTGATTCCGAACTGCCATCGCGCAAGTTCGAGTGCTTCCATGGGGGGACCTCCGGTTGTCTAGCTCGACAATACGTCGCGAGCGCTGAAATATCACCAGGACCTATGTCCCGGAATCGCCGATTTAGGTGGACGAACGCCAGCCAAGCGGGGCGGTGTGCCACAATGTCTCCCAGGTCCGCACCTAGCCACACCGGGTGCCAACCGCGCGACAGTCGCAGCGATGATGTAGCTGCCAGTCCCGTCAGGATCCCGTCGGCTTGTGCCAGTGCGGAGACATCGGGGATGGGCGCTCATTGTCAGCGTGACGCCGTGACCTGCAGACTTTTGGGCGGTCAGTTGAACCGCACACGACAATGATGTCGAGACCGCGTGTGGGCGGACTCGATGAGAGGTACCCGCTGTGAGCGAGGACGCGACCACTCCCGATTTCTCCAACGCCGTGATCTTCCAGGCGCCCGAGCCCCCCAAGAGTCGCCGCGTTTCGGCGCCCGCGGGCCCGCCGCAGGTGGATGCGAGCGCCGAGGCGGCGCCCGCGAAGCAACCCGCCAGACGCGCTAGCGGCGGCAAGCAGCGCGCACAGGCGAAGCCCGACGCTGCGCAAGCCAATGACGCCCCGGCGCGTGCCGAAGGTGGCGGCGACTCCCCGGAGGCAGCCGCTGACGGTGTCACCGCGGGATCGGATCCTGGCGACGGTGCGGAAGGAACGACGGCCCGACGCCGACGCAGGCGTGGCGGACGCGGCCGCGGCAAGAAGCGCCCAGACGGCGCCGAGGGCGGCTCCGACACTGAGGACGAAACGGACGATGCCCCCGCCGAGGTGGATTCCAGCGAGGGGACCGACTCCGCCTCGCGTCGTCGCACCCGTAGCCGTGGAACTCGCCCTGCGTCCAACGGATCCAACGGGTCGAACGGGTCCAACGACGACAACCTGCAGGGCTCCACGCGCCTCCAGGCGAAGCGTCAGCGGCGCCGCGACACCCGCGATGGCCAGCGTCGGCGTCCCGTGATTTCCGAAGCTGAATTCCTCGCTCGCCGCGAGAGCGTCAAGCGTTCGATGGTTGTTCGCGAGAAAGACAGCCGCGTCCAGATCGCGGTTCTCGAGGACGACGTCCTCGTTGAACACTACGTCTCGCACCAGGCGCAACAATCGATGGCCGGCAACGTGTATCTCGCCCGCGTGCAGAATGTGCTGCCGGGCATGGAGGCGGCGTTCGTCGATGTCGGTCGCGGCCGCAACGCCGTGCTGTACGCGGGTGAGGTCAACTGGGACGCCGCCGGACTCGACGGGAAGCCTCGCCGCATTGAGTTGGCGCTCAAGCCCGGCGACACGGTGATGGTTCAGGTGACGAAAGATCCGATCGGGCACAAGGGCGCGCGCGTCACGAGCCAGATCTCGCTCGCTGGGCGCTTCTTGGTGTTCGTTCCCGCTGGCGGCGTCACGGGCATCAGCCGCAAACTTCCCGACACCGAGCGTGCGCGGCTCAAGAAACTGCTGCGTGAGGTTATCCCAGCCGATGCCGGCGTGATCGTCAGAACCGCTGCGGAGGGCGCATCTGAGGACGAGTTGCGCGCCGATGTCGACCGGCTCAAGCGCCAGTGGCAGAACATTCAAGATGAGGCCGCCAAGGGCAAGGCACCCATGCTGTTGCGCGGCGAGCCCGATATGGCGATTCGCGTCGTGCGCGACATCTTCAACGAAGACTTCGACTCGCTCACGATCCAGGGAGATGACACGTGGAATTCGCTGAGCGCCTATGTCAACCAGGTGGCGCCCGATCTCACTGAGCGCCTTCACAAGTTCGTGGGCGACCGCGACGTCTTCGCCGAGGCGCGCATCGACGAGCAGCTTGTCAAGGGCATGGACCGCAAGGTGTGGTTGCCGTCGGGTGGCTCGCTCGTCATCGATCGCACCGAAGCCATGACGGTCATCGACGTCAATACCGGCAAGTTTGTTGGCAAGGGCGGCACGCTCGAAGAGACCATGACGCTTAACAACCTCGAAGCTGCCGAGGAGATCGTGCGCCAACTGCGCTTGCGGGACATCGGCGGCATCATCGTGATCGACTTTGTCGACATGCTGCTCGAGGCGAACCGCGACCGCGTGTTGCGCCGCCTCATCGAATGCCTCGGCCGTGACCGTACCAAGCATCAGGTCGCCGAGGTCACGTCGCTCGGGCTGGTGCAGATGACGCGAAAGCGCGTTGGCCAGGGTCTTGTCGAGGCGTTCAGCGAGACCTGCGAGCACTGCAAGGGTCGCGGCTTCCTCGTGCACGGCGAGCCCGTTGCCGAAGCTTCTGAGAAGCAGCCGGAGGCCCGACGCTCCGGTCGCGGTGCGCGCGGCGGCGCCGGCAACGGCGGCGGCAATGGTGGGAACGGCGGCGGGCGTCAGCCTGCAGACGAGACCCACGGAGAGACCCATGCTCTCGACGACCGCGAAGACGCGCGCGCTGCCGTGAAGGCGACGCTCGCCTCCATTGCCGCGGCCGCCGAGAAGGCGCATCACCACGACGAAGACGGTGAGCCGCCTGCGGATGCGCGGGAGATCGCCGACGACGACAATGGCGGGGATCCCGAGTAGGAAGAGGACGCTGATGTCCGAAGCCGTTCAGCCCTGGTGGCGCACTGCAGTCATCTATCAGGTGTATCCCCGCAGTTTTGCGGATTCGAATGGCGACGGCATCGGGGACCTTCCAGGTATCACCGCGCACCTTGACCACGTCGCGATGCTCGGCGCGGATGCGATCTGGCTCTCGCCGATCTATGTGTCGCCGTTCGACGACAACGGCTACGACATCGCGGACTACGAGGACATTGCGCCGACGTTTGGCACGATGGGCGACTTTGAGGCGCTCGTTGCCGCTGCGGGCGAGCGAGGGATCCGAATCGTGATGGACCTCGTCGTCAACCACACGTCCGACGAGCACGCGTGGTTCACCGAGTCGGCATCATCGCGGGAGTCGGCCACGTCAGATTGGTACATCTGGCGAGACCCGCGCGACGGGCACGTCGGTGGTGACGCCGGAGCAGAGCCGAACAACTGGGAGGCCGCGTTCTACGGTCCCGCGTGGACGTGGGTGCCGGCGCGCAAGCAGTATTACCTCCATACCTTCGCTCGCAAGCAGCCGGACCTCAACTGGGAGAACCCGGACGTGCGGGCGGCGGTCTACGCCATGATGAACGGCTGGCTCGACCGCGGCGTCGAGGGATTCCGCATGGACGTCATCAACATGATCTCAAAGGTTCCGGGGTTGCCGGATGGCGAGCTCAAGGCGTCGGGACTCGGGGACTTCACGCCCTACGTATTCAACGGGCCTCGGCTCGTCGAGTATCTGACCGAAATGCGCGAGCGCGTCTGGGCCCATCGTGACAACACGATCCTTACGGTGGGCGAGACGCCCAACATTCCCGAAACGTTTGCCCGGCAATTGACGGGTCCTGGCCCGCTGGACATGGTGTTCCAGTTTGAGCACGTTGACCTCGACCGCGGCGTCGACAAGATGCACCCGAAGGAGCTTTCGCTACCGGCTCTTAAAGAGTCGCTCTCGCGTTGGCAGACGGAACTTGCCGACGAGGGCTGGAACAGCCTCTACTTTGAGAACCACGATCAGCCGCGCAGCGTATCCCGGTGGGGAAGCGACGGCGTGCACCGCGCCGCTTCGGCCAAGGCCCTGCTCACCGTCCTTCATCTCATGCGCGGGACTCCGTACGTGTACGAGGGCCAGGAACTGGGCATGACGAATATGCCCTTCGCGTCCATCGACGATCTTCGCGACATCGAATCCACCCGGTACTACGCCGACACGGTCACGCGCCGCGGTGTGGATCCGGAGCTGGTGATGAACGGCATTCGTCGCAGTTCGCGCGACAACGCCCGTACTCCTATGCAATGGTCGGGCGCCCAGAACGCTGGCTTCACGACGGGCGAGCCGTGGATCGCCGTCAATCCCAACTACGCGACGATCAACGCTGCATCTCAAGTTGACGACCCGTCGTCGGTCTTTTCGTATACCCGCGAGCTCATTCGGCTGCGACACGAGGAGCCGATCGTCGTCGACGGAAGGTACGCGCTGATCGCGCCTGACGACCCACAGGTCTTCGCCTACCTGCGCAGGGGGGCTGGACAGACGTGGCTGGTGCTCGTGAACATGTCCGACGCGGTGGCTGACGTCCCGGCCGACGTTCCCTCAGCCGATTGGACGTGGGTGCTTCACAATCTCGAAGCGCGACCCGAAAGGCCCGCCGCGGCGCCGCTCGTGCCGTGGGAGGCTCGGGTGCTGCGCACGCGCGCGGCTGTTTGACCCAGACCGCCGCAAGGCGGTATCTTTACCAGTCGGCGCGCGAGCGCTCACCCTTGCATGCGCCCGTACTGCGGCTGCGGCCAGGGCCCAGACCAGACTTAGGGACATACATCATGGTGTACGCGATTGTGAAGGCCGGTGGCCGCCAGGAGAAGGTCTCCGTTGGCGACATCGTCGTCGTTGACCGCCTCAAGGCGCAGGCCGGATCGACGATCGAGTTGCCCACCCTGCTTCTCGTCGACGGCGCGACGGTCACCTCGGACGCCGCAGCCCTCGCGAAGATTAAGGTGACTGCCGAGGTCATTCGCAATGAGCGCGGTCCCAAGATCGACATCTTGAAGTACAAGAACAAGACCGGCTACCGCAAGCGCATCGGACACCGTCAGGACCTCACCCGCCTGAAGGTCACGGGCATCAAGTAAGCGAGGACATCCCATGGCACACAAAAAGGGCGCAAGCTCGTCGCGCAATGGTCGCGACTCCAACGCTCAGTACCTCGGCGTCAAGCGCTTCGGCGGCCAGGTTGTCTCCGCAGGCGAGATCATCGTCCGCCAGCGCGGCACCCACTTCCACCCGGGCGAGAACGTCGGTCGTGGCAAAGACGACACGCTCTACGCCCTGTCGGCTGGCGCGGTGAAGTTCGGTCAGCGTCGTGGTCGCCGCGTCATTGACATCGTCGAGGCCTGAATCCTCGCTCACACTGAGTTTTTCGTCAGGGGCGCGCCGCGAGGCAGCGCCCCTGACGCGTCTCTACGCTAGGCACCACACGAGGAGGATGGCATGGCGTCGTTCATCGACCGCACCGTCCTCCACCTGACCGCCGGCAACGGCGGCCACGGCGTCGCCTCGGTTCACCGTGAGAAGTTCAAGCCGCTTGGCGGGCCTGACGGAGGTAACGGCGGTCGCGGCGGGTCAGTCGTGCTCGTCGTCGATCCGCAAGTGACGACGCTGCTCGACTACCACCACGCGCCGCACCGCACGGCCCCTCATGGCGGCCAAGGCGCCGGGGATCACCGCAACGGCGCCATGGGCGACGACCTTCGGCTCGGCGTGCCGAACGGAACGATCGTGAAGTCGCGCGACGGCGTCGTGCTCGCTGACCTCGTCGGAGATGGCGCGCAATTTGTCGCGGCGCAGGGAGGTCGCGGTGGGCTCGGCAACGCGGCTCTCGCTACGCCTAAGCGCAAGGCCCCAGGCTTCGCACTGCTCGGCGAGCCTGGCGAAGAGGCGACCGTCGTTCTCGAGCTCAAATCGATCGCCGACGTCGCACTCGTTGGATACCCAAGCGCGGGCAAGTCCTCGCTCATCGCGGCGATGAGCAAGGTGCGGCCCAAGATCGCGGATTACCCGTTCACGACGCTCGTGCCCAACCTCGGGGTCGTTGAAGCCGGGGGAGCGCGCTTCACCGTCGCCGACGTCCCGGGCCTTATCGCGGGCGCGTCGGAAGGCAAGGGGCTCGGACACGACTTCCTGCGTCACATCGAACGCTGCGCCGTGATCGCGCACGTGCTCGACACCGCGACCCTCGAGTCCGACCGCGACCCGATCAGCGACCTTGAGGTGATCTCCGGCGAACTGCGCGCGTATTCGGGTGATGACGCGATCAACGGAGTGCCGTTGTCGGAGCGTCCACAGGTCGTGATCCTCAACAAGATCGATGTGCCGGATGGCCGCGACTTGGCCGCGATCGTCCGGCCAGACCTCGAGGCGCTCGGCATGCCGGTGTTCGAAGTCAGCGCCGTCAGCCACGAGGGCCTTCGTGACCTCGGGTTCGCCCTCGCCGCCATGATCGCCGACGAGCGCAGCAAGGCGCCCGCGCTCGAGAAGGCGCCGATCGTCGTGCGACCAAAGGCGGTCGACGAAACCGGGTTTACCGTCGAGCATGTGCGTGACGGCGCGGAGGACTACTTCCAGGTCCAGGGCGCCAAGGTCGAGCGGTGGGTCAAGCAGACGAACTTCGCCAACGACGAGGCCGTCGGCTATCTCGCGGATCGGCTGGCACGGGCCGGCGTCGAGGATGCCCTGTTTGGGGCCGGCGCTCGTCCTGGCGACGAGGTCGTGATCGGCCCGAGGCTTGGCGGGATCGTGTTCGACTGGGAGCCGACCATGTTGACTGGCGCGGAACTGCTCGGCTCGCGCGGTTCTGACCTGCGCATCGAAGATCACGAACGCTCCCACCGCGCGACGCGCGCGCAGAAGCGTGCGGACCACCGTGAGCGCATGGACGCCAAGGCTGCGGCGCGCGAGGAACTGTGGACCGAGCGGGATGCGGGACACTGGACGGATCCCGCGAAGGAGGATGAGTGAGCGAAAGACGCGGCGCCATTTCGCAAGCGCGCCGGCTCGTGGTGAAGGTTGGCTCGTCCTCGCTCACCGGCGCGAACGGGCGCCTCGACGAGGCGAGCCTCGGCGCCCTCGTCGACGTCATCGCTGCGGAGCGCTCGCGCGGCCGCCAGATTGTGCTCGTGACGTCCGGCTCCATCGCGGCGGGCCTCGGACCGCTCGGCCTCGACGCACGTCCGTCCGACCTCGCGACCGCCCAGGCCACCGCCTCGGTTGGCCAGGGCATGCTGATTCACGCGTATACGGCCGCCTTCGCGAGCCACGGGTTGCGCGTCGGCCAGGTGCTCCTCACGTCGGATGACATGGTGCGACGCGCCCACTTCGGAAACGCCCAGCGCGCGCTGGACAAGTTGCTTGAGCTCGGCGTCGTCCCCATCGTCAACGAGAACGACACGGTCGCAACTGACGAGATTCGCTTCGGCGACAACGATCGCCTTGCGGCGCTCGTCGCGATGGTCGCGAGGGCGGACGCGCTCGTGCTCCTCACCGACGTCGACGGCCTGTACACGGCTGCTCCCGACACCCCGGGAGCGCGCCGCATCGAGCGCGTCACGTCTGCAGCTGACCTCGCAGGCATAGACATCACGCGCCGGGGATCGTCGCTCGGTACCGGCGGGATGATCACAAAAATTGAAGCCGCATCGATCGCGACCTCGTCGGGCGTCGGCGTCGTGCTCGCCTCAGCGGCCCAGGCGTCGGCAGCGATCGATGGCGACGGGGTCGGCACGTACTTTCTGCCAACGGGCAAGCGCGCGGTCTCGCGCCTTGCGTGGCTTGCGCACGCTGCGAAGACATCGGGGCAACTTGTCGTCGATGCTGGCGCGGCGCGCGCCCTCGGCGGACGTCGCGCGTCGTTGCTCGCGGCGGGGGTGACCGCGGTCCGTGGAGAATTTGAGGCCGGCGACGCAATCGAAATCGTTGGGCCGGACGGCACCGTCGTGGCACGCGGCCTCGCGGCATTCCCGGCGTACGAGATCCCGGCGATGCTCGGCCTCAGCACGGAGCGTCTGCGCGACGAACTCGGCGAGCGCTTCGCCAAGGAGGTCGTCCACATCGACGACCTCGTCGTCGTCGCCTAACGCGAGCGACCCCTCCACGCAAAAGTTGGTCGCGGGTCGCGGGTCGCGCTCGCACGGCGTGTTGCGCCGACACGCCGAGCCGATGTTGCCGCCCGGCCGTACTTGTGTGGAGAGGTCGCACCTGCGCGGGCGTCGGCGTCAGCCTGCCGTTGTCGGTGCCTAGACTCTCCCCATGGCTCCAGACACGGCACAGACCCCTGCAACCGAACGAGTGACGGCGTGGTGGGCGATGTCGCCCGCCGAATGCGCGGCCGCAGTCGGCGCGGAGCTTGAGGGTTTGACAACCAGCGAGGCGACGAACCGGATCGAACGATTCGGGCGCAACGAACTCACTGCGGCAAAGTCGGCGAGCGTGTGGCAATTGGCCTTCAAGCAGGTCGTGGACCCCATGAATCTCATGCTGCTCGGCGTGACCGCGGTGTCGATCGTCATCGGTGAGATCTCGACCGGGCTCATGGTTGGGCTGCTCGTCGCCTTCAACGTGTGGTCAGGTGCGAGTCAGGAGCTCAAGGCGCAGCGCAGCGTCGACGCGCTCGCGACGATGCAGGTCCCACAGGTCCGAGTGCATCGAGACGGTGCGATCGTCAGCGTTCCGGCGCCGCAGATCGCGCCTGGCGATGTGATCGAGCTCGAGGCCGGCGACATCGTGCCCGCAGACGCCCGCATCATCCGTGCGACCACGCTCGAAACGCAAGAGGCGGCGCTGACGGGGGAGTCGGCGCCTATCGAGAAGCGGGCCGACGCGCTCGGCGACGCGACCACGACGCTCGGCGATCGGTCGTCGATGCTCTACCAGAACACCTCTGTGACGCGCGGTACCGCGACTGCGATCGTGGTGGCCACCGGAATGGATACCGAAATGGGCGCGATCGCGACCATGCTTTCGTCCGTGGAGCGGGTCGTGTCGCCGCTCCAGCGTGAGCTCGGGTCTCTGACCAACGTGATCGGGATTGTCGCGTGGGGCGCCGTCGTCGTCATCATCCTGATCGGTCTGGCCCGAGGTGATCGACTTTCCGATCTGCTGTTCCTCGGAACCGCCGTGGCAATATCCGCAATTCCCACGGGTCTGCCGACGTTTGTCCAGCGCATGCTCGCGTGGGGCGCGAACCGGCTCACGGAGGCGAAGGCCGTCGTCGCGTCGCTGAACGACGTGGAGACGCTTGGCGCGACGAGCGCGATCTGCTCCGACAAGACTGGCACGCTCACCATGAACGCGATGATGGCTCGCTCGGTGTGGGTGGCCGGTCAGACACTCAGCGTTGAGGGCTCCGGCTACTCGTTCGAGGGAGTTGTCCGTCGGTCTGCGGGCGACGCGGTCGATCCCGGCGCGCCGCTCGCGTTCGCCCTCGCGCTGCCCAACGATGCGACTGTTTCTCGCGACGGCGCTGTGATCGGCGACCCGACGGAAGCCGCGTTCGTCGTGCTCGCAGAAAAGCTCGGTGTGGACGTGCCCGAGACGAAGCGGCGCTTTCCGCGCGAGGCCGAGGTGCCTTTCGATTCGGACTACAAGTTCATGGCCACCTTTCACCGAGTCCCGTGGGAAGGGCAGACGCGCCTCATCGCGATCGCGAAGGGCGCGCCAGACGTGCTCCTGTCGCGCTCGGCCAAGGTGTTCGCGGGCGGACGCAACGCCGACCCTGTCGCGCAGCAGTCACAAGCCATCACCGACGAGATCGAACGCATGTCCAGCCAGGGGCTACGCACCCTCGCACTCGCGCTTCGTGTGATTGAGCCAAGGCACGAGAAGAAGGCGCTCGCGGACCCGATGGCAATGGTGTCTGACCTCGTGTTTGTCGGCGTCGTCGGCATCGTCGACCCGCTGCGGCCAGAGGCCAAGGTCGCTGTCGAAGAGGCGACTGCGGCGGGCATCGACATTCGGATGATCACCGGAGACCACGTCGTGACCGCCTCGGCGATCGGCAAGGAGCTCGGGCTCACGGGAGAGGCCCTCAGCGGCGCCGACTTCGCGGCCCTGAGTGACGACGAGCTCGCTGACCGCCTCGACCACCTCTCGGTCTTCGGCCGCGTCACACCGCAAGACAAGCTGCGCCTGGTTCAGCAGCTGCAGGCGCGCGGGGAGGTCGTAGCGATGACGGGCGACGCCGTGAACGATGCCGCAGCGATCAAGCAGGCAGATATCGGGGTGGCGATGGGCTCGGGTTCGGAGGTCACCAAGCAGGCCGCCAAGCTCATTCTCACCGACGACAACTTTGCGACGCTCGTGAGGGCGGTGCGCCTTGGCCGCGTCGTGTACGCGAAGATCGCCGCCTACCTCACGTTCCAGATGTCGCAGCTCGTCGCGCTCATCGCGCTCTTCTTGGCTGCGAGCATCCTCAACCTCAACGGTGGCGTCGCGCTTACGCCCGTCCAGGTACTCATGCTCAACTTCGGCGTCGCCCTCTTCGCGGTGCTCACGATCATGCTCGACCCGGCCCCGCCGGGGCTCATGTCGCGGCCCCCGCGCGATCCGAAGGCCGGGGTGTCAAGCCGTGTGAATGTGTATCGGTGGCTGTTCTACGGCGGAATGCAATTTGCGGCCGCGCTGTCGCCGCTCGTGATTTGGCGCGACGACCTCGTCGTTGGACAGGCGACCGCGCCCGTCACGATGTGCTTCGTGATCACCGCGTTCGGCACTGTTGGGACGGGCCTTGCGCTTCGCCGTGACCCCGAGTCCGGCCTCGTGCAGCCGCTCGCCAAGGCGGTATCGCTGCTGGTGTGGCCGGTCGTGTTCGTCTTGTTGTCGACCGAGTTGCCGTTCTTGCAGCGTTGGCTCGAAACGGTTGCGCTGTCTGGTTCTCAGTGGCTCGTGTGTATCTCGCTCAGCGTCGTTGTTGTGCTTGTCGTCGACTGGGACCTTCGGCGACGGAGGCGTGCACTCCCGTCGGCACCCGACGTTGCGCACGCGGTCGCCCCTGCCCGTGCGCGCTGAGTGCGTAAAATGAGCCAATGACCGCTACCGACGTTGAGGTTGAACAGGCCGTCCTTGAGGCCTGTCGCCGGGCCAAGCTCGCGTCGCGCGCGCTCGCCACCGCGACCCGGTCCACGAAGGATGCCGCGCTGCTCGCGATGGCGGACGCCCTCGAAGAGCACACTGAGCGTATTCTCGCCGCCAACGCGATCGACGTCGCGCGAGGACGTGTCAACGACATGAAGCCGGGGCTGCTCGACCGCCTTGCGCTCGACGAGACGCGCATCGAGAAGATCGCCGACGCGCTGCGATTCCTCGCGACGCTGCCGGATCCCGTCGGCGAAGTCAGGCGCGGCTCAACACTTCCCAATGGGATACGGCTCATTCAAAAAGCGGTGCCGATGGGAGTCGTTGGCATGATTTACGAGGCGCGACCCAACGTCACCGTAGACGCCGCCGGGCTCGCGTTGAAATCCGGAAACGCCGCGGTGCTGCGCGGGGGTTCGGCGGCGATGAACTCCAACGAG
>JAHEMW010000015.1:19999-22391 GCA_024643505.1 Demequinaceae bacterium
GGCGGGGAATTTGGCCTCGGAGCCGAGATCGGCATTTCGACACAGAAGTTGCACGCGAGAGGACCCATGGGGCTCGCTGAACTCACGACGACCACATGGGTTGCGTACGGCGACGGTCACATTCGCCCGTAGCGTGGAATACTGAATGCGAAACTGGAGGGAACCCACATGCTCGCCGCACTTGTCGTAGCCGCCGAAGAGGCCGAGGTCGTCAACCAACTGCCGATCCCCGCCGAGGCGATTGGCCTGCTCGCGTTCTCGGGGCTGATGGCGCTTCTCTTCATCACGTTCGCCTTCCGGAGCGTCGGCACCCGTCACTGACGTGCCACTCGTCGGAGTCCTCGGGGGCACGTTCGATCCAGTCCACGTTGGACACCTCGCTGCAGCGCAAAATGCGGCGTATTCGCTCGCACTTGATCGTGTTGTCCTCGTGCCGACCAATGCGCAGCCGCTCAAGCCGCTGCCATCGGCCTCCGCGCACGATCGCCTCGCGATGTGCCGGCTCGCGGTGAATGGAAACACCCAACTCGAGGTCTCGGATGTCGACATTGCCCGCGGTGGGACGACTTACACCATCGACACGTTGACTGACCTCAAGCGGCTGTTTCCCGATGACGACCTGGTGTTCTTGACGGGTGCAGATGCCCTCGCGACTCTTCCGCAGTGGCGTTCACCCGAACAAATCGCGGGTCTCGCGACGATAGTGGGTTTTACCCGCGCGGGGCACCCTCAAAAGCCGTCGGATGCGCCAGTCTCGTTGGTGGAAGTACCCGACTTGGCGGTATCCTCGACCGATGTCCGCCGCCGTGTGAGGGCCGGAGCGCCAATCCGGTACCTCGTCCCGGAGCCGGTGCGGCACTTTATTGAAGATCACGGCCTGTATCGCGGAGGAATGGATGACTGACGCGTCTCGACCGCTCTCGCGACGCGAGCGGCGCTCCCTTGAGCAGGGTGCGGAAGCGGGCGGCCTGGATGTTGCGAGCGAGGCCGACGCGGCTGCTGCGGCGGCGGCAGCTGATCTCTTGTCGCGGCGCGAGCGCCGACGCCTCGAGCGTCTCGAACGCCCTGTCGAGACGTGGACCGCCGAAGAAGAGATGATCGCGACCGGGCAGATTCCCACCATGACGCCGGAGGTCATCGCCGAGCAGGAGAAGCTCGCCCGCGAGGCCGCCGAACGTGCCGATGCTGAGGCGCGTGAGATGGCCGAGCGCATGGGGCTGACGGCTGCATCTGGAGGCATCCCGCAGGTCCAAGCGGAGCCCGCGCAGGCAGAACGCGTGCCAGTCTGGGCTGCAGTGATGCCCGATCGGACTCCTGAGCCTCAGCCGGAGCCGGAGCCTGAAGCCGCTCCGGAGGCGGAGCCGGTGTCTGAGCCTGCGGGTCACGCGGCGCCCGACGCGCTGACCGAGGTTGAACCCGAGGCGGCTGCGGAGCCTCAGTGGGCGCCTGAAGCCGAGCTCGAGGACGTATTCGCGCCGGCGACCGAGCAGATCCAGAGCGTCGGACCGACGTCCCCAGATGTCGCCCGGAGCGCCGTCGGCGACGCGTATAACCCCGACAACGGCGTCATTGATGATCCTGCGTTGCACACGGGCGCGCTGCCTGTCTTCGCTCAGCCGGAACCGGAACCGGAGCCCGAACCCGCGCCGGAACCCGAGCCCGCGCCGGAACCCGAGCCCGCGCAGATTCCTGACGACGTTCCGGCGTCTTTCCGCGACGTCATTGCGCAGTTTCCGCCGCCAGGCGTCATCGCTGCGACGGCAGCCGTTGATTCCACACAGACGGACAGCGACGACGAGGACGCGGCGGACGACACCGTTTCCGACTCGCGTGAGGACGCCGCGGCCGAATTTCGGCGTCTCACTGAGGCGGCGATGGCGCAGATCGAACGTGCCGGGGCAGAGGCGGAGGCGTCTGACACCTCGGTAGAGCGCGCGGACGAAGCGCCCGCCGTCCCCGAAGCGCCGGTGCCTGAGCCCGAGCACACCGAACGTGAGCGACCACGCCCCGAGCTGGATGACGCAGACTTTGGCGTCGACTTGGACGATGAACCGCCGTTCCAGGAGCCGCGCACGCTCACCGCTCCGTGGACCCCGCCGCAGCCAACGCAGCATCCCGCGCCGTCTACCGGATCCAACCCGGTCGCCGCTCCTACCGACATTCGGGTTCCGGCAGCGCCGGACGCTCCAGTGGACGCGCCGAACGCTGAGGTCACCAGCGCCCTCGTGTGGGACGCGATCATGAATGCGCCGACGGCGGGCGCAGCGGCCGGGACCTCGGTTCTCGACGGCGCGGGCGTGCGCGAAAGCGCCCCTCGAACCGGCGAGAACCCCATCGTCGGCGCGGGAAGCGTCTGGGAGACCCACCCGCTCGCGCGCGTCAAGGCACCCGC
>JAHEMW010000016.1 GCA_024643505.1 Demequinaceae bacterium
CGAACTCGGCACCACCGACGTTGCCGTCGGGGTGCAGATCAATGTGGCCGACGCGGCGGCAGTGTCCCGCGCGATCGACGAGGCCGTGCTGGCCTTCGGTGGCATCGACCTCATCGTCAATAACGCCGGCCTGTCACTGTCGAAGCCCCTCCTGGAGACCACTGAAGGGGACTGGGATCTGCAGCACAACGTGATGGCGAAGGGCTCGTTCCTCGTGTCGCAGGCCGCCGCGCGCGCCATGATCGCCCAGGAAATGGGCGGTGACATTCTGTACATCGCGTCTAAGAACGCCGTCTTCGCGGGCCCGAACAACATCGCCTACTCGGCCACGAAGGCGGACCAGGCGCACCAGGTGAGGCTGCTGGCCGTCGAACTGGGCGAGTTTGGGATCAAGGTGAACGGCATCAACCCCGACGGCGTGGTGCGCGGATCAGGGATCTTCTCGAGCGGCTGGGGCGCCAACCGCGCGAAGACCTACGGTATCGACGAGGAGAACCTGGGCGAGTACTACGCGAAGCGGACGATCCTCAAGCGCGAGGTGCTTCCCGAGCACGTCGCGAACGCCGCAGCCGTCCTGACCGGTCCCGACATGACCCACACCACCGGACTGCACGTACCGGTTGACGCGGGTGTTGCGGCTGCGTTCCTCCGATGACTGCTGTCGTAGCGGCGGTCGACCTTGGCGCGACGAGCGGTCGCGTCATGGTCGGCCACGTCGGCCACA
The DNA here is from genome assembly GCA_024643505.1 of Demequinaceae bacterium. Taxonomy (GTDB): domain Bacteria; phylum Actinomycetota; class Actinomycetes; order Actinomycetales; family Demequinaceae; genus Demequina. Next base: position 725 of record JAHEMW010000016.1, read on the forward strand.
ACGAGTTGTCGGTCCGACAAGTCGCCCGGTTCGACAACGGGCCGGTGCGCACACCTGACGGACTGCACTGGAACGTTCAGTCCCTCTATTCGCACGCGTTGAGCGGTCTGCGCTCGGCGCACCACTGGGATGGCGCGGTCGCGTCCATCGGCGTGGATTCCTGGGCGGTGGACTACGCGCTCATACGGGGGAGCCGAGTCCTTGGCGAGCCCTTCCACTACCGCGACGAGCGCACGGCGCTCGGCGTAGCGCGCGTTCATGCGCGCGTTCCATTCAGGGAGCTCTACGCACGCAACGGCCTCCAATTCCTTCCGTTCAACACCCTGTACCAGCTGGCAGCCGAGGGCGAAGAACTCTCCCGCAATACGTCGGCGCTGCTCGTCCCCGACCTCATCGGCTTCTACCTCACCGGCAGGCAGGTGGCCGAGGTGACCAATGCCTCGACAACGGGCCTGTTCAACGTCACGACACGGCAGTGGGATCTGGATCTCATGCGCACGCTCGGACTGTCCGCCTCCCTGCTTCCCGGCCTCGTCGAGGCCGGCACGCGCATCGGACCGATCCTCCCCCACGTCGCCGACGCGACCGGTCTCGCCGTCACTACCCCCGTGATCGCGGTCGGCTCGCACGATACGGCGTCCGCCGTCGTCGGCACCCCCATGGTCGAGCCCGGCGGCGCCTACATCTCGTGCGGAACGTGGGGACTCGTGGGCGTCGAGACGGAGCACCCGGTCTTGACCGACGCGGCGCGCGAGGCGAACTTCACGAACGAGGGCGGGGTGGACGGACGCACGCGCTTCCTCCACAACGTCATGGGGCTATGGCTACTCAGCGAGTCGATGCGGACGTGGGAACGCGCAGGGCTCGCGCCCGACCTCGAACGCCTCCTCGGCGAAGCCGCCGCTCTCACGGGCCCGGTCCCGCTGTTCGATGCGAATGACCCACGCTTCCTCGCGCCTGGCGACATGCCCGCCCGGATCGGCCAGTGGTGCGAGGAACACGGCGTCCCAACCCCCGGCTCACCTGCGGAGATGACGCGCAGCATCATCGAGAGCTTGGCAGAGGCCTTCGCGAGCGCCATTCACACGGCGGCGGAGCTCTCAGGCGTTCGCGTCAACCGCATCCACGTCGTCGGCGGCGGTGCGCTCAACGATCTCCTGTGCCAGCGCACGGCGGATCGCGCCGGCCTGCCGGTCATTGCCGGTCCTGTCGAGGCAACGGCCGTCGGCAACGTCCTTGTTCAAGGCAGGACGCTCGGCGCAATCAGTGGCACGCTTGAGTCCATGCGCGACCTCGTGCGACGCACGTTCGCGCCCCGAGTGTTTGAACCACAGGGGGCATGGCGATGAAGCAGCGACGTCAATTTCCGAAGGCGCGCGACCTCGCCCCGCTGCTGCGTTTCAAGACGTTCGATTCCAATGGCCGACGCCGTCGGCTGGCGAAGGCCCACACGATCGCCGACCTTCGCGTCATGGCGAAGCGGCGCACACCCAAGGGTGCGTTCGATTACACGGACGGGGCGGCAGAGGCAGAACTGTCGCTTGGGCGCGCCAGACAAGCGTTCCTCGACATCGAGTTTCACCCCGCGATCCTCCGTGACGTCTCGACCGTCGACACGTCGGTGGAGATCCTGGGGGGGCGCTCGTCGCTACCGTTTGGCATCGCGCCGACGGGATTCACGCGAATGATGCAATCCGAGGGTGAGCGCGCGGGGGCGTCGGCGGCCGGCGCCGCAGGCATCCCGTTCTCCCTCTCGACCGTGGGCACCACCTCTCCCGAAGGCGTGCGCGAGGCGAACCCCGACGGTCGATGCTGGTTCCAGCTGTACATGCAGAAGGACCGCGACGCGTCGATGCAGCTCGTCGAGCGCGCGGCGTCCGCGGGATTCGACACTCTGCTCGTGACCGTAGACGTCCCCGTTGCCGGCGCACGCCTTCGCGACAGTCATAACGGCTTCACGATCCCGCCCCAGCTGACGCCCAAGACGGTGCTCAACGCAATCCCCCGCCCCGAATGGTGGTTTAACTTCCTCACCACCGAGCCGCTGACATTCGCGTCGCTGAGCGAATGGAAGGGCACGATCGGCGAGCTTCTCGACTCGCTGTTCGACCCGAGCGTGACATTCGACGACCTCGAGTGGATTCGAGACCAGTGGCCGGGCAAGGTGGCGGTCAAAGGAATCCAGACGCTCGACGACGCCAAGCGGGTCGTGGACCGCGGCGTCGATGGCATCGTTTTGTCCAATCACGGCGGCCGCCAGCTTGACCGCGCGCCCATTCCGTTTCACCTACTGCCGACGGTCGCCACCGAGCTCAAGGGCAAGACTGAGATCATTCTCGACACCGGGATCATGTCCGGTGCGGACATCGTCGCGGCCCTCGCGATGGGCGCGGACTTCACGCTCGTCGGTCGCGCGTACCTCTACGGGCTGATGGCCGGGGGTCGCGAGGGCGTTGACCGCGCGATCGAGATCCTCACGAAAGAGATTGTGCGCACGATGAAGCTGCTGGGCGTCGCGTCCGTCGCGGACCTCAATCCCGACCACGTCACTCAACTCATGCGGCTCGCGCCGCGCGGTGTCCCCGGATCGAATGGCGCGGCGCAGGCGGGCGCCCTTACCCGAGTCGCCAACTCGAGGCGCACCACGTCGCGCTAGCTGTACGCGATCAGCGACGTCTCGGCGCGGACGGATGTGTCCGACTTCAGCACCGCGCCCCGCCACCGACAACCGGGACCAATGGCCGAGGCGGGGCCACAGAATGGTGATTGAATCGTTTCATACAGGGCGGCCCGCAGTGGGCGGAGCGCCACAAGAGGAGTCCATGATGACCACGCCCCACCACCACATCACTCTTGACGAACTGCTCGCCTCCATGGGCGAGGCGGGCGCCCGCATCTGCGAGATCGACGCGAGCGAAGCAGGCGCTGGCAACATCTCCATTTACGTCGGCTGGGATCTTGACCTGCACCGTCGCTTCCCGATCACTGAGGAGATCGAACTGCCCCTTCCTGCGCCCGCACTCGCCGGCGGAACCGTCCTCGTGACGGGATCGGGCCGACGCCTTCGCCAGATCGCGGCGAACCCGCTCGCAAACATCGGCGCGGTCACAGTGCACGCCGGCGGACTCACCGGGACGCTGTTCACCTCGCCCGACCGCCTATTCGAGCGCCTCACCAGCGAATTCAACTCTCACCTCGCTGTCCACGACGATCAGGTCGCGCACCGCGGGATCACGTTCCAGGCCGTCGTCCACGCGCAGCCGCCAAACCTCACGTACCTCAGCCACATTCCCGCATACCGCGATACCGAGCGCATGAACCGAGCGATCTTGCGCTGGGAGCCCGAGACGATCGTCAGTCTGAGCCAGGGCATCGGCGTGCTGGAATTCATGATCCCGGGGTCGGCCGAACTCCAGGCAGCAAATGTCGCTGGCCTTCGCCAACACGAGATCGTGCTGTGGAGCAAGCACGGCACCATGTCGCGCTCTGACCTGTCCGCCACACGCGCCGTCGACCGGGTCGAATACGCGGAGACCGCGGCGCACTACGAGTACATGGACCTCGTCGCCGGTGGGCGCGCCGAAGGGCTCTCTCGCGAGGAAATCACCTCGGTCGCGACGACCTTCTCGATCAACTCACCCTGGCTCTAGCCGCAGCGTCGGCATCCGAGGCTAGGAAGCGGACGCGGACGGCGACGGCGTGGGGCTCGGCCGCGAGGAAAGCGGTCCGACAACGGGTTCCGCACCGGGCACGACGGTGCAGAGCGCATGCGAACCATCGTCCAGCTGCCACACGATCGCGACGGCGCCGGGTGCCATCGGCGCTTCGGAAGGCTTGCCGGGCGCATAGCCCAACCTGTCAAGAGTGTCGGCAAGCCCTTGCGACTCGGCGTCGTCAAAGACGTCCCCTCCGACGATGGCGGGCCGGCTCGTCCCGTAGGCGGCTTCGCACGCCGCTACCGCAGCTTGCTTCTGTGGGCTGAGTCGAGCGCGAACGGCATTGGTGATCACCGCGACTGCGACGAACAGTAGGGCGATTGACGCTGCGATGATCAGCGGCGCGGCCGTGCGCGATCGCTCTCCAGATTCATCGGTCATGGCGACAGCGTAGACCTGGCCCCGCGTCGTAAGACGTGGCGTGGCGGACGCCACCGGCGATTCCGACGGACACCGCAGGTTCACCCCAGTCACGCCCGCAGGCGGCCGCCTTGACTGGTATTCTCGACTGCCGCGGGTGAGCCCGCCAATTGCCCCCGTAGCTCAGCGGATAGAGCGCCGGTTTCCGGTACCGAAGGTCGCAGGTTCGACTCCTGTCGGGGGCACTTGTGTGACGTGACACGTCCGACCGCCGAGGCCCCTCTTCTCAGGGGCCACTTGTCGTTTCAGGCGCTCACACCAGCCGCGCCCCGCAACGCACGCCGCAAACGCCGAAGGCCCCTCCGTTAGGAGAGGCCTTCGAGCGAGCTATCGACACTAACTGCGCTACTTCACCGCACCGGCAGAGATACCCGCAATGATCTTGCGCTGCATCAAGAAGTAGAAGATGACGATCGGGATCATCGCAAGCAACAGGCCGGCCATCGCCAAACCGTAGTCCGACGTGTACTGCCCGTAGAAGACGAAGGTCTTCAGAGGAATCGTCTTCTCGTTGTTGTCCTGAAGCACGATCGACGGCAACAGGTAGTCGTTCCAGATCCACAGCGCATTGATGATCGCGACGGTTGCGGTCACCGGACCAAGCAGCGGCAGGATCACCGTGAAGAACGTCTTGATCGGGCCCGCTCCGTCGATCGCCGCAGCCTCATCCAGCTCAATGGGGATGTTCGAGATGAAGCCGTGGTAAAGGAACGTTGACAATGCGATACCGAACCCGACGTAGAAGATCGACAGCGTCAACTGGTTGAAGGGCCAGCCCAGCCCGTTCTTGCCGAAGAAGCTCACGAACGGGAGCATCAGCGCCTGGAACGGCACGATCATCGATGCAACGAGCGTGAGGAAGATGACGCTGGAGAAGCGTGTCTTGGCGCGCTGCAGGTAGTACGCGAGCCCCGCCGACGTCAAGATGACGAGGAGGCAGGCAACGATCGTGACGAAGGCCGAGTTGCCCAGAGCCCGCCAGAAGTCCATCTTCTCGATCGCTTCCGAGAAGTTGCTCCACTTGAGCTCGGTTGGCCACGCAAGCGGATTCTCAGTGACTTCACGCCGATCCTTGAGGGCGTTGAAGATCACCATCACGAATGGGAACACGTAGAGCAAACCGAGCACGAGCGCGCCCATAAACAAAAACAGTCGAATTCTAGCAATGCGTTTCATCGCTGAACCTCGAATCGCTTGGAGACGGCAACTTGGGTGACAGCGGCGAGTGCGACGAACACGAACATCAACACCGCCTGAGCCTGGCCGGTATTGAAGTTTCCGTAGCCGAATGCCTCCGTGAACACGCGCAGCGAGATCAGTTCAGTCGATCGGAACGGACCACCGCCGGTGAGTGCCAGGTTGACGTCGTACGCCATGAACGCGCTCCTCATGGTGAGGAACAACGAGATGGTAAAGGCCTGGGCGATCAGCGGAATCTTGATGAGCAGGAGCGTCTTTGCTCCGTTCGCGCCGTCGAGAGTCGACGCCTCAAGGGTCTCCTGATCAATGCTCATCAACGCGGTGACGTAGATGATCATCATGTAGCCGGACATCTGCCAGACCGTCACGATCACCATTGCCCAGAAGGCAGTATTCGTGTCGAGAAGCCAGTTGTCCCCGAAGATCGCTGGCGCGATCACGGGTAATGCCTTCCCGAACAGGAACTGCCAGATGAGTCCGAGGATGACGCCACCGATGAGGTTGGGGACGAAGAACACGGTCCGCAGACCGTTGACGCCGCGCATCGGGATAGTCACGAGAAGCGCGAGCCCAAAAGCGATCGCGTTGACGAGGATGAGACACGCGACGACGTACGCGAGGGTGATCCCCATTGACTGCCAGAAGTCTTCGTCTTTGAAGCTCTCGACATAGTTTTCGAGGCCGACGAACTTGTCGAACCCCTGGCCGTTCCAGTCGGTGAACGTGTAGAACACGCCCTGTGCGAACGGTATGACCAGCACGAGGGTAAACATTGCTAGCGGGATAAAGCCGAATATCAAGAAGCGTTTGGCGTCGCTACCTCTGGTTCTCACTGCCACATTGAACTCCGTTGTTCGGCGGGTTTCCCGGGGCCGAAGCCCCGGGAAACCCGGACCGGTTGTGACATCACGGCCCTCAGGGCCGCGATTTACCTATTCAAGCACTACTTCCAGGCCTTCTCCATTTCGGAGGCCAATCCCGCGCGGTCGATCTGGTCCTGGTAGTACAGGGCCATTGCTTCCTTGCCGTACTTCTCCTGCAGACCTGACGGGTAGGCGCTGTTCATCCACTCGAGCGTCTTGTCGTCCGCGACGTAGCCGGCGATTTCCTTCGCCATGAACGTCGTGGGCTCGACGGTGAATCCGTCGTACACCGGAATGAAGTTCATGCCGCCGTCCGACGTCGGACCCGACCAGAAGGCGTTGCCCTCAGGCGTGGTGAGGAACCACGTGAGCAGGGAAATTGCCCCGGCACGCTGCTCCGGCGTCGACTGCGACTCGTCGATCATGATGTAGCCGGGGACACCGACCGAGATCGAGTTGTTGCCGTGGAACGCGGCGTCGTCACTGATCGGCACAGGCATAAGGCCGTACGAGCCCTCGGGGTCAAACTCGAGGAGGTTCGGCTCGGCCCAGTTGCCCATGAACCAGAATCCAACCTTCTTGTCGACCAGGTTGTTGACGGCGACGTCGTAGTCACCCGGGTCGGCGATGGACGCGCTCTTAACGTTGTTGGCCTTGAAGTAGTCAACGACGTCAACCCACTGGTTCCAGACGCTGTCCGAAGCCAGGTCCTTGGTGCCTGCGGCCAACTCGTCGAGAACGGCGTGACGGCCTTCGGTCGTGTCGGAAACGTTGGTGTGGTAGATGTTCGTGAAGTGCGCACCAAGCGACCACCACAGACCCGAGAAGTGGATCGGGGCCTCAACGCCGTCAACGGCTCCGACCTTGTCGAAGGCATCCTTCAGCGCAGTGGTCGTGTTGACCATCTTGGGGTCAACATTTGCTGCGTCAAGGACCGCCTTGTTGTAGACCAGGCCGAAGGCCTCGACGGTTGACGGGATACCGACCTGCTTGCCGTCGACGTTGCCAGCGGCGAGGGTGTCGCCCTGAGCAAGTGCAGCCAGTGGCTGGCCGGTCCAGTCCATCATGTTGTCGGCGACGTCCGGGATCTCCTGCAACGTGTAGAAGATGGTCGGGGCGTTACCCGAAGCCATCGCGGTGGTGTAGTTCTGGAGGAACGTACCGGTCGCACCCTGCTCAAGAATTTCAACCTCGACGCAGTCCGTGTTGACCGAGTTGTACTCGGCGATCGCGGCCTTGAACTGGTCCGCAATCTCAGTCTTGATGGTTCCCGACCAGCTGATCTTCGTCGGCGTCGAGCAACCATCACCCGACGCGCTCGGCTCGGTGCTCGAAGAACACCCGCTGACGATAATCATTCCGGCGGCGGCGGTCAGGAACGCACCAGCGACCTTCTTGCCACTTCGGCCCATGACTCCCATAGTCAATTCCTTTCACATGTCAGGGCGCACCGTTGCCCCTGACGCTCCGCAGAGCTTCCCTGACACTATCCGGGCGCACGACCGCGGGCAAAGCGAGGCGGTCACAGTTACATCACAGTTTTGGGCCCGCCGACGGGGCACTCGTGGCGCTCAAGGTTGCGGCCCGCGAAACCGTCCCGCAGGTGGGTGATCCTTACGATGAAGGCATGAACGCAGATCTCCGATTCGAACCGCTCCTCGGCCTTGCCCTGGGTGGCGGCGGCGCACTCGGAGCGGCGCACGTCGGAGTGCTGCAGGTGCTCCGCGAACGCGCCATCGAGCCGTCAATCGTTGTCGGCACCTCCGCCGGGTCCGTCATCGGGGCGGCCTACGCGGCCGGCATCGACCCGTACGAACTCGAAGAACTCGTCACGCGAGCGACGTGGGGCGACTTCGGCACGCTGTCGTTCACCCCCGGCCTCGGAATCCTTGATACTCAGGGGCTGCGGGCAACGATCGACGAAATCGGCGGCGACGAGTTGATTGAAAATCTGCCGATCCGGTACGGGGCGGTCGCAACCGACCTCACCACGTCGCAGGTGGTGCTGCTTGACGAGGGTTCCATCGCTGACGCCATGTGCGCCTCGATCGCCGTCCCTGGGCTGTTTCGTCCGCAGCGCATCCACGGCCACACCCTGGTCGACGGGGGGCTCTTGCAAAACCTCCCCATCGAGGCAACGTTCGAGATGGGGGCCCGGCACGTGATCGCCGTGCGCCTGGCGCCTGAGTGGGACGCGCTGCGGCGCTTTCGCACCGGTCCGCACGTCCACGACTTCGAAATCAGGCGAGACGTCACGCTCATCTCCCCCGCCCTCGCGCACCACTCGCAGTGGATCGCGAGGGATATCCCTGGGCTCGTACGCGAGGGACGCGCTGCTGCGGAACGCGCCCTGGAGGACTACCCGGTTGTCGCCGCGAGTGCTGGAAACGCTTCACGCACAGCGGGATGAACCAACGTGCCGTGGCGAGTGGTGACACCGGACGCGAGTGCGCCGGCGGCGATCGCGTCGTCGACGCCATCGGCAAGCGCGAGCACAAATGGCAACGTGACGTTGGTGAGCGCCCGCGTTGAGGTCGCGCCAACCGCGCCAGGCATGTTCGCGACGCAATAGAACAGCGACCCTGCGACACGGAACACAGGGTCGTCGTGGGTTGTCGGGTGCGAGTCCTCGAAGCATCCGCCCTGGTCGATAGCGATGTCGACCAGCACCGAGCCCGGTTTCATCCGAGTAACAAGGTCGTGGCTGACGACGACTGGCGCTCGGCGCCCCGGCACGAGCACGGCACCAATAACCAGATCAGCCTCGGCCACGGCCTCCTCCACCGCGTGAGGTGTTGACGCAATCGTGCGGACACGGCCACCAAGGCGTTCGTCGAGGGCGCGGAGCTTCGCGACCGACAGATCCAGCACCGTGACGTCCGCCCCCATGGCAACGGCCTGGCCAACCGCGTGTGATCCGGCGATTCCTGCACCGAGAACCACGACCTTCGCGCCAGGAACGCCCGGAACCCCCGCGAGGAGGATCCCGCGACCGCCCTGGGAGCTGAGGAGATGGTGCGCTCCAGCGAGTACCGCGAGGCGTCCCGCGACCTCACTCATAGGTGTGAGCAGCGGAAGCGAGCCGTCCGCGGCCTGGACCGCGTCGTACGAGATCGAGGTGGTACCCGCTTTCATGAGCGCACGCGCAAGCGACTCATTGGCGGCGAGATGAAGGAACGTAAACAGCGCGTTGTCGCGCAACAGCGGAAACTCCGCGGGAATCGGCTCCTTCACCTTGAGAACGAGGTCAGCTGACCATGCGTCGTCTCGCGAGCCGATGCGCGCTCCTGCGGCAACGAATTCGTCGTCGGTGAGCGCGCTTCCGAGGCCGGCAGCGCGCTCAATGACGACCATGTGTCCGCGCCCCACGAGCGCGTGCACCCCAGCGGGAGTCAACGCTACGCGCGTCTCGCTGTTCTTGATCTCCTTTGGCACTCCCACCAGCACGGCGCTCTCCTCGTTTTCTGGGGCGAGCGGGCCGGCGTTGCCGACGTCCGTCTCGACGTTGCCACAGTAGCGCGCGGCGGCTCCATCGGGCGGGAGCGGGTGACGCCGCGCGGCTGTGAGGTCGCTAGGAACCCCACGTAATGTCGTAGTACTTCCGGACGCCCTTCTCGTACTCCCAGTGCCAAGGTTCGTACTTGACAGACTTGGCCCAGGGCGGGTTGATAAACCCGTACACGGGCGCATTCTGCGTTAACCACAGGTACTTCGCACCCGAGGAATCCTTGCGGCAGATGTCAACCGCGAGTCCCCAACCGTGCATCGACGTTCCGGGCGCCGCCGCGAGATAGCCCTGGCTCGCCTTGGTCGAGTATTGCTGGCTGAGGGAACGGTAGGTGTCGTCGATGCACATGTTGCGACCGAATACGGTCTTGAAGTGATCGTTGAGAGCGGCGAACGCAATCGCGGCCTCCGGTTGGAGCTGCTCGCGGCCGTCCCACAGCAGACACAGCGACGAGGCGGAAAGCCTGCCGTTCGAGCCAGCAATGGAGGCGGAAGGGTTGCAGTCGGGCAACGGAGTCGCGTCGAGAACGTTGGTCGACGCGGCGATTGCCTTCGCCTCGGCATCGACGTTCGGCAGCGGAAGGTCCGACGACGCGAGTTGCGGGCCGCCTCCCAGCAACGCGAAAGCGGTGGTCGGAGAGGTGCCTCGGACGACGCCAGGCAGTACCTCGACGGCGTCCGCATAGGGCGCAATAGTTCCAAAGACCGGATAGACCACCATGGCGAGAGCGAACCCCGCGAGCACACCGCCGCGGGTGAGCCACGTACGCCGACGGTGGGCGCTTTGCGCAGTCGTGACTTCGGTGATCTCAATGCGCTTGAGCCGACGAGAGGTCGTCGCAATCGAGGGTTCGGTGACAGAACTCAACCGATCCTCCGATCCTCAACCTGCCCGCGCACACGCCGCCAACGATTAAGGCGCAGGGCTAGTTCCGAATTGTAACCGAACGGTAACGGCGGGGTCCAGGCGGATAGCCGCGATCTGCGTCACATCGCTAGCGCAACTGCGAGACCTCGCCGACGAGCTCTTCGATGATGTCCTCAAAGAACACCGCGCCGAGTGCAACACCGCGCTCACGGACTTGCGCGATGTGTGCGCCAGAACTGCGCATGAGTGCGAGCACATCCTCGATCTCGGCTTCAGGCTCGATCGCGGGGAGGACCCGCACGCGCCACGACTGAATCGCGTCCTCTCGCTCGCCGGCACGCACCGTGAGGGCATCCTTCAGGTGCAAATATCCGACGAAAGACGTGCCGTCGAGCACAGGAAAGCGCGAGAACCCCGACGCTGTCGCAACTCGTTCAAGTTCGTCGACAGTGACGCCCGTCGGAACCGTCCGAAGCTTCCCGACTGGAATCATGACATCTCGCGCGGTGTGGTCGGAGAACTCGAGAGCGCCCGTCAGGAGGCCTTCCGCATCCTCGAGTGTTCCCTCCTCGCTTGAGCGCGCGACGATCGACTGAACCTCGGCCGCGGTGAACGCGGACGTGATCTCCGCCCGCGGTTCGACTCCACCGAGTCTCGCGATCCCATTTGCGACCCAGTTCAGTGCTGCGATCACGGGGCGGAGCACTCGCGCGATGGCCACGAGCGGTGGGCCAAAGATGAGAGCCGCCCGGTCCGGGCTCGAGACGGCGGCGTTCTTTGGCACCATCTCGCCAACGATCACGTGGAGTCCGACGATGACGAGCAACGCGATTGCGACCGCGATGACATGTGCCAAGCCTTCCGATGCGCCGACCGCGACGATGGCCGGCTCGATGGCATGCGCCAGCGCCGGCTCCGCGACGACCCCGAGCGACACGGACGCGACGGTGATGCCCAGCTGGGCGCACGCGAGCATGAGTGAGACGTTCTCCATCGCCCACAGCACCGTCGCAGCGGCGCGGCTACCCTTCTCCGCGAGCGGCTCGATGGAGCTTCGGCGCGCCGAGATCACGGCGAACTCCGCCCCCACGAAGAACGCGTTCGTCAGCAGCAGCGCGACGACAGCCACGACAAGCCCGGCGCTCATGGCGCCTCCCGTTGGGAGGCGTCGTGGTCCCCGGGAGCGTCGGCGGCGAGACGGAGCCGATCAATGCGGCGTCCATCCATGCGCTCCACGGTCAATCGAAGTCCCTCGTACTCCACCTCATCGCCGACCACGGCAACGCGACCGAGGTGAGCCATGACGAACCCACCGACAGTCTCGTAGGCACGCGACTCGGGGATGTCGATTCCTGACCGTTCGCGGATCTCGTCCGGCCGCAACTCCCCCGGGACGATCCATGCCCCACCTGGCGTGCGGTGCATGGGCGCCCTTCGCCTGTCGTGCTCGTCGGCGACGTCGCCGACGATCTCCTCGACAAGGTCCTCGAGCGTGACGAGGCCCGCAGTTCCGCCGTACTCATCGACGACAATGGCGCATTGGTAGCGGTGGCCCCGCAACTCGTCGAGCAAAGGTCGGAGCTTCATCGTCTCGGGAACACTGGGCGCGTCGACCAACAAGTCCGTGACGGGCGTTCGGTCGCGCTCGTGAGCAGGTACCGCGATCGCGCTGCGGAAATGGACGATGCCCCGGACGTCGTCAGGACCGTCGCGAAGGATGGGAAAGCGCGAGTGGCCCGTAGCGCGCGCGGCCGACAGCACGTCGGAGGCGGAGGCCGTCACCGGCAAGGCGTGCATCCGCGTGCGGTCGGTCATCACGTCGATCGCCGCGAGGTCGTCAAGCGCAATCGTGTTCTTGAGCAGCAAGGCCGTCGACCGCGCGAGCGTGCCCGCTTCGGCAGAGCGCCGCACAAGGGCGGCGAGTTCCTGGCGAGATCGCCCGCCACGCAATTCTTCTTTTGGCTCAATTCCCATCAGCCGCAGGATCGCGTTCGCCGCCGAGTTCAGGCTCGCAATCACGGGCCGCAGCGCCCGCGTGAAGCCCATGTTGAGCGGGGCGGTTCGGCGAGCTACGGCGAGCGGTCGCGCGAGAGCGACGTTTTTCGGCAAGAGTTCGCCGATGACCATGGAGAACGCATTCACCACCACGAGCGAGACCGCGCCCGCGACCGCGCCGACCGTCGCTCGCGAGAGTGTCGTCGATTCCAGTGGAACCTGAAGCAAACTCGTGATCGCTGGCTGCGCGGTATAGCCGAGCAGAATCGTCGTCAGGGTGATGCCGACCTGCGCGCCGCTCAGTTGCGTCGCGAGCGTCGCGAGCGCGCGCTTGACGCGGCCAACGCGCGGACCGTCGACGTGTGAAGGGTCAAGCGCGACGAGCGAGAATTCGGCGGCGACGAATATGGCCGTTCCGAGAGTGAGAAGCACCCCGACGCCGACGAGCAGCCACTCGTTCACCGCGCCTCGCGCCCATGATCGTCCATCGTGCGCAAAGCATACCTACGCCGCGGGGCCCACAGCCGATAACGATTTGCCAAAGAGCGGGCATGGGGACGTGTCGCAGCCGGTTTAGGCTGGATGATAGTGCTTGCCCCAAACCCCTGCCTCGCGCAAAGAAAGTGAGCGGCCACACCGTGTCCTCAGACACCTCGGCGCCAGAGTCTGAACGCGTATCGATCTCACGCACCTCGTTCGCCCCCAAACTTGCGGCGCTCGTGCTTGGTTCTGACTCGACACGGGCCGACGCGGGCACCGCACCGCTCCCAGAATTTGCTCCCCCGTCGCCGCCTGCGATCGCTTCACCCCCGGAGCCGCCGGCGTCGGCCCTCCGTCCCACGATTTCGCAGCCGGACACGATCGAGGCCCACGTCGTCGAGGCGACAATTCCGCCCGACTCAGCTGAGCTCATCGCCACCCAACCAATCGCGACGGCGCAGGCGCCAACCGCCGCGTACCTCCAGCGAACTGATGACTCCGAACGCACCCTTCGCAACGTGCACGAAGGAATCCAGCGACTGCGCGGCCCTGCGGCACGCGTCGTCCAGAACATGGAAGCAAGCCTCGAGGTCCCTACGGCGACCTCCGTGCGGACGATCCCGGCGAAGTTGCTCATGGACAACCGCGTGGTCGTGAACAACCACCTTGCGCGCACCCGCGGCGGCAAGGTGAGCTTCACGCACCTCATTGGGTACGCGCTGGTCGAGGCGCTTGCGGAGTTCCCAGAGATGAACGTCGCTTACGCGCTCGACGACGGCAAGCCGGCCATGCTCACGCCAGCGCACATCAACTTTGGGTTGGCGATCGACCTGTCGAAGGAAGACGGCACTCGGCAACTGCTGGTGCCGAGCATCAAAGACGCGGACCAGATGGACTTCGCGCAGTTCTGGCACGCGTACGACGAGGTGGTGCGCCGCACGCGTACCGGAGCGCTGCAGTCGATCGACCTGCAGGGCACGACGATCACGCTGACGAACCCCGGCACGCTCGGAACCGTGCACTCCGTTCCGCGCCTCATGCCGGGCCAGGGCGCGATCATCGGCGTCGGCGCGATGGACTTCCCCGCGGAGTATCAGGGCGCCTCAGAAGAGACCGTCGCGAGGCTCGGCATCTCGAAGGTCATGACGCTCACCTCGACCTACGACCACCGCGTCATCCAAGGGGCGCAGTCGGGCGAGTTCCTCGCGCTGGTCCACAAGAAACTGCTCGGGCTCGACGGCTTCTACGACCGCGTGTTCATCGCCCTGCGCGTGCCGTATGAGCCCGTCAGGTGGATTCAGGACTCGGCAACGTCGGACGAGGCGGAGGCCGCCAAACCCGCGCTCATCGCAGAGCTCATCCACGCCTACCGCTCGCGCGGTCACCTCATGGCCGACGTCGATCCGCTCAGTTCGCGTCCGCGCAAGCATCCCGACCTCGACGTGCAAACGCACGGACTGACACTGTGGGACCTCGACAGAAGTTACGCGACCGGCGGCTTCGGCGGCCGCGACCGCCAACGCATGCGAGATGTGCTGGGACGGCTACGCGACGCCTACTGCCGCACCATCGGTCTCGAATACATGCACATCGCCGACCGCGCGCAGCGCGCCTGGTTCCAAGAGCGGCTTGAGCACGGCTACACGAAACCCGCGCGGGAAGAACACCTGCGGATCCTCAACCGGCTCAACGCAGCTGAGGCGTTCGAGGCGTTCCTCCAAACCAAGTACGTCGGGCAGAAGCGCTTCTCCCTCGAGGGCGGGGAGAGCCTCATCCCCCTCCTCGATGCCGTCATGTCGGCTGCGGCCGAGTCAGGGATTCAGGAGGTGTGCATGGGCATGGCGCACCGTGGGCGCCTCAATGTGCTCGCCAACCTGGCCGGCAAGAAATATAGCCAGATCTTCTCCGAGTTCGACGGAACGGCAATTCCTGGCTCCGTGCAGGGGTCGGGAGACGTGAAGTACCACCTTGGGACCGAGGGCGTCTTTACTGCGGAATCGGGCAAGACCACCCAGGTGTACCTCGCCGGAAACCCGTCGCATCTCGAGGCGGTGAATCCGGTCCTTGAGGGCATCGTGCGCGCGAAGCTCGACGTGCTGGGCGCCGACCCGGCGACGGACGGTTACCCCGTCCTTCCCATCCTCATCCACGGCGACGCGGCTTTCGCGGGCCAGGGCGTTGTCGTGGAGACGCTGAACATGGCGGCTCTCAAGGGCTACCGCACCGGCGGCACCGTCCACGTCATCATCAACAACCAGGTCGGATTCACCACCGGACCGGAAAACTCTCGCTCGACGCGCTACTGCACGGACATCGCGAAGGGCTTCCAGGTTCCGATCTTTCACGTCAACGGCGACGACCCTGAGGCATGCGTGCGCGCGGCCCGACTCGCCTTTGAATACCGCGAGGCGTTCGGCCGCGACGTGATCGTCGACATGATCTGTTACCGCAGGCGCGGCCACAACGAAGGCGACGACCCATCGATGACGCAGCCTCGCATGTACGACCTCATCGAGGCGAAGCGGTCCGTCCGTCACCTCTACACCGAGGCACTGATCCGCCGCGGCGACATCACGAACGCCGAGGCTGACTCGGTGTCGAAAGACTTTCTTGCGCAACTTGAACGCGTGTTTATCGAGACCAGGGAGGGGTACAAGCCCGGCTCCCAGAAGGAGTCGATCTCCGGCCTTGAGGTGCCGTCATCGCAATCGAGTGACGCGGGTGTCATGGTGGGGTGGCACACATCGGTCACGCGCTCGCAGGTCGAGCGCATTGGCACCGCGCACATCCGTCCGCCCGATGGGTTCACGGTCCACCCCAAGCTTGAGGCGCTCTTGGCACGCCGCGAAGCGATGAGCCGGGAGGGCGGCATCGACTGGGGCTATGGCGAAATCCTCGCGTTCGGCACCCTTCTCCAAGAAGGCGTTCCGGTGCGTCTCGCGGGCCAGGACAGCAGGCGCGGTACGTTCGTGCAGCGTCACGCGGTCTATCACGATCGCAAGACGGGCGCCGAGTGGACGCCCCTGCTGTATCTCAGTTCCCGTCAGGGCCGTCTTCACATCGTCGATTCGCCGTTGAGCGAATACGCGTGCCTCGGCTTCGAGTACGGATATTCCGTCGAACGGCCCGACGCCTTGACGCTGTGGGAGGCGCAGTTCGGCGACTTCGTCAACGGAGCGCAGACCATCATCGATGAGTTCATCTCGTCGGCTGAGCAGAAGTGGGCGCAGTCGTCCTCCGTCGTGCTGCTGCTTCCGCACGGATTCGAGGGGCAGGGTCCAGACCACTCGTCGGCCCGCGTCGAACGGTTCCTGCAACTGTGCGCCGAGGACAACATGATCGCGGCAATGCCGTCGACGCCCGCCTCGTACTTCCACCTGCTGCGCAGGCAGGCGTACGACCGTCCGCGTCGGCCGCTCATCGTCTTCACCCCGAAGTCGATGCTGAGGCTGCGCGCCGCCCAGAGCGCTGTCGAAGACTTCACCACGGGCACGTTCCGACCCGTCATTGGCGACGACATTGACGCGGATGGCGTGGAGCGCGTGCTTGTGTGCGCGGGCAAGGTCTACTACGACTTGGTCGCCCATCGCGAAAAGGTGGGCGACGCGACGACCGCGATCGTGCGACTCGAACAGCTGTATCCGCTCGACTCCGACGGGATTCACGAAGCGATGTCCCGCTTCCCCACCGCGGAGCTCGTGTGGGTCCAGGAGGAGCCACAGAATCAGGGCGCGTGGGGGCACATTTCGCTGAGCCTGCCGCAAGTTGTGGACCGGACAGTCGGTGTGATCTCTCGCCACGCCTCTGCATCTCCCGCGTCCGGCCTCTCTTCTCGCCACGCGGCTGAGCAGGCAGATCTCGTCGAAAGGGCGTTCGCACGGTGAGGAACATCCTGCTGGTAGGCGACGAACTCGTTGCCGGTCATGGCGATCCGAAGGCGCTTGGATGGGCCGGACGAGTCGCGGCGCGAACCCTGCCCGCGGTGCCGGACGCGCGCTTCCACGGGCTCGGCGTGCCGTCGGAGACGACGGGCGAGATGGCGAGCCGTTGGGACGAAGAGGCGCTGCGCAGGCTCCGCCACGCACCGAAGGGCTCCCGCACCTACGTGCTCTTCGCCATCGGCAGGGCCGATTTGCGCCGCTCCGTGACGCCGACGATGACGCGCCTCAACCTCGCGAACGCGCTCGACCGCGCAGCGGCGCTCGGCTACGCGACGATGGTCGCCGGGCCGCCTCCGACGTGGGGCGACGAGAACCAGCGCATCGCGGAACTCGCGGCGCTATGCGAAGACGCGGCAACGCGAAGGGACGCTCCGTACATCGATATGTACGGACCACTCGTTCGACACGACCAGTGGGCGGCGGACATGGCGACCGGAAACGGCGACTTGCCTGGGCAGGCCGGGTACGGGTTGATGGCGTGGCTCGTGCTCAACTCGACGTGGCACGAATGGCTTGGCGCGTCGGCGCCGGCTGTCGGTTAGGAGCCTGACTACTTTTCGCTACAGGACGCCAGCGTGGCGAAGCGTGACCGACAGGTCGTGCGGACGCGAAGCGATCGCGAGCGCGTCGTCATACGCGACGGTGCCATCCTTGACCAACGAGAACAAGTGCTGATCGAACGTCTGCATCTTGTAGTAGTCGCCCTCGGCGATGAGGTCGAGGATCGGCGGCTGCGACGCAGGATCCACGATTGCCTCCGCGGTACGGCCGGTGTTCACCATGACCTCGGCAACCAGGGTGCGCCCAGTTCCGTCGGCGCGCCGAACGAGTCGCTGCGACACGATTCCGCGCAGCACCTGCGCCAGCGCCGCGCGCACCTGGTTCTGCTCGTGAGGGGTGAAGAAGTCGACGATGCGGTTGATCGTGTCCTGAGCGTCAACAGTGTGAAGCGTCGCGAGCACGAGGTGGCCGGTTTCCGCCGCGGACAGTGCCGCGCGCACCGTCTCGATGTCACGCATCTCGCCGACCATGATGACGTCCGGGTCCTGACGCATCGCCCCGCGCAAGGCATTCGTGAAATCAAGGGTGTCTGAGCGAATCTCGCGCTGCGAGATGATCGCCTTCTTGTCCGTGAACAGCACCTCAATCGGGTCTTCGATCGTGATGATGTTGACCTCGCGGTACGTGTTGATGAGGTCGATCATCGACGCGAGCGAGGTCGTCTTTCCGGAACCCGTGGGGCCCGTCACAAGCACGAGACCTCGGGGCTCAAGCGCGAGGTCAGCGATGACTGGGGGCAGTCCCAGCTCCTCAAAGCTCTGCGCGCCGAAGGCGACGCGGCGGAACACGAGGCACTCGGTACCGCGAGCGACATAGGCGTTGACGCGGAACCGCCCGACGCCGGACAACGAGAACGCGAAGTCGGCCTCGTGCGTGTCGCGGAACTGCGCGACAAGATCCTCGGGGAGGACTTGCGCAACCATGTTGCGGGTGTCCTCAGGGCGCAACGGCGGAACCTGCAACTTGCGCAGGCGACCGTTGACGCGCACACGGGGCGCAGAGCCGACCTTGCAGTGAAGGTCCGATCCCCCGGTGCTCGCGAGGGCATGCAGGAAAGGAATAACGGAAACCGGCTGGTCGCTCACGTGTTCTCCATCGGCACAGAGTGGGTGTCTCTAAAGAGACTATCCGTCGAACAGCCGCGACCCAAGCGCGATGTGAGATATCCGTCGCATGTGCGAAGATTGGGGGTCGCACATCGAGAGCCTCGTGAGAAAGGGGGAAGGCGATGAGCAAGAAGGGTCGGAAGCGCAAGTCTCGCGCGAAGTCTGGCGCCAACCACGGCAAGCGCCCCAACGCCTGAGACTCATGGCCGCATCGGTACGCCGGTGCGGCCTTTGTCATGCCCGCGCGCGGCGCGGGGGGTTCACACTAGGCGGATTGCGGTCGTCGTGCTGACTCAATCGTCTGCAGCACGCGTTGTCTGAGGTCGTCGGGCGCACACTCGTCGCCAGTTCTCGCGACCATCCGCTTGATCTTCTCGTTGATCTGGTGCTCGGCCTCGCAGGGCGGGCACTGTTTCAAGTGCGCGCCGATACGCGTGAGCTCGTCATCAGGAAGCTCGTGATCGATGTACTCAAAGAGCCGGTCAAGGGCCTCTTCGCACTCGTGGCTAGACATTGCAGTTCTCCCCTGTGCGCTCGACGGTACGTGGAGTGCGCTCGTACACCCCACGCTCGGCGGCGTAGTCCCTCAATTTTTCACGGAGCAATTTGCGTCCGCGGTGCAATCGCGACATCACGGTGCCGACCGGCGTGTCCATGATCTTCGCGATCTCTTTATAGGCGAATCCCTCGACATCACTGAGGTAGACCGCCATGCGGAACTCGTCTGACAGCTCCGACAAGGCGCGCCGCACCTCGTCGTCCCCGAGCTCGTCGAGTGCCGCATCCTCGGCCGAGACGAGACCGGCCGACGTGTGCTCCGCTGCTGCGGCAAGCTGCCAGTCTTCGACCGACTCGGCGTCGGATCGCTTCGGTTCCCGCTGCTTCTTCCGATACGTGTTGATGAACGCGTTCGTCTGAATTCGGTACAACCAGGCTTTCAGATTCGTGCCCGGAGTGAACTTGTCCTGCGCAGCGAACGCCTTGGCGTACGTCTCTTGGACAAGATCTTCAGCGTCCGCGCTGTTGCGCGTCATGCGCAGCGCGGCCGCGTATAGCTGGTCCATATAGGACAGGGCTTCCGCCTCGAAGGTCAATGCGTCGGTGTCAGTCATCACGGCCGAGGCTACCTGCTCGCGGGCGAGCGAGTCGTCGCGCGCGGAAGCGCGTTCGGAGACTGATGTGATCACGGTCAAGACAACCCCGGTCTGCTGATCACTATTCCCCGACGCGGACCCTCGACAAGGTTGATACCGTAGAAGCATGGTTTTTCGTTCGCTCGCCCGCCCTCTCCTCGCTTCCTGGTTCGTGTACTCCGGGATACAGACGATCATGGACCCCCAGTCCCGCGCGCAACGCTCGGCGCCGGTAGTGGAGCCGATCATGAGTGACCTCGGGCTGACCGACGTCTCCGCAGTCGATCTCGTGAAGGTCCACGGGTCGGTATCCCTCGCGGCCGCGTCCGTCTTCGCGGTATCGCGCTCGCCGCGCCTGTCGGCAACGGTTCTGACGGGTCTTGCCGCGATCACCGCCGCTGTTGGTCGGCCATTTTGGCGTGAGGACGACCCCCAAGTGCGGGCCAATGAGCGCGACCACTTTCTCAAGAACCTTGCTCTGCTTGGCGCAGTAATGTTTGCCGCGACCGTCGGTCACACGCCCCGCCACAAGGCGCGCAAGAAGAACAAGAAGGACAAGGCGAAGGCCAAAGCGGCTGAGCGCACGCGCTCCTCGTGATGGGGGCGCTCCCGCTCGGCCAGGGGCCGGGCGAGGTGTGGAACGCTCCCGTTGCCGCAGCGCCATTGGACGCCACCGTGCGCGTTCCGGGCTCTAAGTCACTCACCAATCGCTACCTTGTTCTCGCCGCGCTCGCCGCCACACCCGTTGAGATCACCGGAGCGCTCGACTCCCGCGACAGCCAGCTGATGGCCGCCGCGCTGCGCGCCCTTGGCGTCGGTGTCGAGGCGGGCGCGGTGTGGACGGTGACGCCCCATGCGCTCCACGGCGGCGGCGCTGTAGCGTGCGGACTCGCGGGCACCGTCATGCGCTTCGTGCCTCCGCTGGTACTGCTAGCCGATGCGCCAGTGAGTTTCGACGGAGACGCTCACGCGCGCGTTCGCCCCATGTGGCCGCTTGTCGACGCGCTTCGCCGGCTCGGGGCCGAGGTCGCGGATGACGGCCGCGGGACCCTGCCGTTCACGGTCACGCCGCCAGCGTCGATCCCCGACAGCGTCGAGGTCGATGCGTCATCGTCGTCGCAATTCATTACGGGCCTGCTGCTTGTCGCGCCTCGGCTTCCGAAGGGCCTCACCATCCGGCACACGGGACACACCTTGCCGAGCCTTCCTCACATCGAGATGACGTGCGAATCCCTTCGCGGCGCCGGGGTCCGCATCGATCGCCCGGACGAACGCACCTGGGTCGTGCACCCGGGCACCATCGCGCTCGGCGATGTGGAGATCGAACCGGACCTCAGCAACGCGGGGCCCTTCATGGCCGCCGCGCTCCTCGGTGGCGGCACCGTCCGCATTCCCGGGTGGCCGACCGTCACGACACAGCCAGGCGCGCTCTTCCCGGAGTTGCTCACACGCATGGGTGCACGGTGCACGCTCACCGATGGCGTCCTCACGGTGACAGGAGACGGAACCGTTCGCGGGATCGAGGCCGACTTGTCGACCGCGGGCGAAATCACGCCGACGATCGCCGCCCTGTGTGCGCTCGCAGATGGGCCTAGCCACTTGTGGGGCATCGGACACTTGCGAGGACATGAGACTGACCGTCTTGCCGCGATCGCGACGGAAGTGCAACGGCTCGGGGGTCAATGCGTGACGGGATGGGACTCCCTCTCGTTCAACGGCGAACCCGCGACCGGACTGCACGGCGCGGTGTTGCAGACCTATGACGATCACCGCATGGCCACGTTCGCGGCCATCGTTGGACTGCGGGTGCCCGGAGTGCGCGTCCTTAACATCGCTACGACCGCAAAGACGCTTCCGGC
>JAHEMW010000104.1:0-1471 GCA_024643505.1 Demequinaceae bacterium
GGGGCCGCGGGCCTTGACGGCCGGCGGTGGATGGGGGGTGCAGGCCCGATCAGCGGCGCGGGGGTGCGATCTTCCGGGTCGGCAACACGGCAGACCGGATTTGCAGGGTTTGCCCGAAGATGATGGCCCCTAAGGAAGCGGCAAGCGAGCAGGCGGCGCGCCCGCGGTGGGGCCTCGCATCGGGCTACTAGGCTGGGAAAAACAGCAACTCGTGCGAAGGCAAGTGGCGCCGGAGTTGTCTACTCTATGCTGCGGCGTTGGCTGCAAAGAAGGAGCCGGATTCCTATGAGCGTCGTCACGAGGGTCGCGGTTGTTGTCGGGTGCCTCGTCTTGGGGGCAGTTGCGGCCCTGGCGGCTACCGCGGCGTACCCGCAACTCGCCTCGTTCGGGGCTGAACCCGAGACGTCCAACACGGAGGTCGTGAACGCAGTCAATCGCGTCGAGGAGGTCGCGCTGGTTAGCCTCGGAATTCAGGGGATCACAGAGAGCCGCTCGAACAGCGAGATCCTTGGTGTGGCCATACCCGGTAGCGACAGGGCAGTCTTCCTCCAGTACAACTTCACGGCCAAGCTCGGGATTAACGGTGAGGACGTCAAGGTAACGCAGACCGGCGAGAACAGCTTCCGCGTCACCATCCCGGCGTTCATATTCATCGGTCATGACGACATTGTGTTCAAGTCTGCCGCTGAGAACAACGGAGTTCTCAGTTGGGTGACCGCCGACATCGACAAGGTTGACCTGGTCAACGACGTGCTCGATGAAGGCGGGAAGAATCAGTACCTCGCGGCGAACTCCGACCTGCTCGAGGACCAGGCTCAGGGGTTCTACGAATCCATCATCCACGGCATCGATCCCGAGATCGACGTGGAGTTCGAGTTCGCGGCGTAGTCGGCGGACGGCAGCGGCGACCGCTGCGCTTGGACCGCTGCTACATCCCGTGGTGCGCGACCGCCACCGGGGGCGCGGTGCGCAGCGCGAACCACTGGGTGGCAGCCGCCCGCGCCCTGTCCGTCAGCACCGACCACTCGGCCGGACCCGCACCCACGTCACGCACGGCGCGGTCGAGATAGTCCCGCAGCAGCCACACGTCGACGGGGTCGGAGGCGGGGCCCACCCGCAGCGTCTCCGCGAGGCGCCGCTCGGAGAAGTCGAGCGCATCGGAGACGGCGTCGCGGTCAAGGCCGGAGAGCTCGAGGTTCGCGGCGAGCTCTCGCCCGGTCCGGGCGATCTCCTCGCGGTTGAGCGACATGCGGGTTCCTCTCGGGCGGCGACGTTGGCGCGCGGTGATGCCGGGATCGGCACCTTTCCTAAGGATGCGCCGCAAAGTGCCTGCTCCGGCGGTGCCGCGCCGGGACGATGCGCCGCGGGCCGAGGGCGGCAGGCTTCAGCGCCCACTCGGCGTGGCCTAGTAGTCGTACCGCGCTTGCAGGATCTGCAGGTCCTCGCCGACGATGCGGTACACCAGGCCATG
>JAHEMW010000104.1:1481-5743 GCA_024643505.1 Demequinaceae bacterium
AAGCGCCTGCTCCGACGGTGCCGCGCCGGGACGATGCGCGGCACGCCAGCTGGCATTGCTGGCGGCTGTAGCAAGTTCGTCACGCAGTTTTGCACTTGGGTAAGAGAGCTAGGGTGTGCATCACGGCCCGCCGCACGAAGGGCTGCGCCAATTCCGGGGGGATGCCGGCAGTGTTTCGTTTGTCGTGGTCCATGCCGCCAGGCGCCCGTTGCCCTATGGGCGTGAGCGGCGTGGCAGTTTCCGTAGCCGGTCGGGGCGCGCATGGTTGACGACCTGGGCGCGCGGCGCCCCGGGGAAAGCCTTCGGGTCAATCCGTATCGCACCGCCGCCCATGAGAAGGGCGCGGAGGGCGAGGCGTACGTGGGCGTATTGCTCGACAGGCTGCCGCGTGAGCGATGGACGGTCCTTCATTCCGTACCGGTTGACGGCATCGGGGACATCGACCACCTAGTCATTGGGCCGCCGGGAGTGGTGGCCATCAACACCAAGAACCATTCTGGTCGTCGAGTGCGGGTTGACGGGGAATCGATCCGAGTCGGTTCCAGAGACGTCGAATATGCGCGGACCGCGCGTCGGCATCGGCTGGTGGTGGAGCAGGCGCTTGCTCGTGCTGGCGCGCCGGTCGTCCCCGTCCACACGATGATCGCCGTTGTGGTCGACTCCGCATCGCTTCTCACCGTTCAAGCCGAGCCCGTGGGCGTCGGCGTGGTCTTGGCGGAAGAGTTGCCGGGTCGCTTGGAGGCACTTCCGTCTGCCGTGTCCATGGACGCGGGGCGAAAGATCGCGAGCATCGCAAGCCGGGCCGGCACGTGGGGCCGTGCCCCCATTCCGAGATCGCGACGTCGCGGAGTCGCCCGCGGGCCTGCTCGCCATGGAGTCGTTCGTCGCTCTCGGCGTGGTGCCTCGGCCGCGCTTGCGAGGACGCCGCACTTGGGCCCTCGGCGAGGGCGCGTCCTGGCGTGGACGGCCGCAGGCGTCGCCGTGCTCTTCCTGGTCCCGTTGCTGGGGTCGTCGCTTCTGTGGCGTGCGTCCGGCGGCACGAGTGACTCGGCTACGCAGTCGGTCCCAAACACCAGCGCGACTCCCGGCTCAAGCGTTCATGCCTCCGCCGCACCCGCCGCGTTCCCAGAGGAACCGGAATTCGCCTATGCGCTCATCTCACAGGACCCGCTCACGAGGTACCTGGAGGCCAGCCTGGCCCGTGGTGTCGAGGTGATCGCGGTGGAGCCATGGATTGAGTCGGGCGCGACGGCTGCGAATATTGAGAGAGCAGTCGCCGAAGTGTCGGTGCGCAGTCCATATGTGTACGTCGATGGGTGGGATCTCAGCAACTCCGATCTCATCGCTCACTACCGATTCGGGCGTATGGAGATCTCTACCCGGCAGATTCGCGCTGCGCTCGGCATCGCCCAGGCGGCCGACCACATGAGGGCGTTGGAGACCGGCGACACTCGTCAAGTCGTAGCCGCGATTCACGACTGGCTCGCGGGCTCCGCGACCTACGATCCGGCGCTGGCGTTGGCGTACTCGGAAGGGTCTCTCGCCCCTGACGACGACGCCAGTGACGCGGCAAGCGCCTTCCGACCGTTCGGCACCATAGGGCTTGGGTACGCGCGAGCGTTCGCGGCGATTGCACGGGAGCTCGGTGTCGAGGCGGTAGTGGTGACCGGCGACGTCGATGGCCTGCGCCACGCGTGGAACACCGTGGACGTCGACGGCGAGGCACTGCTGGTGGACGTCGCGCTCGACGATGCCGTCGCAGACGCCGTGCGCCATGACCGACTGCTGCTCACCGCGGAGGACGCCGCCGCGATGGGGTACGTCGAAGACCTGGAGCCGCGGCCCTGAGTTCCGGAACTCTAGAACCAGATCGCCGAGTCGACGCCGTCGCTGAAGCGCTAAGCCTCCGCCGCTGAAGGGAATCGGTCCACCTCACCGAGCGCTACTCGCCGCGCGGTCCACGCCATCGCCGCTGCGTCGAGAAGGTCGTCGGTCGCGGCTCCGCGAAGTTCGCGCTCGATTCCGACGGGCACGTTGATCCCTTCGGACTTCAGGAGCTCATAGCGGAGGGCCATGCCCTCGTAGGACTTCTTCGGGTGATCGATACCGGCCCCGGCCATCGCGCGGAAGCTCACCTCGGGGTGACCTTCGAGGATCGGTATCCGCGCCTCGGCGCGGTGCCCGTCAACATCGAGGATGCGCTCGCGGATCGCGTACGCCTGACTCGAGAGGCTCTTGCCGGAAGCCGCGACCGATGCCGCGCGTGCCTCCGCATACGTTTCAGCCTCCAGCGCCGCACGTACCGGAGTGGGGAACACGCTTGACCCCCGTGGCGCGATGAAGCCGCGCGCCTCGTTGTCGGCGCGCCGAGATCCACCGTCAGGAATGCCGATGGGGATGTCGACCACGAGGTGGCTCGCCCCGAACTCAAGTATCCCGCGCTCCTCGGCAGCGCGCACGCCGGGCTCGACGAACGCGCTGGCAAAGCCCGCATCGTCAATCACCACGGCTAGCCAGCCGCTCTTGCATGCATCTAGGCCGATGTAGCTCATCTGGGCTCCTCTGAAGACACTTCTCCTGGCGAAAACAACCTCAGGGCCAAGTTAGCGACACCCAGCGATATCGGGTCGCCGCGTTCGGCCGATACGACGACAATCAGCCCATGACCTCAAGCTTCGGCTGGCTCGACAACGACGACGACCAGCGGCGCAGGATGATCGAGATCGTTGAACTGTTCCGGCAACCGGGCACCGTCGACGAACTGGGTATCGGTTCGATTCGCGACACGCTCGCGAACACGATGTTCCCCGGCACCTCGACTCTGCACACCCGCCTCCGGTACGTGCTCTTCATCCCGTGGCTCATGTCCCGCGCATCGTCCAAGGGGAATCCGGACGCGATGGTCGCTGAGCTCCGTGAGCTCGAGTTCCGTCTCATCGCGAGTCTGATGGCGGCGGGTGAGAATGAGGGAGTGCTGGGCAACGTGGCCGGGCGTGACCTCAAACGACTTCCCAGCGTCGCCTACTGGTCTGCGCTGGGCACCTGGGGGTTGATCGAGCCTGGGTCCTCGCAGGCGTTCTTCCGGCGACAAAGTGACATCCGCAATCTGGCGCGCAGAGCGGCGACCGCAGATGATCCAGAAGCCCGCGACGTGATGCCGACCTGGGGCTTCGATCCGGGCATACCGTCGCCGCCCAATGACCTGATGGTGCAGGCGAACTTCAATCTGACGCACGAAGACGAGGACTTCCTGTCGACGAGGATCGCGACTGCCACCGACGGAACCCTGCTGTCGTGGCTCGTGAGACACCCACCCGGAAACGTCGGGCCGACGTTCGGGGACAGTGGCGCCTCCGCGCCCTGGGAGATCTCAAACCTCGACAAGGTGGACCACGGTACGCGCGAACTGATTGAGCACGCGCGACGGTTCAGCCTGTTGATCCACGGGGCGGCGCTCGTCTACAACCTCGCCCTTGCGCGCAAGTCGCGCCGCGACGAGCCCGTCGAGCGGCACGAGGTCGCGCTAGCCGCGTGGCAGAACGAGGAAGCGCCCGCTCAGACCGCGGCGGACTGGAATCGGGATGCTTTTTGGGCGTTGATCAGGCAGCGCAATCCTCGGCTCACAACTCTCACCCAAGCCTTCGTCGATGACTGGGTCAACGTGGTCGCGCCGGGAGGCGATTTGCGAACCAGCGCCGACGCCGAGCGCTTGGTCACGAACCGTGAGCGACAGATCAAGGGGCCACGGGCCCGCCTCCTCAATCAGGCGGCGCTCGACAACTGGTCCGGCTCGAGCGGGCTCGGGCGCCTCACCTACCGCTGGGACGTCGCGCGGTCGCATCTCCAGGATCTCTACGACGCGCGGGAGGGCGCATGACGCTCGCGCCGGAATCCCGCGTGCTCCTGACCGACGCGCTGCGACCGCCCGCCGGATTCGCGCTCGACGTCGCCGTGGGCACCACGTACTCGCTCAACCTGACGTCGCTCCTGCTTGCGCCTTTGTCGTTTGCGGTACACGAGCATCTGGGTGCTGCGGATCCGGAGAACGCCGACCCCATCGCGCTGCTCGAGGCCGTTCGCCGCTATTCCGACCACACCACTGTCTTCTGTCAGGCCGGCGGGATCGACGTGCCCGCGGCCTATCGCTCGATGGTGACCTTCGTCGAGGACAGCGTGGTGGAGGTAGTCGCGCCCCGTGAGGGGGCGATCTTCCACCCCAAAGTGTGGGCACTCCGGTTCCGGAACGAGACCGGTGGACTCAC
>JAHEMW010000017.1:0-482 GCA_024643505.1 Demequinaceae bacterium
CCGTCGACGGCACCGTTGTCGGTGTTGATCGCGGTCGATACACCGTTCAGGTCGCCGACGAGGTCGTGATCGCGGTGAAGGCGCGCGAGCTCGGCAGGCGCGGACTCGTGATCGGTGACTGCGTTGGCGTCGTTGGGGATGTGTCCGGAGCGCCCGACACACTTGCGAGGATCGTCCGGCGAGAGGAGCGCCGCAACGCGCTTCGCCGCACTGCGGACGACGACGACGCAACAGAGCGCGTGATCGTCGCGAATGTCGACCAGCTCGCGATCGTCACGGCCCTCGCGGATCCAGAGCCGAACGCTCGCATGATCGACCGTTGCCTCATCGCGGCATTCGACGCCGGCATGACTCCCCTGCTCGTGCTGACGAAGGCGGACCTCGCGAGCGCGGACGATTTGCGTGCGGCGTATGAGCCACTGGGAGTGACGGTGATCGAAACCTCGATGAAGCGTCACGATGGCCTTGCGGACGACTCGGGA
>JAHEMW010000017.1:492-22116 GCA_024643505.1 Demequinaceae bacterium
CTGAAGCACGAGCTGCACGGCCTCACGACGGTGCTCGTTGGCTACTCGGGCGTCGGTAAGTCCACGCTCGTCAACGCGCTCGTGCCGACCGCGATGCGCGCCACCGGAGTCGTGAACGACGTCACGGGCCGGGGGCGCCACACGTCCTCCTCCGCGATCATGTACGAGGTGCCCTCGGGTGGGTTGATCATCGATACGCCTGGTATTCGAAGCTTTGGACTGGCTCACATCCTTATCGAACATTTCATCAATGCTTTTCCAGACGTGGCACAGGCGGCCGCCTCTGGCTGCCCGCGAGGCTGCACGCATGAGAGCGCCGACGCGGGCTGCGCGCTTGACGCGTGGGCGACGACGCCGGACGAGCGGACGCGGCTTACCTCGATTCGGCGTCTGATCGCGGCGCGCCTGGCGACCGACGCTCGCTAGCGTCGGCGACGCGTCACGTCGCAGTAGCCTGTCTCCATGCGCCCGACCGGTCTCTACGCTGACGACCTGTTGCTCGCTCTCGCCATCGCCGACGACGTCGACGCGTTCACTCTCGCCAACTTCGCGACCGGGAATCTCACCGTCGAGGTGAAGGCTGACGACACGCCCGTGACCGCCGTTGACCGGGAGGCGGAGCGCACCATTCGAGCCGCTCTCGCGGACGCACGGCCCCACGACGCGGTCGCTGGCGAGGAACTGGGCCAACACGGCGATTCCCGACGGCGGTGGATCGTCGACCCGATCGACGGCACCAAGAACTTCGTGCGCGACATTCCGGTATGGGCGACGCTGATCGCTTTGCTTGATGGCGGGCGACCCGTCGTCGGCGTCGTGAGTGCACCCGCTCTGGGCAAGCGATGGTTTGCGGCTGCGGGCGACGGAGCGTGGGAGGGTCGCGACGCCGATGCCGCGCGAGCGCTCGCAGTATCGACACGAGGGACGCTCGGGGAGGGAACGCTGTCCTACTCAAGCCTGTCGGGCTGGGAGGAGCGGGGCATGCTCCCCGAATTCCTCACGCTCACCCGCGCCATGTGGCGCACACGCGCCTTCGGCGACTTCTGGAGCTACATGATGGTCGCGGAGGGCCTCGTCGAAGTCGCCGCCGAGCCGGAGCTCGCCGTGTGGGACATCGCAGCCCTTGTGCCGATCGTGGAGGGGTCGGGTGGGCGCTTCACATCCCTCGCCGGACAGGACGGCCCGTTCGGGGGCGATGCGATCGCGAGCAACGGCCTCGTGCACGCCCAGGCGCTCGCCATTCTCGCCGCTGAGACGAACTAACGCGCCGCAGCACCGCTCGACGCCAACGCGCGGCGGTGGTCGACGAGGTCAGCCACCGATATCTGCACGAGGCCATTGGCATCCGAGAAATCTCGCAGCTGTTGCCCCCGCAGCATCGCGCCCGACGCATCAGCGATCTCACAGATGACGCCGACGGCGCTGTGCCCGGACAGCACGGCGAGGTCAACGGCGGCCTCCGTGTGGCCGGCGCGTTCGAGAACGCCGCCGCCCGCCGCGACGAGAGGAAACACGTGCCCAGGGCGAACCAGGTCGTCTGCGGTACTCGCCGCTCCAGCCAGCACGGCGATCGTGCGTGCGCGGTCCACAGCCGAGATCCCGGTCGTCACCCCAACGGCGGCGTCGACCGACACTGTGAATGCCGTCCGCATCGCCTCCGCGTTATCGGCAACCATCAGCGGTAGCCGCAACTGGGTAGCACGCGCTGCCGTCAGCGGCACACAGATGAGTCCGCGGCACTGGTCCATCATGAACGCGACGTGCTCGGCCGTGACGCGTTCGGCGGCGAGCACCAGATCGCCCTCGTGCTCGCGACCCGGATGATCGGTGACGACAATCGGCCGGCCGCGCCGCATCTGGTCAAGCGCGTCTTCGACTAATGCCGGGGCGGGCGCTACCCGGCTCACGCGTCGGCCACGAGCGCCCGTGCGGTGCTCACATCGGTGATCAGCACGTTGACCCACCCTCCACGCAGTGCGCCGCGAATCGCGGCGGCCTTGCGACTCCCACCCGCCACCGCAACCCGTCGGGGAATGCCGCGCAACGTGTCAGGGGCGATGCCGACAACGCGGGTGTCGAAGTCCGTTGGCACGAGGCGCCCGTCCGCATCGAAGAATCGCAAGCACACGTCGCCGACGGCGCCGACGTCGCGCAACGTCGCCTGGTCGGCGTCGGCCATCGCGTTTCCGGAGCGCGCGAGCAGCGGGCTCGGTTCCAGCGCACCGATACCGACGAGGGCCATGCTGAGACCGGGCCAGCGCGACGCGACGCCCGCGACTGCGGCGTCCGCCATCAGCGACTCGCGCGCAGCGGTCGAGCCGAGCAGACCGGGCGCGGGCAGAAAGATTGGCTCCGCTCCGGTCGCACGTGCGAACTGGGTGAGGAGGTGCGTCGCGTCGAGCTGCACCCGCGGGTCGCCCACTCCCCCGACGAGCTGGACGATCGACGAGACGACCTGTTGGGAGAACGGCCGCATCGCGTCGACAGTCGCGAGCAGCGTGGCGCTCCACGACGAGATCCCGATCGCGTCGCCGCCAATGAGCGTGGTCTCAAGGTAGGCCGCGGCAGCGCTGCCGAGGGCTCGCACCTCGTCCGCGTCCTCCGCGACGTCGACGACAACCGCCTCAGCAAGGCCGTACGTCGCCTCGAGCGCGCTCTCGAGCTCCGTGAAGACGCCGGCCGGTTCGGAGACAGTGGTGCGGACGATCCCCACGTCGGCCGCGCGCTTGAGGAGCCTGGAGACCCGCGGCTGTGACACGTGGAGCTCGTCGGCAATCTCGGCCTGGCGCAGGCCACGCTCGTGATACATGCGGGCGATTTTGACCATCAAGCGGGTCTGCTCGTCGGCCGCGCCACCACGGCGCGTGAGTGCCGTGAGCGGCGATCCATGGGCCACGTCAGTCGCTTTCCGTCAGTCCTCTTCGGTCGCGACAGTCTATTCGACGCCACGCAACCGCTTGCGTCGCGGCGGCGCTCAGCGCGCCACCAACTCGCGAGCCGCCTCTGCCACGCCCTCAGCGTTGATGCCGAAGTGGTCGAGCAGCCACCCGATGGATCCCGTCGGGGCGAACGCGTCTGACACTCCGACGAACCGCATGGGGACGGGCGCGTGCCTCACCACTGTTTCCGCGACGGCGCCGCCCAGACCGCTGGTCAGGGCTTCCTCGACAGTGACGATTCCGCCCGTGTCGCGAGCGGCAGCAAGCACGGCGTCGTGATCGAGGGGCTTGATGGTCGGCATCGACAACACGCGAGCATCAATACCGTCTTGCTCAAGCAGGCGCGCGGCGTCGAGAGCACGCGTCACCACCGTGCCGGTCGCGATAATCGTGACGTCGTTGCCCTCGCGAAGGGTGACGGCGCGGCCGGGCACAAAGGTGTAGCCATCTGGATTGACGGCGGGGACACCCATGCGCGACACCCTCAGGAAGACTGGTCCGTCGTGTTGCGCGGCCCACCTGACGGCCTGGGCGGTCTCCTCAGGGTCGGACGGCACAATGACCGTCAGGCCCGGAATCGCCCGTAGCCACGCAAGATCCTCGATCGAATGGTGGGTCGGGCCGAGCTCACCGTAGGCCATTCCGGGGCTCTGACCCACGAGCACCATGTGGTTGTTCGAGTACGCCGCATCAACTTTGATTTGCTCCATCGCTCGCGCGGTCAGGAAGCACGCGGCGGCCGAGACGAAGGCGACCTTGCCCCCGTTCGCGAGGCCAGCACCCACGCCAACCATGTCCTGCTCGGCGATACCGACGTTGATGAGTCGGTCGGGGAACCGATCCTGGAATGGGCCGAGTTTGCTTGAGCCGACCGAGTCGTTCACGACCGCGACGATGCGATCATCGGATTCGGCGAGCTCAACGAGCGTGTCAACCCACGCGTCGCGGCAGTCGAAGAGGGGGACGGTAGTCATGACTTCTCCAGTTCGGTGAGAGCAAGCTCGACCTGCTCCTGCGTGGGGACCTTGTGGTGCCACGCGACGTTGTTTGACATGAATGAAATGGGGTGGCCCTTGAGCGTGTGGGCCACCACAGCAGTCGGCTTGCCCGACGCCGAGGGAACCTGCGCGAATGCGTCGAGCAGCGCGCCGTGGTCGTGTCCGTCTACGTCGTGGACCTCGAATCCGAAAGCCCGCAACTTGTCGGTGAGCGGCTCCAAGTCGTTCGTGTCCTCCACGCGCGCTCCTTGCTGCAGGCGGTTGCGGTCGATCACGACGCACAGATTGCTCAGCCGGTGGTTGCCCGCCGTCATGAGCGCCTCCCAGTTAGAGCCCTCCTGCATCTCGCCGTCACCCGTGACCACGAACGTGCGCCGCGACGAACCGTCGAGCCGGCCAGCAAACGCCATCCCCACCGCGATTGGCAAACCGTGGCCGAGCGGCCCGGTGCTTGCCTCGACGGCGTCAATCTTGGTGCGCGCGGGGTGACCGTTGAGCATCGCCTGGGGTTGCATGAACGTTGACAGCTCCTGCGGCGGAATGAAGCCGGCGATCGCGAGCGTCGTATACAGCGCGGCGGCGGCGTGGCCCTTCGACAGGACGATGCGGTCGCGTTCAGGGTCCGCCACGGTCTCCGGCGAGATGTTAGCGACGCCGAGGTAAAGGGTGACGAGGGTATCGATGACGGAAAACTCGCCGCCAATATGGCCCAACCCTGCGGCGCGCACCATCTGAATGTCGCGCCGCCGAACGAGCCGAGCCGCCTCCCGTAGGTGTGCGACGGCGTCGTCCCGCGAGGCGCCGGCCGGAATGCGACCCATCACGGGCAAATCGCCGACCGCGTGTGCGGCAGAGTCGACGGCCGGGACGAGGTCCTCGTCGGTCTCGACGTTCATCGGGCACCGCCCATGCAGCTCAGCAAAGCGTCCTGAACGAGCATCTGTGCGGTGATCGCGTCCTGCCGGGCTTGCGCAGCGCGCAACGCCTCGATGTCGAGGGTGTCGAGTGCCCCGTGGAGTGCCTTCAGGAACCGAATCGAGGCACGCGCGGTCTGCACGGTGTCTTCGCGGAACGGGAATTGATCGAGCTGCCACACTCCCTCCCAGTTGTTGATCTTCAGCGTGTAGAAGAACTCGAAGATCTCCGTAAGGTGAACGGTGCCGACCATGAGGTCGTCATCCCAGCCTCGCAAGTTGTCGTTCACGTCCATTCCCCAGAGCAACCCGTTGTCGATGAGCAGCTGTGCGGCGTCCGCCGGCGATTCGCCGCCGTACAGCGAGTGTCCGAAGTCGAGCAGCACGCCAACGTTGTCGAGGCCGATTTCTCGGATTCCGAGAATCGAGCGAGCGGCGGAGTCCCACAGCATCTTCACGCGGGGTTCACGCGGCTTGTACTCGATCACGAACTTCAGGTCGGGGTGCGCGGACGCGAGCTCGCGCATGCCGTCGGTGGCGAGTTTCCAGATGTCGTGGTGGTTGACCTGGAACGGATAGTCCCAGCCATCCTGGCCCGGCCAGATCTTCACGTAACTTGCGCCAAGTTCTCGAACAATCTGCGCGGATTCGTGCATCACGTCGAGTGCGGCGCGGCGCACGGCAGGATCCGGGTTCGTGAACGCACCCTTACCGAACTGACGGAGGTAGATCTCGGGGGTAATCCCAATGCACTCGAGGTTGGCCGCCGCGAGCGCCTCCTTCACCTGCTCGACAGTGACGCCGGGCGTAAAGGGGTAGTTGATGTCGACGACCGAGAGCTCCCCGACTTCGCCCGCACGTGCGATGGCCTCGAGCGTCGACACTGGCGGCGCGTATCCGTCGACCGCGTAGCGGTCCACGTAACTCGCGAAGTGCCAGATGCCGGCACCGAACCTTGGGAGTTGAGACATATCTATTCACCTCTGATTGTTGTTTCACTCAGACTACATCAGGTGCGCGACTTTGCCAAGTCATCGCCGTGAGCGGTCGACTTCGCGCGCCCAGGAGCGTCGTCGCTGCTCGCGCTGGTCGGCACTCGCCGCCGGGCGGTACACGGCCGCCGACACCGCGGGCGGGAGGTCGATCCCAAGCGTCGAGAACGCCAGTCCTGCTACCCCGCGCAACGCGATATCCGCGTCCCCCACGACGACCACGTCGCAGCCGAGCGCGTCGGCCTGGATCTGCATGAGCAGCGCTGATGCCGTTGCCCCACCGTCACACCGCAACTCGACCGGGGGCTCGCCACGCTCCGCGATGGCCTCGACGACGTCTGCGACTTGCATCGCAACTGCATCGAACGCCGCTCGCGCGACCTGCGCGCGGGTGGAACTCGCGGTGAGGCCGCTGATGATGCCGACGGCGTCCGGGTCCCAGTAGGGAGCGCCGAGCCCGCCGAAGGCCGGCACGAGCGTGACTGACCCAGCATCGTCAGTACTGCCTGCCAAGACGCCGAGGGCGGCGGCATCGGCGACGCCGAGTACGTTCGCGGCCCACTCGAGAGCCGCGCCCGAGTAACGAATGTTCCCCTCGAGCGCATAGGTCGCGGTGCCGTCGTCCCAAGCGATGGTCGTGGAGACGCCGTCGGCCCGGGCCACGTGTGCGCCTGTCGAGCGCATGACAGAGGATCCCGTGCCGTAGGTCGCCTTGACGACGTCGGTGCGGTTGCCCGCATGTCCCCGCAACGCCGCATGTGAATCCGCGAGCACTGCGAGGATCGGCAACCCATCCGGGACGCCGTCGCAGCGCGTGACCCCGAAAGGCCCGGTGGAAGGCACAACCTTCGGCAGCGTCGCGATCGGAACACCGAATAGCTGGTCAAGCCACTCGTCCCAACGCCGCGTGTCGAGTGACAGCAACAGCGTGCGAGACGCGTTTCCCGGCTCCGTCACGTGCGCATCGCCGCCGGTAAGGCACCACACGAGCCACGTGTCCACGGTGCCCACGAGCACGTCCGCAGGCGACGAGTCGAGGAGCCAGCGCGCCTTTGGCGCTGAGAACATCGGATCAAGAGTCAGGCCAGTGATTGCCTTGACGCGGGCCGCGTCCGACTCGGAGACGGAGGCGCAGGTCGCCGCCGTACGCGTGTCTTGCCAGCTGAGCGCGGGCCCGATTGGCGCTCCCGTGACGCGATCCCACGCCACCACGGTTTCGCGTTGATTGGTCACCGCAATGCCCGCAACGTCCGCCAGCGGAACGCTTGCGAGGCACCGTGCCACGCACTCGCGGGATGCCTCCCACAGTTCCTGCGGATCCTGCTCGACGCGCCCGCCGCCCCCGTTGGCGATGGCGACGGGCCGCGTTGCCGTCGCGAGCACCGCGCCGGTGTGGTCGATCGCCAAAGCCTTGGCGTTTGTGGTGCCCTGATCGAGGGCGATGATGATCGGCATGCCAGACCGCTAGCCGACTCGCGGGCGCGAAAGGGCGCAGTCAGTTCGCGTCCTACGGATCATCGTCGGCTCCAGATTTTCTCGATTTCACGGAATCACTTATGCGATTCAGTAAAGTCTACGCCGACTCCAGTGTCAAGGTCATCGACGTGCCCCGTCGTCGCGCGACCGCTACAGCGGGAGGTCGTCTAGCTCTGACTCGTCGAACCACAGCAAGTCGCGAGCTTCGAGGCGATCGAGCGCGGCCCTATCCCCGCCTGCTGCGGCGCGCACGTCAGCGGCCGCCGCCGCCTCGTCAATGAACACACACGCGATGTCCCGCCGGGCCACCCGCGCGCCCAACGTGACCGCCGCTGGATGAGCGCCCGGTGCCGGCGATGCGTCAGCGCGGGGCACGTCAACGACGACGACCACTCGCAGGGGCGACCCGAGTTCGATGAGGGAATCCTCAGCGGCGGCGTCTCGCGCCTGCTCCGCAAGTTCATCGGGATCGTCGAACGCCGAGATCTCGAGCAGGCGCGGTGTGACCGCATACCCGTGCTCCGGTTCCCACCGCCCCTCGCGATACCGATCAAGGTCCGCCGTCGTGCCAGGAATGAAGACCCGCATTGCCTCAGTCTGGCACCGGAGCGCGTTGGGCGCCTGCGGCGACTCGCGCGCGCGCCGATGCGCCACACAGCGCCAACACGTGCGCGGCGAGCGCGTCCATCGCGCGTGTGCCGGGCCCGCGCGGAGCGCACTCGCGCCACGTCGCTCCGCGAAGGGTGGCGGCGTCGGCGGTGCGCGGATCCCACGGCACTGTCCATACCTCGGGCGTTGACGCGAAGCGCGCGAGGGCGTCCGCGACCTGGCGGTCTGGGTTATTGCCGACCACCGCCGCGCGCACGCGGTTGACGACGACGACGGGCGTGGCGGCAGCGGACTCAGCAGCGTCAGCGAGGTCGCTGAGCGCGTGGACGAGGCGCTGGATCCCGAGGGGTTCGGACGACCCCACAACGACGACGACGTCGGCTGCCGCTAGTGCTGACAGCGTCGCGGCGTTTCGGCGTGGCGCCCGCGTGTCGTAGGCAAGATCCTCGTCTTGCTCAAGACAGAACCCGCAGTCAACGACCGTCAGTGCGGACTCAGCGCGCGCGAGGTCCCACAAACGGTCAAGGGAAGCGGCGGCCAGTTCGGGCCAACGCGATGCACGCGGCAGCCCCGTAAGGACGCGCAGGCCCGGAAGGGCCGCGCTCGCGTAACGCACGATGGCGTCGCCACTCGGTGCACCACGCGTCGCGTCACGTGCGGCGCCCGCGATGCCAGGCGTCTCGTCTGCGAGGCCGAGCGCTTGCGCGACGGCGCCTCCGTAAGTGTCGGCGTCGATCAGCAACACGCCTTCTGGCGCGAGCGCGGCCGAGAGATTGACCGCGACGCTCGTACGGCCCGGGGCCCCAGTTGGGCCCCATACGGCCACAAGCGCTCCGCCGGCAACACGAGGCGGCGGACTCAGTTCTCTCGCAACTGGGGTGGCCTTCGCACCAGCAACGGCCGCCACGAGCGCCGCGACCTCACGCGCGTCAACGACAACCTCAACGCCGAATCCTGCAAGAGCGCGCGTCTCGACCGGCGAGCGCCCGACCCCAATGACGGCAACACCCATGGCAACGAACTCCGCGACGGTCACGCCGTCGAGGTGCGGTTGAAGCGAAAGGACCGCGACGTCGGCGCGGCCAGCCTCGGCAACGGCGAGCGCCTCGCCGAGGTCCGCGCATCGCCGAGCGAGGTGAACGCCGGGCGCGGCATCGAGTGCCTGGGCAAGGACGCCCTCATCGGAGCCCGCCACGGCAAGCAGAACCGACGTGACCACCTCAGCTCGCCGGCCCGACGATCGCGATGTCGCCCCCCGACGCGATCGCGGCAAGCAAGGCCTCGACGCTCGCGGCGGGCACCGTGAGGTGAACCGTCGATGAGGAGCCAGACGAGAAGCCACCCGCGTCTGTGTCAACCTCCGCGACGATGGCGTCGGACACGATCATCTCCGTCGACGGGGCGTCCGCGGCACTGGAAGCCAACCACACGTCGACTTCGGATCCGGGCACGACGTCTCTCGCAAGCGGCAGCGAGGTTGGCACTGCGATGACACGTACATCGAGGCTGTCCCCCGCTACCACCGCGCTCGCTGGCAGCAGCTCGCCGTCCGCGACCACGCGCGCGACGACGCTGCCGAACGGGGGTGCGCCAACTGCGCTCACGTACCGCGACCCGTCGACCCGCACGTGCACAATCACGACGTTCGATTCGGAGAGCGCCTCACCTGGCGTCAGCGTGCCGCGCGCCGCGAAATACGGTTCCGTCGCGTCCGCCACATTGACCGTATAGCCCACGCCCGCGACTGCCATCGCGATGAGCAGGACCCCGATGAGCAAGCGCGGATCTCGCCACGATGGTCGCCTCAGCCGCCCAGCGACCGGCCCCCCAGCCTGTTTCATCTCAACCCCCTAGACGCCATAGTGGTGCGTCAGCCCACTTCGCGACAAGGCCTGTGGAATCGAAAGCTCTTCCAAGCTCGCGTGCGACAATGTCCTCGTGGAGCCCCGATTTCTCACCCTCGAAGACGTCCAGCGGGTGCTGAACGTCTCGTCGCCGCAGGCCTACGCACTCGTGCGCTCCGGCGCGCTGCCGGCGATCCAGGTGGGAGGTAGGGGGCAGTGGCGCATCGAGGCCGTCGAGCTCGAGAAGTACATCGAGCGCCAATACGAGGCTACGCGCGCGAAGTATCCCTCGGGCGCCTGAGCCGCGGCCCCTCCTAGCGTTCGCTGACGACCGTGCGAATGGCGTCGAACGCGATCGTCACGACGGACCCATCGCCCTTGCGGACCGCGCATTGGTCCGCGCCAACCGCAGCGATGAGTCCTGACACATCGCCCGCCTCCGTCGCGATGATGATCCGTGAGCGGTCACGCGACAACGCGCGCAAGGCATGGCCAACGCCCACTGCATCCCACACGCGAGACGGGGGCGCGGCCGCATTAGTCGCGGTCTGAATCCAGACGATGGCCGAAGCAGGCGTCAACACGTCTGTGCCCGCGGCCTCGATAACAATCCAGGCACGCGACGCCTCGATGACAATCCCGTCGATCACTGTTCCGCCGCGAATCCCGACGCGCACCGATGCGCCCTCTGCGGAGGCCAGCACATCGGCGAAGGTCACGTCGGCACGCTCCGAGCGTGCTCGCGAAGCGACGTCCGCGCGAAATTTTTCGCGCTCCGACGAGGTCATTTGGGCCTCGAGATCGTCAAAGAGCCGACTGAATCGCATGCGGCAACGGTACGCCCGCGTCCACAGTTTGACGGAACCCCACTAGACAGGGAGAGGAACACTGAGTTACACCTAATGTCATCAAACATCTTTAAACCATAGGAAAGTGGGCTGACATGGACAGTAACTCTCAGCGACCGAGTCTCATGCTCGGCCCTGTCGTCGTCGCGCTCGGCGCACTCGCGTGGGCGCTCGGGACCGTCAGCGTCGGCGCGGCGCGCGGCGGATCCGAGCTGTGGAGCCTTGACGACGCGGTGCTCGTCGCAGCCGCGGGCGCCGGCGCCGCGACCGCGAGCTACCTGTGCGTCGTCGCCGCAATCGCGACGGCGTGCCGGCTCGCTGGGGCATCGCTCGGGCATTGGAGTCTCGCAGCACTTCCGCTTCCGTTGCGGCGCGCGATCGTCGGAACGGTGCTCGCCGCGGGCGCCGCGAGTATTCCGCACCCTGCGACCGCGGTCGACGACGCCGGGTGGATTCCGAGGATTCCTGCCGCTCCTGCGGCGATCGCAGCGCCCACGCCGGTCCTCGCCACGCCTCAGCCGCGTGTCCATCGTGTTGAGCCAGGGCAATCCCTCTGGCGCATTACGGCGCGGCTGCTTGGACCGGACGCGAGCGATGGGGACATCTCACGACAATGGCCAGCGCTCTACGCGGCCAATCGTGATGTGATCGGCCCGAATCCAGGGCACATCGAGCCCGGCCAGCTGCTCACGATCCCCGCGGAATTGCTGCCATGAGCACGGCAGAACTGTCGGCACTGTACAGCCCGTATCCGGGCCTCAGGCGCACGCGTCGCCCACTCGGGGATCCGACTCCGCTCGCCTGCACCGTGGCAAAAGAGGCGATCGAGGTAGCGCTAGGTGGTAACGGAATCGACCGTCTCGTCAGGTGGATCTCGCCAGAGGTACGCACCTCCCTGCTACGCCAACACTCGCTGGCACGCCGCGCGGGCGTCGCAGCAGGACCCATCCGCATCGTTCGCGCACGCGTGTGCCGCGTCGGCCACAGCGCAGCAGAGGTGAGCGTCGTCGCCATGGACGGGACGCGTCCGCGTGCCGTGGCCATGCGGTTCGAAGAGGTCGCTGGTAAATGGCTCGCGACCGTGATCGAAATCGGCTAGGACGCGACTTTCCCGTGGCACATCTTGTACTTCTTGCCCGACCCGCACGGACATGGCGCATTCTTCGCGGTCCCAGGGTACGTCGTGGCGGTCGCGGCTGGCGCCGCCTTCGCGGTCGCTTTCGACACCTTCTGCGAACCGTCTTCGTCCGGACCCGAGTAGGTCAGCGCCCCCATGCTTGCCTGCATGAAAGCACCTCCGGTCCCGGTTTGTGAGGAACCCATCGCTGCGGTTCGCTGACGCACCGCAGGGGCGGTTCGCGCCGTGGCCGCTGCCGAATCGGCGGTGATGGTTGGCCCAACGGGCTCCGCAGGCACCTCACGCTTTTCCACGCGATAGAGCACCTGCAACGACTGTTCCTTGATGGACTCCGTCATCGCTTCGAACAACTGGAAGCCTTCACGCTGGTATTCGATGAGTGGATCGCGCTGGCCCATGGCGCGCAGGCCAATTCCCTCTTTGAGGTAGTCCATCTCGTACAGGTGCTCCCGCCAAGCCCTGTCGAGGACCTGGAGTACCACCTGGCGCTCCACCTGGCGCATCAATTCGGCGCCGATCTGGGCCTCAACTGCCTCGTACTGCAAGCGGGCGTCGGCGACGAGCTCGCGCGTCAAGAACGACGTGCTCAGTCGGGACAAGTCCCCCGCTTCGTCGACGGCCTCGTCAATAGTGATCGACACGGGGTAGAGCGCGCGGAGATCCTTCCACAATGCGTCGAGATCCCAGTCGTCGGGAGCCCCGTCAGCGGTCGCGGACCCGACGTAACCGGTGACGACGTCGCCGGCGAACTGGAGCATCTGCTCGCGGAAGTCCTCGCCGTCAAGCACCCGGCGCCGCTCGGAGAAGATCACCGTCCGCTGGGCGGACATCACGTCGTCAAACCGGAGAATGTTCTTGCGGATCTCTGCGTTACGCCCCTCGATCTGAGCCTGAGCACTCCGCACGCCGCGCGTGAGCACCTTGGACTCGATGGGCATGTCGTCAGGCAAAGCCGAGGAGTTCATGACGACGGCGGCGAGTCCCGACTGGAACATGCGCATGAGGTCGTCTTCGAGCGAGAGGTAGAAGCGGGATTCCCCGGGGTCGCCCTGCCGGCCCGACCGTCCGCGCAATTGGTTGTCGATGCGTCGCGACTCGTGCCGCTCCGTGCCCAGCACGTAGAGACCGCCAGCAGCAAGGACCTCCTCGTGTTCGGCGGCGACGTCGGCGTGGGTCTTCGCAAGGACGTCGTCCCAGACGCGCTCGTACTCCTCCGGGTCGTCGTGCGGATCGAGGCCGCGAGCATGCATCTCCTGGACGGCTAGGAACTCTGGGTTCCCGCCGAGCATGATGTCCGTACCGCGGCCGGCCATGTTGGTGGCGACAGTGACGGCACCCTTGCGGCCGGCGTCGGCAACGACCGCAGCCTCTTGTTCGTGCTGCTTCGCGTTCAGCACCTTGTGCCGGATTCCGCGCTTGCGAAGCTCC
Organism: Demequinaceae bacterium; assembly: GCA_024643505.1. GTDB lineage: Bacteria > Actinomycetota > Actinomycetes > Actinomycetales > Demequinaceae > Demequina. The sequence goes on from JAHEMW010000017.1 coordinate 13,679, forward strand.
TGCGACAATCGCTCGGACTTCTCGACTGACACTGTCCCGACGAGCACGGGCTGGCCGAGCGCATTGCGCTCAAGAATGTCATCGATGACCGCGGAGAACTTCGCGGCTTCGCTCTTGTACAACAGGTCCGACTGATCCTCGCGAATCATGGGCATGTTGGTGGGGATCGGGATGACGCCGAGCCCGTACGTCGCATTCAACTCTGCGGCCTCGGTCTGCGCCGTTCCCGTCATGCCCGCGAGCTTCGTGTACTGGCGGAAGTAGTTCTGCAGCGTGATTGAGGCGTACGTCTGATTCTCCGCCTTGATCGGCACGCCCTCTTTTGCCTCGATCGCCTGGTGCAGTCCCTCGGAATACCGGCGACCCTTGAGAAGCCGGCCGGTGTGCTCGTCAACGATGTCGACGTCGCCACCTTGGACCACGTATTCGCGGTCTCGGTGGAAGAGTTCCTTGGCGCGAATGGCGTTATTGAGAAAGCCGATCAGGGGCGTGTTCGCTGGGTCGTACAGATTGTCGACGCCGAGCGCCTGTTCGATCTTGTCAATGCCGGGCTCGAGCACGCCGACGGTGCGCTTCTTCTCTTCCACCTCATAGTCGACGTCAAGCGTGAGCTCGTTCGCGAGTCGCGCGAACTCGACGTACCACTTGTTGTTGTCGCCCTGGGCCGGACCCGAAATGATCAGTGGGGTTCGTGCCTCGTCGATGAGGATCGAGTCCACTTCGTCGACGATCGCGTAGTGGTAGCCACGGTGGACGAGCTGAGACGGATCCATCGCCATGTTGTCGCGCAAGTGGTCGAATCCGAATTCGTTGTTCGTTCCATAGGTGATGTCAGCGGCGTACTGCTGTTTACGAATGTCAGGGCTCTGGCCGACGAGGATGCAGCCGGTCTCCATCCCTAGGAACCGGAACACGCGACCCATGAGCTCGGACTGATAGCCCGCAAGATAGTCGTTGACCGTGACGACATGAACGCCGTGTCCGTCTAGGGCGTTGAGGTATGCGGGCAAGGTGGCGACAAGGGTCTTACCCTCGCCGGTCTTCATCTCCGCGACGTTGCCGTCGTGAAGCGCCGCACCGCCCATGATCTGGACGTCGAAGTGTCGAAGTCCGAGAGTGCGTCGCGATGCCTCTCGTACCGCGGCGAAGGCTTCCGGCATCAACGAGTCGAGGCTCTCGCCGCCGGCTCGTCTTTCCTTGAATTCCGCGGTGAGCGCCTTGAGTTCATCGTCGGTGAAGTCTCGGTAAACGTCTTCAAGGGCGTTGGTGAGGGTCACCACCTTCGCAAGTCGGCGGAGTTCGCGCCCCTCGCCGATGCGGATGATGCGGTCAATGACTGCCACAGATACTCCAAGCGTGCTCGCGGTCCGCCCACCATCGTAGGCGGTCAGTGAATCGACTCGGGTTCGTCACGCTGAGGGCGCAACAAGATCACGGCCCCAACAAGCATCCCACCGCCAACGACGGCAGTTGGCCCGAGGCGCTCCGCGAGCACGAGCGCGCCGAGCAGGGCGGCCACGAGCGGCTCAAGCAGACTGACGATCGTCGCGACGAACGGTGGCACGGTCCGCAAGCCCGCGAGGAACGCGACATAGGCCAGCGCGGTGATGCCAAGCCCCAGCGCGAGCGCGAGTCCCCATCCCGTCGCGTCTCGCGGCACCGCGAGCGACCCGATTGCCGCGAACGGGACCAAGAGTACGGCGCCACACGCGAACGACCACCCGGTCAGTGGCACCGGTCCGAGTCCAGGCACGGGGGCTCGGTTGACGATCGTGATGGCCGCGAAGGCGACTCCAGCGCCCAGTGCGATGAGCGTACCGACCGCGGCGTGAGGTCCGCCGACAAGCGAGCCGCCCATCACGAGCGCGAGGCCTGCGGCGGCGAGCACGAGCGCGACAAGTGAGCGTCTGGCGGGCATGGCGCGAAGGGAAACGGCGTCGAAGGTCGCGACGAACATGGGCGCAGACGCGATGCCTACCAAGGTCGCCAACCCCACACCTGCGAGCGAAATGGCCGTGAAGAACGCCGCTTCGAATGCCGCAGTAAGCGCACCCGTCACGAGGATCCGCTGCCACATGGCGCGCGTCGTCGACAACAGGTTGAGGTGCCGCGTTGCCGCGAGCGAGACAAGAATGCCGACGCCGGCGATAGACATGCGCCACGCCGCGATCTCGAGCGGAGCAGCCCCAATGTGGTCGCCGAACAGCGTGCCGACGACCCCGCCGCCGCCCCACAGCACGGCAGCGGCGACGACAAACAGGAAATCGAGGCGACGCACCTGGGGAGCGTAGCGCCAGTGGGAAGGGGCTACGCGCTCTCTTGCTCCTGGACTTGCAGGTCATCCGCGCTGTCGAGATGGATGACTCCGTAGGTCCATCCCCGCCTGCGGTACACCGCGGACGGCAAGTCGCTGTCCGCGTCGTGGAACAGATAGAAGTCGTGACCGACGAGCTCCATGTGATCGATCGCCTCCGACACCGTCATGGGTGCCGCGGCGTGTGTCTTCGACCGAATGAGAATCGGGGTGCCATCGATCGGCACCTCACGAACCACGCCCTCTGGCGCGCCCTCCCACGCCTCGACACTTTCGACCTCCGCCGACGCGTCCACGGCGGGCGCCGCATCCGGTGCGGCGGCGTCGACGACCGGCACGGCGCGCAATCCCACCTTGCCCTGATGCCGGTGCACTTTCCGTTCGTGAATCTTGCGCAGTTGCTCAACCATGCGCGCGACCGCAACATCAAGCGCAGCCTCCCGGTCGAGTGCGGACGCCTCGGCGCGAACGACCCCGCGGTCGTGAAGCGTGATTTCCACGCGCTCGCGCTCCCCTGCGAGGCGCGGATTGCGCTCGTGGCAGACATGGACCTCAACGCGCGTCGCCCTCGGCGCAAGCGCTTCGAGCTTCTCGATGCGCTCGGTAATCTTCTCGCGCAGCGAGTCTGAAACCTTGGTGTGGCGTCCAACGATGGCGATGTCCATGGGATGACTCCTTCAAGTGTGGCCGAACCGGCCTGGGCAGGGACCTACTCGGCGCCTTCATGCGCCGCTTGCACCACCTCCCCGTCCTAGAAGGTGTCCGACTTCGCGTCGTCCTGATTCCCAGCCTAACCCTGCTGGGCGGCGCACGCCCGGCGGTTGGGCAGCCGCCAACGTCAACGCCGCTACGACCGCAATTCCCGCCGCCTCAAGCGCGTCGGATGCACGTGCGAGTGTCGCTCCGGTGGTGACGACATCGTCGACGAGCAAGGCCGTTGGGGCCGCTGGGCGCCGTTTCAGCGCGATGGACGTTGTCTCCCAGCGCCGTGCGGACGAGGCGCGCCGCGAATCACCGGCACGTATCGACAGCACAGGTTCCAGCGATGCGGCGATGGCGCCCGCTGCCAGCGATCGGCGCACCGCGCTCGCCAGAAGTAGCGGTAGGTCCGTGCCGCGCCGACGGACACTTCGCGGTCGCGACGGGCACGGCACGACGGCCACGTCGCCGGCGACTCGGGGCAGCGCCTGGGCGGCACGCCCGATCGCGGCGCAAAAGAACGGATCGAGGTCGCGTCGCGCGCGATCCTTCCATTCGGATATGGCGCGATGCGCGACACCCTCGAGCGGGACGACCGTCCACACGGGCAGCGCGACGCGTTCTTCCCTGGCGAGTCGCGGTGCATCGGCCTCGCAGCGTTGGGGGTCTTCCCACCACGGGGCCGCGCACTCTTCGCATAGTCGCACGTCCCTCGCACCACATCCCGCGCACGCCACCGGGACGAGCGCTCGAGCGACATCCCGCGCCATGGAGGCAAACACCATGCCGCCACCATGGCGCAGTGACAGCCGCGGCGAACCGACAACCTGAGGATTACGGGAACGCCCACGCCCGTCAGGGCGCCGTGGACAACTCAGCCAGAGTATTCAAGGTCCTGAACACCTGTGACGAGCTGCGACCACACGCTGCCAGCGCGTTCGTAAACTGTGCCCTCACGCGTGATCGACGTCAGTGTGCGCTCGCCGTTCCGAGACGTGATGCCGACGGCTCCCGTCACACTCGTCGTTGGGGTCGTGAGGCCACCGACAGTGACGAGCCACATGGGATTCGGCACCTCGCCTCCGGGCTCTCCCAGCACGGCGACGGTCACTTCATCGACCCACGCCACGTCGATTGACGGCCCGATGTCCGCGCCGATCTCGAGCGGTTCGCCGACGGCGGTCGGCGTGCCGTCGGCGCCGCGCGCGACGCTCACCACGTGAATTGATTGGCGGCTGCCCGTGCGCGACAGGACAACCAATCGCGTGCCATCGCGCGCCATGCTGATCGCCTGCACGCTGGAGCGAGACAGCCACGGTGCGTCAAGTGTCGCAATCGTCCCTTGCGGGTCTACCGCCGCAAGGGTCCCGTCATTCGCGCGTTCGCCGGTCCACAGCCAGCCGTGGCGATCGAACCTCGGCCCGACGAGGTCCGCGCCTTTGAGAATCGTGCGCGTGCGCATCACTTGGCCGGGCGTGGGTTGGCTCGAGTCGGCAGGCACGAGTCCATCGACGCCGTTCGCGAGCGCGTTGGACACCACGAGCGAGCCCTTGCCCGCGAGAAAAGCAACTCTGGCGTCATCGAACGACTGACTCACGTTCCGTGCCCCGGCGGGAAGCCCGCCGACCGACGTCGGCACCATCCACAGGTCGGCGCCGTCCCACAGCCCAAGGCGTCCGTCGACGAACGCAGCGGCTTCCGCGCTCGGCACCGGCGCGCGCTCGAGCGACGCGGAGCCGTCGCCGCCGATCGCGATGCCGGCGACAGTGACCTCGGCAGACGTCACACCCGGCAGTTGCGCAAGTGTCAACGACAACTGCTCCGACGCGAGCGAACGATCCGCGGGGCTGCCCCCCGCGGAGGCGTTGAGCAAGACCACGGCGGTCCCGTCGGTCACGACGACGGCCTCGACGTCGAGCTGCGAACCTGGCGGAAAGCCCGTGGCGACCGCATTGGCGAGCCACGGCGACGGGCCTTCCACGAGCTCGCGGGCTGCGTACGATGGCGCCTTGTTGGCCGCGAGCCAACGAACCTCGGGCACTTGCGTCGTTCGATCCGAGGAGGCGAACAATAACTTCACCGGTAGAAAAAGCCGATTGAAGTTGGCGGCCGCAATAATCGTCCCGTCGTCAAGTCCGGTGATCCGCCACTGGCCAGCCCCGCTGAGGGCGACCGTGAACGCAAGCGGCTCGCTCGTCCCGTCTGCCGCCTCAACCAGACGTCCGGACTCGTCAATGGTCGCGAGCACGGGAACGACGTACGAGACCGTGCCTTCCGGCTCGTCGTAGGTTGGCGTCAACGCTCCCGAGTCGAAAACCAAGACCCGCGCACCCGGATCCCACTCCGTCGCCGCGTTCGGAGCGAGGTACTGGCGCGCGACCGTAAAGTTCGAGGCAAATCCGGCACTCGAGGCCTTAATGAAGCCGTTGACGATCTCGGTAGGACTGTCATCCACGCCCGGACCCTCGGCGAAAGGCACAAAGGGGTCGGCAGACGCGACCTGGCCGTCGCCCTCGTTCACCGGGCCGGAAGTCGGGATCGACGCGCACGCGCTGAGACCGACCGCGAGCGCCGCGACGAGGATGGCAGCGCGCCGCCTCATGGCGCGGTCCGTGGCACGAGGGTCGCGACATCGACGCGCGGCCCGAGCGCCGGATAGTCGCGCTCGGGAAGCACGAGCGGGACCGGCGCGTCCTTGCCAAGTCCACGCGACGTGCGCGGCAGCATGAGTCGAAAACTCGCGCCATTGCCAGGTTGGCCCCAGGCCTCCAGCGTGCCGCCGTGGAGCCGCGCATCCTCACGAGCGATCGAGAGGCCGAGCCCGGTTCCACCCATCGTCCGCGCCCGCGCCGAGTCAGCCCGCCAGAATCTGTCAAACACGCGCGCGGACTGTTGAGTCGTGAGCCCGATCCCATAGTCCCTGACGACCACCGCGACAGCTCGCGGGTTAGAGGTCACACCGATATCGACCGGTCGACCTTGCGCGTGCTCGACGGCGTTCGACAACAGGTTGCGAATAATCCGCCCAACGCGCGGCCGGTCGATCGACGCCGTGTGATCGCCGGGTGCCGCCCACAGTCTCAACTCGACGCCCAAGGATTCCGCCGGTACGAGCATCGCGGAAATCTCTTCCTTCACGACGTCCGTGATCGACATCTCGTCGAACTCGAGCCGCGCTGCGCCAGCGTCGATGCGCGAGATCTCGAGCAAGTCGGCAAGCAACGCTTCGAACCTGTCAAGTTGGTTATTGAGCAACTCGGCGGAACGCGCGACCTGCGCGGGGAAGTCGGCACGCGCGTCGAACAGCACGTCTGAGGCCATCCTCACGGTGGTCAAGGGCGTACGGAGTTCGTGCGACACATCGGAGACGAAGCGACGCTGCAGACGGGAGAGCTCCTCCATGCGGGTGATCTGACGCTGCAGCGACTCCGCCATCTCGTTGAACGTCCGCGCGAGCGTCGCCATTTCGTTGTTTCCGCGCACGGTCATTCGCTCGCTCAGAAGACCTTCCGCGAGTCGCGACGCGACCCTCGCCGCCTGCCGCACCGGGCGAACGGCCTGAAGGGTTACCGCCCACGTCATGAACACCACCAAGGCGACGAGCACGGCAGCGCCAAGCAACAACACTCCCTGGATCACGCTCAGGGTGGCTTGCTCGTCGGCGAGGGAGTACACGAAATACAGCTCGTATGAGCCGGCGACGCGGATTTCGAGCGGTGAACCCACGACGACGCCAGGGGCGTCGCCGTCGGGCATCTCAATGCTTTGCCAGGGTTGGGTGACGTCCCCCTGCACGGCAGCGCGCACCTCGGGCGATACGACGCCAATCAGGCTGGGGTTAGAGACGCCGGGCGTGAGAGGAACGCCCGAGGTATTGAGCGGATCTTGGAGCAGGACGACGCCGCGGTTGTCCCCACCGAGGACCTTGAGTTGCTCGACAAGGTCGTTGACAAGCTGCTGGAGATCTCCTGGCGTCTCCGCCGGAGACGCATCCACAGCGTCTTGAGCGGCGGCCGCGTCACGGGCGCTCTCCGCGAGGATCCGGTCGACGCGGGTCTCGACCAGCCCATCCCGAATCTTGGTTGTGACGTACGCGCCAAGCACGACAACGGCAACGAGGCCAACGATCAGTGTGGACCCGACGACCTGAAGGGACAGCGAGCGCGACCACCGGCGGCGCAGGCGGCCGGGCAGACTCGCCAGCGTCTCGGCGATGCCTCTCACGCGCATCGGCGACTATCCGCCGGCCTTGTACCCGACGCCTCGCACCGTGACGACGATCTCAGGGCTCTCCGGATCGCGTTCGATCTTCGCGCGCAGTCGTTGGATGTGAACATTGACGAGGCGCGTGTCCGCAGCGTGGCGATAGCCCCAGATGTCCTCGAGCAGCACTTCCCGCGTAAAGACCTGACCGGGCGATCGCGCAAGCGTGAGCAAGACATCAAATTCAAGCGGGGTAAGGGCAAGGAGCTCCCCGCCACGCGTGACACGGTGACCAGTCACATCGATCTCGAGGTCGCCGATGCGGACCGTCGCGGTCGCCGCCGAGTCGTTTCGACGCAGCCGCGCGCGCACCCGCGCTATGAGTTCGCGAGGCTTAAACGGCTTGGGAATGTAGTCGTCAGCGCCCGACTCCAGCCCGATCACCACGTCGACGGTGTCGGACTTTGCGGTGAGCATGATGATGGGGACTCCGGATTCCGCGCGCAGTTCCCTGCAGATATCGATGCCACTTTTGCCTGGGAGCATGAGGTCGAGAAGCACGACGTCGGGGCTGGTTTCGCGGAAGATCGCGAGCGCCGTGTCGCCGTGGTCGCAGAAGACGGGGTCGAAGCCTTCGGCACGCAGCACGATGCCGATCATCTCCGACACTGCTGGATCGTCGTCGACCACCAGGATTCGAGCCGTCATAGAGCCATTATGCCGTCCACACATTCACGCATTGATCGGCTCCTCAGGCACGGCACGCGGCCGTGGCAAGATAGGCGCAGCGAAGGAGGGGGTGCCGTGGCGAATTCTGACGCGAGCCGAGCCGACGACTGGGCGGCTCCCGGCCCAGAGCCGACGGTCGATGACGTCGCGCCGCCGACGCTTTCGCCCCCTTCTGGGCCGCCGACGGCACCCCTCACCTACCGCTCGTGGCATCCCGGGATCATCCCGCTGCGGCCACAGGGCTTCGGGGACTTTCTGTCAGTGCCGCTGAAGGCCATGCGATACAACCGCGCCGTCGTGATTGGCGGCCCGCTCATCTTCACATTGGCGGCAATGGTGCTCGCCTCGACCGCGTTGTGGGCGCTCCTGACGGACCCGTCGCTTGCGCTGTTGTCGCCCGTTCCGCTGCTTGAGGGGATTGAACCGCGCACGGTGGGTCTCGGCATTGTGGCGGCGGTCGCGCTCCTGGCGGCCGACGTCCTCTCGAGCGCCG
>JAHEMW010000105.1 GCA_024643505.1 Demequinaceae bacterium
CGCCCGCACCCAGCTCACCAGCGTCCGAATCGGTCGCGTTGCCGACTCCGAGCCAGATGTCGGCTGACTGCTCCCCTATCGACACCGACACGCCGCACGAGTCTCCGTCGAAACCGATCTTGGACGACGTGTAGCCGATGCCGTTGACGACGCTACGGATCACGCCGGCGATGTCGACGTACGCGTCGGTGGTGACCTCACCGGCGACGTGCACGAGTCCAGTCGTGACCATGGTCTCGATGGCGACACGCGACATTGGATCCTGGTCGAGCATGGCGTCAAGCAGCGCGTCCGAAATTTGGTCGCACACCTTGTCAGGGTGCCCTTCAGTCACCGATTCGGACGTAAACAGCCGCGTGAATGCCATGGGTGTGAGTCTACTTCGCGGGTGTGACAGCGCCGCCGCGCCGCAACGCGACGACCGCGTCGAGAATTGCGTGGGCGACCGCGAGTTTGGATCCCGCGGCGTGCCCCACGTCTTCCCCGGCGGGGTTGAGCAGTCGCACGTCGTTGGGGCGGTTGCCGAAGCCCCGGTCAACGCCAACCTCGTTGAAGACGAGCAGATCGGCGCGCTTGCGGCGCGCCTTGGCCGACGCGTGCTCGGCGGCACTCGCGCTCGCATCTCCGGTCTCCGCAGCGAAACCGACGACGGTCTGGCCTTGCGGACGCGTCGCGACGAGCCCCGCAAGGATGTCCTCGGTCTTCTCGAGGTCGAGCGTGATGCCGTCATCAGACTTCTTCAGCTTGTGCGTGGTCGCGGTGCGCGGCCGAAAGTCCGCCACCGCGGCCGCCATGATGACGACGTCGGCTGTGGGAGCGAGACGCGCGACGGCGTCGGCCAAGTCCGCGGTCGTCTCTACGTCCGTTCGCGCAACTCCCTCGGATGAGGGCAAGGAGACGTTTGCGGCGATGAGTTCCACGGCCGCCCCGCGCTCCCGGGCGGCCTCGGCAAGCGCGAACCCCTGGTGCCCAGAGGACCTGTTGCCGAGGTAGCGCACCGGATCGATCGGCTCACGCGTGCCGCCGGCCGTGACGAGTACGGTGAGGCCGCCGAGGTCGCCCCAACCCCCGCCGTCGTCAACGGCGCCGACAGTGACGCCGTCGGCCGCGCCGTCCACCGCGGCGTAGAGCGCGGCCACGACCTTCTCGGGGTCCGGGAGCCTGCCCGGCCCCGAGTCGGCGCCAGTGAGGCGCCCCACCGCCGGTTCGAGGACCGTGACGCCGCGCTCGCGCAACGTCACCACATTCGCCTGCGTGGCGGGATTGCGCCACATCTCGGTGTGCATGGCTGGCGCGACGACGATCGGACAGGTGGCCACCAGCAGGGCGTTGCCGAGCAGGTCTCGCGCCTCACCATGCGCGAATTGCGCCAGGAAGTCGGCCGTCGCTGGCGCAACGAGGATGGCGTCGGCCCGTTGACCCAGTCTGACGTGCTGAACCGATGGCACGTCCGCAAACGTGTCGGACGTGGCGGGGTTGCCTGTGAGGGCTTCCCAGGTTGCGCGACCAACGAAGTTGAGCGATGCGGCGGTGGGCACCACCCGAACGTCGTGGCCATCTTCTGCGAGGGCACGCGCGACGAGCGCGACCTTATACGCGGCGATGCCGCCCGTGACCCCGAGCAGCACCCGCACGGCTAGCCTTCGGAATTGCCAAGCGTGAGCAGGCCACCCGCGTTGATCTCGCGGAGCGCAACCGATAGCGGCTTGTCGGTCGTGTCGGCCTCGACGAGCGGGCCAACATTCTCGAAGTGACCTTCACCAAGCGCCTCGTAGTAGGCGTTGATCTGGCGGGCACGCTTTGACCCATAGATCACGAGCGCATACTTCGAATCCACCTTGGCGAGCAGTTCGTCGATCGGCGGGTTGGTGATGCCCTCTGGGTTCGCAACGGTTCCGGCCACAATCACTCCATCTCTTGGCGCTTCGCGCCCCAAAAATCCTCGCGCAAGTCTACCGCGTCGCCTCGACGAGCCTTTCCAGCTCGCTGGCCGCGTGCTCGACCGTGTCGTTGATGATCACGGCATCGAATTCGGCCTCAGCCGCCATCTCCTCGCGGGCCGTCGCGAGGCGACGCCTACGCTCGGCGGCGTCCTCTGTTCCCCGCCCAACAAGCCGACGCACGAGTTCGTCCCACGACGGGGGCGCCAAGAAAACGAACTGCGCCTCCGGCATCGCTTCGCGCACTTGGCGCGCGCCCTGCAAGTCGATTTCGAGTACGACCGGAATTCCGCGGTCGAGATGATCGACCACCGGCCCGCGCGGGGTGCCGTACCGGTTGATTCCATGAACCGTCGCCCACTCGAGGAGTGCGCCGTCTCCAATCATGCGAGTGAACTCGTCGTTGCTCACGAAGAAATAGTCCACCCCGTCGATTTCACCGGGACGCGGCCTGCGCGTCGTCGCGGAGACGGATATCCACAGGTTCGGACACGCCTGACGCAACGCGCGAACGACCGTTCCCTTGCCGACCGCCGTCGGACCGGCAAGGACCGTCAATCGGCTCATCGACTCGAGCGCTCCACAAGCGCCTCGACCTGATGCACGCCGAGGCCCCGGATTCGCCGCGCGGACGAGATGCCGATCTCTTCCATCACCGCGCTCGCGCGCTTGGGGCCGACGCCAGGCAAGCACTGCAACAGATCATGGACGCGGATGCCTGCGAGCGCCTCCTCCGCCTTTGCCTGGGCAATCGCGTCGGCGAGCGTCATCTTGTCGTCGGCGAGCGCCTCCTTGAACACGCGTCGCGCAGACCGGACTTCGGTTGCTTTGACGAGCGCTGCCGCGCGTTGCTCAGAGGTCAGTTCCGGGGTTGCCATGCCTGCGTTCCTTCCGTCGTCGGAGTTAGCGAGGCCCGCCCACGTCGGCGCGCGCCGCGTCCGCCGCCTTCAGTATTGCGCTGTTCAGGGATTCTGCGTAGGGGCCAGCGTTCAGGACCCCACGAGATTGGTTGACGAGCACCGTTGGACGCGCGTCGCCGAAGACCGTTGCGACGTCTGCCGGGGTCGCGCCTTGGGCGCCGACGCCGGGTGCGAGGAGGGGTCCGTTGACTGCCGAAAGGTCGATACCAAGGCGCGAGACCGCGTCGCCGACGGTTGCGCCAACGACGAGCCCGACGGAGCCCATCGGCGTCTGCCCCGCATTGATGGCGGCGGCTGCGGCGGCGATGGCACGCGCGACGGGGACGCCGTCAGTGCCGATGGCGTGCTGAACAGCAGCGCCCTCAGGGTTGGAGGTCAGGGCGAGCACGAACAGCCCCTTGCCGTGCTCGGCCGCGAGGTCGAGTGCTGGCGCGAGCGAACCGAAACCGAGATACGGCGACACGGTGAGCGAGTCCGCTTCGAGCGGCGCTCCAGGCACGAGAAAAGCCTCGGCATACGCACGCATCGTTGAGCCGATGTCGCCGCGTTTTGCATCGAGGATTGTGAGCAGCCCTCGATCGCGGCAGTCCGCGAGCAAGCGTTCGAGGACGGCGATCCCCGCCGATCCATGGCGCTCGTAGAACGCCGCATTCGGCTTCACCGCGGCGCATCGACCCGTCGCCGCCTCGATCACCGCGTCGGAGAATCGGGACAGCCCCGCCGCGCTGTCCTCGAGGCCCCACTCCTTCAGCAACGCCGGATGGGGGTCGACGCCGACGCACAGCGGGCCGTGCTCGACCATTGCGCGCTGCAAACGCGCACCGAATGTCACGCGTCACCACCGTTGGCCAACGCGGCCACATCCTGGAGGCTCACCACGTCGAATCGACGATTTTGAATCACTTCGATGGCGAGAACGGCCGCGGACAACTGCTGGGTCGTCGTGATGATCGCGGTGTCGGCCGCCGTCGCCGCGGCGCGAATCTCATATCCATCCGCGCGTGCGCCCTGTCCTGATGGCGTGTTGACGACGAGATCGACAAGACCCTCGCGAATGAGGTCAACGATCGTCGGCTCGCCGTTCGGTCCCCTGCCCTGCGAATTCTTCCGCACGACGCGGGACGGGATGCCGTTGCGCGCGAGCACCTGCGCGGTGCCGGCAGTTGCGAGGATGTCGAATCCCAATTGGTGCAGGCGTGCGACCGGGAACGTGATGGAACGCTTGTCGCGGTCCGCCATCGACACGAACGCCGTGCCAGAGGTCGGCAGACCGCCGAATGCCGCCGCCTGCGATTTCGCGAAGGCGAGCGGGAACGTCGTGTCGAAGCCCATCACTTCTCCGGTGGAGCGCATCTCGGGCCCAAGCACGGAGTCGACGACGATTCCCTCGGCGGTGCGGAACCGCTTGAACGGCAGCACGGCCTCCTTGACCGCGATGCGTTGAGTCATGTCGATGCGCGTCGCGTCGTGGTCCGGCAACAGGCCACGGCCGCGGAGCTCACGGATTGACGCGCCGGCCATCACCAGCGACGCGGCCGACGCAAGCGCGACGCCGGTCGCCTTCGCCACGAACGGCACAGTTCGCGACGCGCGCGGATTGGCTTCGAGGACGTACAGGACATCCGAGGCAAGCGCGAATTGCACGTTGAGCAACCCGCGGACGCCGATTCCGCGTGCGAGGGCCTCGGTTGACGTGCGGATGCGCTCGAGTTCAGCGGCGGACAACGTGACGGGCGGCAGGACGCACGCCGAGTCGCCGGAGTGGATCCCCGCCTCCTCGATGTGCTCCATCACGCCGCCGAGGAACATCTCCTCGCCGTCGAACAGCGCGTCGACGTCGATCTCGATGGCGTCATCGAGGAAGCGGTCGATGAGCAGCGGCGCATCGGTCGCGTGATCCCCGACGTCGGCCATCCGGGTGCCGTAGTCCTCCAGCTGAGCGCGGTCGTACACGATTTCCATGCCGCGGCCGCCGAGCACGTAGGACGGTCGCACGAGCACGGGGAAGCCGATCCGCTCCGCGATCTCGACCGCCTCGTCGATGCCGTGTGCGGTTCCGTATGCGGGAGCGGGTAGGTCAGCGAGCTCGAGCACTCGCCCGAACGCTGCGCGATCCTCGGCGCGGTCGATCGCAGCCGGCGAGGTTCCAAGGATCGGCACGCCCGCATCTTCGAGGCGCTGCGCGAGGCTAAGCGGCGTCTGCCCGCCGAGTTGGACGAACATTCCCTTAACGGGGCCCGCCGCGCACTCGGCGTGATACACCGCCATCACGTCCTCGAACGTCAGCGGTTCAAAGTAGAGCCGGTTTGCCGTGTCGTAGTCCGTCGACACCGTCTCCGGGTTGCAGTTGATCATGATCGTCTCGTACGTGTCTTTGAGGCTGAGCGCCGCGTGTACGCACGAGTAGTCAAACTCGATCCCCTGGCCGATGCGGTTGGGTCCGGAACCAAGGATGAGGATCGCCTCGCGGTCGCGGGGTCGGACCTCGTTCTCGGAGTCGTAGGTGCTGTAGTGATACGGCGTGAGCGCCTCGAACTCCGCGGCGCACGTGTCCACGGTCTTGAACACCGGCGTGACGCCAAGCGTCGCACGAGCAGCGAAAACCTCCGCGACGCCGACGCCCCTCAGCTGAGCGATCTGTTCGTCGGCCAGGCCGTTGCGCTTGGCCTCACGCAGGAGCTCCGACGTGAGCGCGGGCGCGTGTGAGACCTCGTGGGCGATCTCGTTCATGAGCAGGATCTGGTCAAGGAACCAGGGATCGATCTTCGTGGCGTCGTAGACGTCCTCGAGGCTGGCGTG
>JAHEMW010000106.1 GCA_024643505.1 Demequinaceae bacterium
CCCGATGCCACCGTTTCTGGGCCGGGCACCTCTGGCATGGTGACCGAATGCTCGGGACCGTCCTGCTTCACCTGAAACGATGTGATCATCGACAGGATCGGTACGCCGCCTTGCAGCGCATGCGTGCGCCGCGCGCTGAAGGAACGTCCGTCGCGAAGCACCTCCACGTCAAACGAGATCGGTCGCGTCGCGTCGCCTGGCCGGAGAAAGTAGCCGTGGAGTGAGTGCACGTGCCGATCGTCGTCGACGGTGTGTCCCGCTGCCATCAGCGCCTGCGCGAGCACCTGGCCGCCGAAGACGCGGCCGCTCGGAAGGGGAAGCGAGTCGCCCTCGAAACTCGTGTCCGACACGCGCCGAAGTGTCAGGGCGGCAAGGCCGGACGACACCGCGGCGTCGGCCCACGTGTCCTCGACGTGTTCCATGGCCCGTCCCTCCGGCTAGCGCGCTGGCGTGTCCTCGAACGTGTTCACCATCGAGTATGCGGCCCGCTCGAGGTAATCCATGAGCGTGACGGCATGGAGCGGCGACAACTCCGCTTGCGCCACTGCATGCCGCATGTGAGCGACCCACCTGTCGCGTGCCTCGGGGTTCACGTGGAAGGGCTGGTGGCGCATACGCAAGCGCGGGTGGCCGCGCTGATCCGAGTAGGTCGTGGGCCCGCCCCAATACTGCTCGAGGAACATCGTGAGCCGCTCGATCGGCCCTTCGAGATCGCCCGGATACATGGGGCGCAACACCTCGTCGGCCGCGACGCCCGCATAGAACTCGCGCACGATCGCCTCGAACGTCGCACGGCCACCGACCGCGTCGTAGAAGGTCTGCTCAGGCTCGTGCGTGGGGCCATCGCCGATGTTCACTTCTTGGTCGCGCCCTTCGCTGGCGCAACAGGTTTGTCCTTCGACTTCGGAACGGGTCGATCGGCGTCGAGACGCACGGTGCCGTCTGGCACCGCGATCTGAATTCCGCGTTCCTCGAATACCGTGCGCATTTCGTTGCGCACCGCGCGCATCACGTTCCATTGCGAGACGGGACGCACCTGGATGAGAAGGCGGACACTCATGCCGTAATAGTCGAACGACTCAATTCCGGGAACCTCCGGCTCGCCGAGGATCGCGTCGTTGATCTCGGGATTTTGACGAGCGCGTTCGACGGATTCGAGCATCGCGGCGCGAGCAGCTTCCAGGTCAGTGTCGTAGGCGAGTCGCACCTCGATCAGAGCCCGCGACCACAACTGCGTCATGTTGCCGATGCGCATGATGTTGCCGTTTGGCACGTACCAGACGGTGCCGTCGATGGAGCGCAATCGCACGCTGCGTAGGCCCACTTCCTCGACGACCCCGCTGGCTTCGCCGGTGTTAATGATGTCGCCAACGCCGTACTGGTCTTCGAGCAGCATGAACAGCCCCGAGATCAAGTCCTTGACGAGCGATTGGGCGCCAAAGCCGAGCGCGACGCTCGCGACGCCCGCTGAGGCGAGCAGCGGGCCGACCGGGACCCCGACGATAGTTAGCACGGTCATCAAACCGATGAGGACCGCGGCAACGTTGATAAACGAGTTGAGTACCGCGCGAATAGTCTTCGCGCGCTGTCGGCGCCGTTCCAGCTCGAGCCGGACGTCGTGCGTCTCGATTTCCTCGGTCATCATCGGCAGGTGGATGCCACGCTTGGCGGCCTTGCGCCGCTGGCGCTCGGACGCTTCGACGCCGCGTTCGATTCCCTTGCTGAGGCCGCGCACCGCCAGTCGGAGCACGAGCCACAAGATGAAGATCGCGACGACCGCGATTGCTACGAGCATCGCGCGAGCGCTTGCGTCGGCCCAAAAGGAGGTGGCGGTGTCTGTCGCTGCGAAAATCACCTCCACAGCCTAACCGGCGAGCGTCGAGCGCCAAAAAAGGTTGTTTACCGCGTGCCTCCTCGCCGCGCTCTGGCAGGATTGGCGTGTGAGCAATGGAGCAACGGAAGACGGCGGCGCGCCGAGCACGATCCTGGCGGACCTGGCACGTGCCTATGGGGTCACCGTCGAGTACTGGTCCTTTGCAGGCGAGTTGGTGCACTGCACGGCGGGCGCGATCCGGGCGGCGCTTGAGGCGCTCGGGGTTGACGCGGAAACCGACGCCCTGTGCGCAGCGGCGCTTGCCGATCGCGACGAGGAGGCGTGGCTCGACGTTGTGCCACCGGCCACCGTCATGATCGAGGGGCGTGCCTCCGAGTTGCGAGTCAACGTCGACGATGGCGATGAGGTCGAGGTGTACCTGCACCTCGAAACCGGGGCGACGTGGAAGGCGCATCAGCTCGACAAGTACGTTCCGCCGCGCGAGATCGGCAACCGCGTCATCGGCCGCGCGACGTTCCTTCTCCAAGACGACCTTCCTCTGGGCTATCACCTCGTTGAGGCCATCAGCAATGGCATCAGCGCAACGGGCCACGTGATCGTGACGCCGGAACGCATGACGGTTCCCGAAAACGTCCGTGCCGGGCGACCTTACGGATTCATGACGCAGCTGTACTCAGTGCGTTCGTCGCGCTCGTGGGGTCTCGGGGACTACACGGACCTTGGCGAGCTGTGCGCGCTTGCGAAGGTGCGTGCCGGAGCGGATTTCATGCTCATCAATCCGCTGCACGCCGGCGAGGCGGTCCCGCCAATCAGCCCGTCGCCCTACCTCCCGTCGTCCAGACGGTTCCTGTTTCCGCTCTACATTCGGGTCGAGGACATCCCAGAGGTCGCCTACCTGACATCTCAGCAGCGTGCGGTGATCGAGTGGGAATCTGAGAAGCCTCGGCGTGCGAACGCGACGAGCGACCTCATTGACCGTGATTCGGTGTGGCGCGCAAAGGCCGAGGCACTGAACCAGGTGTTCGACGTGCGGCTCACGCCGGGCCGTCAAGCGCAGTTTGCAGCGTTCCGGGCGCGCGAAGGACGCGCGCTCATCGACTTCGCGACGTGGTGCGCGATTTCCGAGGCGTATCGCGGGCTGCCGTGGCCCGACGACTTCACCGGCCCCCACACCGACGCGGTCGAGACATGGCGCGACGACAACGCCGAGCGCGTCCGCTTCTACGAGTGGCTGCAGTGGATCAGCGACGAGCAACTCGGGAGGGCCCAGCTGGCCGCAAAGTCAGCCGGCATGAGCCTCGGCATCATGAATGACCTCGCGGTCGGCGTGCACCCTCAGGGCGCTGACGCGTGGGCGCTGCAGGCCGTGCTCGCGGAGGGTATGGGCGTTGGCGCTCCGCCCGACATGTACAACGCGATGGGCCAGAACTGGTCCCAGCCCCCGTGGAACCCCCGCGCCCTTGAGAAGGCCGCCTTCCTGCCGTTCCGGGACCTTGTGCGCACTGCGGTTCGCCACGCTGGCGCTCTGCGCATGGACCACGTGCTCGGCCTGTTCCGACAGTGGTGGATCCCCAAGGGAAATTCGCCCTCTGACGGCGCATACGTCTACTTCAACCACGAAGCCCTCGTCGGCATCCTCGTGCTCGAGGCGCAGCGTGCAGGCGCCGTGATCATCGGGGAAGACCTCGGGACGCTCGAGGACTGGATCAAGGACTACCTCACCTATCGCGGCATCCTCGGAACGCAAATCGCGTGGTTCGACAAGGAGCCAGATGGGCACGCGCTCCGGCCCGAGCACTACCGCACGGCGGCGCTGTGCTCCATTACCACCCACGACCTCCCGCCGACGGCCGCCTACCTCGCCGGTGAGCACGTGCGGTTGCGCGAGGAGCTCGGGTTGCTCACCGACGTCGACGCCACCTGGGCAGAGGCGAAGGCCGAACGCGACGACATGGTCGCGCTGTTGGTGAATCTTGGGCTGGTGACGTGGGAGGCGGACGACGAGCAGATTCTCATCGCGATGCATCGACTCATCCTCAGCACTCCCGCGTGGCTCGTGGGTATCGCTGTCACCGATGGAGTGGGTGATCGTCGCGCCCAAAACCAGCCTGGCACGGACACCGAATACCCGAACTGGCAGGTTCCACTGACCGACTACGACGGCAAGCCTGTCCTCATTGATGACCTGTTCGATCACCCACGGATGCGTCGCCTGGTCGCGGCGGTGAGGGCCGCGAAGGCCTAGCCGACTGCGTCCCTCGCTTGCGCGGCCAGGGAGCGACGGACGCCGTCACGACCCTCGATGACGAGCCGCTTGAGCGCGTCGTGAGCGTCCTCGTTCGCTGCGAGCCACGCGTCAGCATGCTCCTGGAGGTCGACCACGCGGCCGGCGAGCTGCGCGGGGTACAGGCCCTCGATGAGGTTGGTCGCCATCTCGTTGGTCTTGGTGTCGTAGATGCGACGCAAGGAGGCAAAGTACTCGGTGACGTAAGGTTCGAGCAGTGCGGTGTCGTTGACGCGGTTGAAGCCTGCGGTTGTCTCAAATTGCAGCGCGTTCGGCAGGTCCTCGCCGGGAGCGGCATTGACGAGGGCATCCCACGCGGCACGCTTGGCCTCCGCGGTGGGGAGCGCGGCGCGCGCGTGGGCCGCGCGACGCTGACCCGACGCGGTCGCGTCGCGACTGAGCTGAAGTTCGATGGCGATTTCGTGTGCCCGGCCGCCCGCCACCAGCGCGATGAGCAGGTCCCATGTGAGGTCGGTGTCGAGCGGCAAGCCGTCGAGATGGCGAGCCTCGTCGATGATCTCTTGCACGATGTCGAGCTGCGCGTCTGTCTTGGCAAGGTTCGCGAAGGCGCGAACGAATTGCAGCTGGTTGTCGCTTCCCGCCTCGGCCGACGACGCGAGTGTCCACAGGGCGTCCGCCGCGCGCTCGCACGCGACACGTGAGCGCGCCGGGTCGACGTAGAGGCCGAGCGCCGTGGACAGTTGGCGCAGCAGCATGAGGGTGACGGTCGACTGCGACTCGGACCCGATAGCGCCGAGCACCAGGTCGACGAACTGACTCGGTGCCGTCTCAGCATCTCGCGTCATGTCCCACGCGGCGGCGAGGACCATTGAGCGCGGCAGGGGGTCGGTGAACCCACCGAGGTGCGCGACGGCCGTCGCGAGCGAAGCCTCATCGAGGCGCACTTTTGCGTACGCGAGGTCGTCGTCATTGACAAGCACGAGCGCGGGTCGCGGCTTGCCGACGAAATCTGGCACTGGGGTGAGCGGTCCGTCGATGTCGGTCTCAACGAGCGTCGCCCGTTCCACGGTGCCGTCTTCTCGGACGTCGTACCCGCCGATGCGGAGCCGGTGGGGACGCTGCGTCGGCCACGCCTCCGGAACCTCCTGCGCCACGGCGAACGCGGTGACGATTCCCGCATCGTCGGTCTCGATGACGGGTCGCAGCGTCGTGACGCCCGCCTTCTGGAGCCAGACGTCGCTCCACGCGCTGAGGTCGCGGCCCGACGCTTTCTCGAGCTCGACGAGGAGGTCGCTGAGCGTGGCGTTGGAGTGGTGGTGCTTGCGCATGTACTCGGCGACGCCCTCGAAGAAGGAGTCCTGTCCCACCCACGCGACGAGTTGGCGCAGCACCGAGGCGCCCTTGGCGTAGGTGATTCCGTCGAAGTTGACCTCGACGTCCTCGAGGTCGCGAATGTTCGCCATGATCGGGTGCGTCGACGGCAGCTGGTCCTGGCGGTACGCCCACGACTTCTCGAGGCTGTTGAAGGTCACCCACGCGTTCGTGTACTGCGTGGCCTCGGC
>JAHEMW010000018.1 GCA_024643505.1 Demequinaceae bacterium
GGTTGTCGTACGCGAACGTCGCATACGACAACCCGTGCCCAAACGGATACAGCGGAGTGCTCTCCTCCTCGAAGTAGCGGGAATCGGCGTTCTCGGGCTGAAAGGTCCGGTAGTGGGCGTAGGTCACGGGGACCTGCCCGACGTGCCGCGGCCAGGTGAACGGAAGTCGTCCAGCGGGAGAGGCGTCACCCGCGAGTACCGACGCGACCGCCTCGCCGCCCCGGGTGCCGGGGTACCAGGCCTGCACGATCGCGGGCACGTTGGCCTCCGCCCACCGCAGGTCCAGGGGTCGCCCTGACACGACGATCACGACGACCGGGGTCCCGGTGGCGGCAATCCGCTGGAGCTGCTCGAGCTGCCGGCCCGGCAGGTCGAGCGTCGCCGTCGACGCCTTCTCGCCCGCCTGGTTCTGACGCTGGCCGACGACGACGATCGCCAGCTCGGCGGCCTCGGCGGCCTCAACGGCTCGCGCGATCTCGGCGTCGTCGTCCCACTCCTCGGGCGTTGACTCGATCGTGGTGTCCGCGCCGTCGAACTCCGACGCGAACAGGCGCTCGACGATTCCCGCGCCAGGTGCGAAGGACACTTCGGCATTTGAGAATCGGGCGCGCACGCCCTCCAGAATCGTGACGGTCTCCGTCGTGTCGTGATCGAACACCCAGGGCCCCAGGAGGTCGCGCTTGCTGTCGGCAAGCTGGCCGATGACCGCGATGCGACCACGGGAGTCGGAAGCGAGAGGAAGCGTATGGTCGGC
This sequence comes from Demequinaceae bacterium, assembly GCA_024643505.1. Taxonomy (GTDB): domain Bacteria; phylum Actinomycetota; class Actinomycetes; order Actinomycetales; family Demequinaceae; genus Demequina. The sequence continues at coordinate 755 of JAHEMW010000018.1, forward strand.
GTTCTTCAGCAGAACGAGCGAACGCTCCGCGGCTTCGCGGGCAAGCACGCGGTGCTCGCCATCCGACAGCACCGCGGCCGCCTCCGCCTCCGTGGCGTACGGGGCCTCGAACAGTCCCAGCCGGAACTTGGCCGCGAGCACACGGCGAACCGCCGCGTCGATGTCCTGCTCGCTCACCTTGCCGTCAGCGACGGCTTCGGGAAGATGCGCGAAAGCGGCGTCGGTCATGGTCATCTCCATGTCGAGCCCGGCAGTCACCGCGCGCGCCGCCGCGTCGGTCGGACTCTGCGCGAAGTGCTGCGCCTCGAGTGAGCGGACGGCATTGGCATCGGAGACCACGAACCCCGTGAAGCCCATGTGCGTGCGGAGCACGTCGGTGAGCAGCCACCTATTCGCACAACCGGGGACGCCGTTGAGGTCCATGTAGGCGCTCATGACGTTGGCCGCGCCGGCATCGACTGCAGCCTGGAACGGGGGCAGGTAGACGTTCCAGAGCTCGTTGTCGGACAACTCGACGTCCTCATAGTCGCGTCCGCCGCGGGGTGCCCCGTAACCCGCCAGGTGCTTGGGGCCCGCGAGAACCCGATCAGAGCCGAGGTCGCCCTGGAAGCCACGCACTTGCGCGGCCGCCACGGCCGAGCCGAGTACGGGGTCTTCTCCCGCGCCCTCCACCATGCGGCCCCAGCGCGCATCGCGCGAGATGTCGATCATGGGCGCGAAGGCCCAGTGGATCCCGTTCGCGCGGGCCTCGCGGGCGGCCACTTGCTGGGCGCGCTCGATGACGTCGACGTCCCAGGTCGCGGCCAGCGCGATCGGGGCGGGGAAGATGGTCCGCATGCCGTGGATGACGTCGTATCCGAACAGCAGCGGGATGCCCAGACGCGTCTGCTCTACCGCGATGCGTTGCAGCCGGTTGACCACCACCGGGTCCTTGACGAACAGCGCTGAGCCGACCCCGCCCTTCCTGAGCGCGGCCTCCACCATGGCGGGCTGCTCGACGAAGGATCGGTGCTCCGGGGGCAGGGACTCGATGTCGAAGTCCTCCGGCAGTGCAGCGGAACCGAAGTAGAAGTATTGGGTGAGCTGCCCCGCCTTCTCCTCGAGCGTGAGGCGTGACAGCAGGTCGTCGACGCGCTCCTCGACGGACACACGGGGGTCTTGGTAGAGCGGGATGGTCATGAGTTCTCGATTCTTGTGCGGCGCGACGATGCGCCGTGGCGTCAGGTGGTCGCGTGGTAGTCGGGCGCGGTTGTGTAAGAGAGGTGGTGGATGTGGATCTGCCCCCGCAGCGCCTGGACGCCAAAGACCCTTCCCGTGAAGCCGCCTGCCACCTCCGTGGAGAGGTAGCGACCATCGAGCTCGCCAAACGAGTAGGCCGTGTCGCCGACGGAGGCGGAAAGCTCGATCAGGTCGGGTTCCAGGGAGATTCCGTGCGGGAGCGGCCGCGGCGCCTTCGCTGCGAGGCGGAGTGTCGGCACCGCGCCTGCCGGGGGGTTCCACTGTCCGAGGACGTGGACGATAGGGCCGATCGTCACCGAGGCCTCGACCGTGTGGCCGTCGTATGTCAGGCCGTACCAGTGGAAATCGTCGATGCGCAGCAGCAGGCGCCCCTCACCCCCATCGGCGGCGAAGGTGGTCTCCACCGCCCACTCGGAATCGGCCGCGCGCGCGACGATGAGCGCACGCCCCTCTCCGGCATCCGCGTCGACCACGAGCCCGCCGTTCGGGCCGGGCCGGGTGAAGGTGGCGGGGAACCTGCCGATACCGAGCCACCGGGGGTGGAGTTCGGGCGAATCGAAACGGTCATCGAAGGACCGGTCGACCGCGGGAACGACGAACCGGTCCTCGTCGGCCACGGGCCAGCCGTCGACCCACTCGATACCGACCAGGAACGACTCGCGTCCGTTGAGGTGGAACCCCGGAGACGGGCCCACCGGGCGAACGCCCAGGTGCACGGCCGCCCACGAGCCGTCGGCGAGCTCGATCAGGTCGGCATGGCCCACGTTTTGCACAGGGTGCGCGAGGCTGCGGTGGGTGAGGAACGGGTTGTTCGGTGCCGACTCGAAGGGCTCGTCGAGCGACCGGGCCCGGGCGATGGTCGCCGTGTGCCCACGCTCCGTGCCGCCCTCGGCGAGCAGCAGGTACCACCAGCCGTTCACCCGGTACAGGTGGGGGCCCTCCGGAGCCGACAGGCCCGTCCCCTGCCAGAGCTGCCGCGGCGCACCGAGCATCGCGCCCGTGGCAGTGTCCACCGGCGCGCTCAGGATGCCCGGCTGGGCGGGGTTGAGCGAGTGCCACGTCACGTGAGCCACGCCCTCGTCGTCCCAGACGATGTCCGGGTCGATGCCCACCGCGCCGGCGATGTGGACAGGATCGGACCACGGCCCCGCCGGGTCGTCGGCGTGGATGAGCAGGTGGCCACGCCCCAGCGGGATCTCGTTGACGTTGGTGCCGATGATCCAGAACTGCCCGTCGTGGTGGCGGATCGTGGGCGCGAAGATGCCGGCGCTCGCATAGCCGTCGTTCTCCGCGATCTGGCTGTCGCGCGTCAGCGCGTTGCCGATCAGCGTCCACGTGACCAGGTCGGTGCTGGCGTGCACGGGAATTCCGGGCAGATACTCGAAGCTCGAGTTGATCAGATAGTAGGTATCCCCGACCCGGCACGCGGACGGGTCCGGGTGGAAGCCGGGAATGATGGGCTCGGTGGTGGCCATGTGGTCTGCTCCAAGAGAACTTGCGTAGCGTGTACGGGGCGTTGCTTCGGGCCTTGCGAACTGCCCGCTACTTGACCGCGCGCACCTTCAGCATCACGGTGAGGCCACCGCCGATGGAGAAGGCTGCGGCGATGATCAGGAGCAGCCCGTAGTTCTTCTCCGCGCCGCTCACGCCGATCAGAAGCATCGGAACTGCGACTGCCGGGGCGATTGCCTGTGCCAGCGATGTCGAGTAGCCGTTCATCCCGACGAACCGCCCGGCGTCGCCGGAGGGGATCACGTCGAGCACGATCGCCTGATCGACGGCAGCGAACACGCCGAGACCGGTGCTGAGGACGACCGACCCGATGATGAGAACCACCGCGCTCGAGCCGCCGAACGCCATGATCAGCGCACCGCAGGTGAAGACGATCGCCGCGCCGAGGACGAAGATCCGGCGGCGCTGGAAGCGGTCGGAAAGGGTGCCGGAGAGGAACGCGCCGCCTGCGGTGGCCACGACGCCCACGAGGGACACCACCGCGATGAATCCGCCGATATCGGCGACCTCCCCGGATGCGCTCAGGCGCGAAGCAAAGAACAGGCTCGTGAAGGTGGTGGCGAACACCTGACCGGTGGTGAAGAGAAGCCGGCCCAGCCAGTTCCACGCGAAGTCGGGGTGTGCCGTCGGACTGAACACCATGCCCTTGAGGAGCCCCGAGAATCCGAGCTTGTCCCGCGCGAGATCGTCGAGCGAGCTCTCCTCGTGGACGAGGAATGCCCACAAGGCCACGGCCACGAATCCGACGCCGCCAGGCACGAGAAACACGAGGAAGTTGCTGCCAATGAAGGCGCTTGCGAGCCCCACGCCAGCGACGGCGGCAACCATCTGGACGACGCCGCTGAGGCCTGCGACTCGGCCTCGCTGAGCCTCGGGGAGACGATCGGCCTGCGACATGAGAAAGGAGTTGATGCTTGCTGAGAAGCCGACGCTCGCGAGCACCCAGCCTGCGCACAGGGCGACGAGTCCGGGGGCGACCGCCATGACGCCCAGCCCGCTGATGCCTACCACGGCTCCCGCGAGCGCGAACGGGCGACGACGTCCCCAGCGTGACCGCATCCGGTCGCTCCACATGCCGATGACCGGGCCCGTGAAGAGGCCGACTCCCGACGCGATCGCGACGACGATGCCCAACACCTCGACGTTGTCGGGCGCCAGCTGCTGCACTCGCAGCGAGAGCGACAGGCCGATCGGTGCGACGAGCGCCATGTTGACGCCAAACACGGCGAACAACAGGAACCCGATGTATCGCCTGCCCACAGGAGAGCGGCCCGCAGCATCGTCGCGGCCGGCCCGCCCCACCGGCGGCGCGACGAGCGTCGATGTCGGGGCCCCCACCAGAAGCACTCCCCCGGACTGGTCGCCCGGGACGCCATCGATCGGATCGGTCGCAGAGACCTGGTCCTCGACGTTGCTCATCTGATCCTCCTCGATCACACCTGGGCGGGACTTCTCACCGCTCGACCAACAGTGAATCAAATCGATTAACGCGCGTCAAGTCCAATCGGCAGCGCCCGACTCCCCGGCGCCCGGCACGCACGCGTGATGGCCGGCAGCAACGCGAACGCGGGTCGACGTACACCTCGCGAAGCTCGTACCGACCAATTTGATCGGTATGCCGACCATTTTGGTCGGTCATATGCTATGGTTTGTGAATGAGCACAACATTTCAGCTCCAGCGCGACGAAGCCATACTCGATGGCGCAGCATCGCTGTTCGCGAGCCGCGGCTTGGCCAAGACGACGATTCAGGATGTTGCTGACGCGGTGGGACTGTCCAAGGCGGGTCTGCTGCACCACTTCCCCAGTAAGACCGCACTTCATGAAGCCGCACTCGGGCATGCCGAACTATTGCTGCAACGGTTTCGCGAGCAGGTTGGGGGGATGCCGCTCGGCGTGGAACGCGATTGGCGCGCGGCTGAAGTGTGGGTCGACGTCGCGCTCGATCATCCCGGCCTTGTCGCGCTGCTGCTCGCACCCTCGACCCAGGGTCCACTGACCGCCAATGAATCGGGAGTCGGAGCGCTGTCAGCCTTCGGGGTCGAACCCGACGCGGAGGGATCGGAGCGAACCGTGCGAGTGGCAGGGGCGCTGGCTGCAGTCGCGGTGCTGGCGGTCGTCGCAAGAAAGCAGGGCCTCGCGACCGCCTGGCGGGGGCACATGGTAGCGACGTGCTTCGACGCGCTCGGCCACCGTCGGGGACCCGTTTCTCGATAGGTCCGAGCGCTCCCCGGCCTCGATGTGCCGAGCCACGCATGCGCGCCCTAGATGCGCGGCGCCGCTGATCAGACGCCGCCCACAAGCGACATCCAGAGAGACACACACCACCCATACCAAGGAGCACTCACCATGTCGGAACTACTCGCGGGAAAAGTAGCCATCATCACCGGTTCGGGCCAAGGGATCGGACGCGAGATCGCGTTGTGCATGGCCCGCGAAGGGGCGCGGGTCATCACGAACAACCGCAAGCCCGGCTCGCTGCTCAATGCGTTCGAGAAGACCGAGATCCCCTTCACCGACGAGGAACGCGCGGAGCTCACCAAGGTCACCGGCGATGCACAGACGACCGCCGACGAGATTGTCCGGAGCGGAGGACAGGCCGTGCCGTTCTTCGGCGATGTGGGCGACTTTGAGACGGCACGACGCATGGTCGACACCACGATCGACACCTTTGGCCGTCTCGACATTGTCGTGAACAACGCATCGTCCAATTGGGTGGGCAACATCATGGACATGGACGAGGAGCTGTGGGACATCAGCGTCGTTTCGAAGCTCAAGGGGGCGTTCAACCTGATGCATCACGCGCTGCCGCACATGAGGGACCAGGGCTACGGCCGCGTCCTCAACTCATCCTCCGACGCGTTCCAGGGGCTGACGGGATATGCGGCCTACGGCGCGGCAAACGCCGGCCTGGTGGCCCTCACGAAGGCTTCGGCCGGCGATCTCGCAGGCAGTGGGATCACGGTCAACGCCTACACGCCGCTCGCCAGAACGCGTGCGTGGTTCAACGCCGCGGCCACGTATCGGTTGCAGGGCGTGCCGAGCGAGGCAGTTGAAGCTGGCGCCCCTGAGGCAATGAAGAGGACGGCAGAGGGCATGGTCCCCTTCCTGGCGTTCCTCGCAAGCGACCGCGCGTCCGACATCTCTGGCCACCTTTTCAAGCTCGCCGCAGACGGCGAGATCGGCCTCTGGTCCGATCCCAAGGTGACGCGCGAGATCACCACCACCGAAGCCGCATGGTCCATTGATGAACTGACCGAGCGCGTGCCGAACGAGCTGATGGCGGGCGTGAGCACGCACTCTGCAACCGCCATCCGATAGGCCGCATGCACGTCCCCCGAATCACACAACGAAGGAAGAGAAACGCATGGGAAAGCTAGACGGCAAGGTTGTACTCATCACCGGATGCTCCTCCGGCCTGGGCAAGCAACAGGCGATCCGCCTGGCAGCAGAGGGCGCGAACCTCGCGATCTGCGCGCGGAACGAAGCCAAACTGGCCGAGACCGCCGCGCTCTGTGAGGAACAGGGTGCAGAGGTACTCGCCATGAAGGTCGACATCATGGAGTACGACAGCCTCGTCGAGTTTGTCGACGCGACGGCGGCACGCTTCGGAAGGATCGACGTCCTTGTCAACAATGCCCACACGATCACCTTGCCGGCGCCCTTCCTCGACAAGACAATCGACGACCTCGATCTCGAGATGCGCAGCTCGGTGTACGCCTATTGGCACCTGATGAAGCTCTGCTTCCCGTACATGAGGGATCACGCTGGCGTCGGGGCGTCGATCATCAACTTCGCGTCCGAGGCCGCGGTGATGGGAGACGCGCTCTACGCACCCTACGCAGCATCGAAGGAGGCCGTGCGTGGCCTGTCCCGGGTCGTCGCACGCGAATGGGGGCAATACAACATCCGTGTGAACACGCTGTGCCCCAACGGACTGACGGACAACATCTCCATGGGCCTGGGGCACCTCAGCACTGAAGTGCGCGAGCACATCGAGAAGGCCTTTGTCGCCAACCCCTTTGGCCGGCCGGGACGCCCGTACGAAGACGTTGCCCCGGTCACGGTCTTTCTCGCCTCTGACGACAGCGGGTGGATCACCGGTCAGAACATCCACGCCGACGGTGGTGCGCTGATCAACGCGTGACCATCACCCCGTCGGTGGGGGCTTCTTCAGGCGGTGATCGAGGAAGGCCCCACCGACGTGGGAAGACGAGCCTGCGAGGGGCCGCTCCGGATGCTCACGTCCGGGGCGGCCCCTCCTCGGCTTCTGTCCCGCGAGTACCCGTGCCGTCAGTCCACGAGCCCCGATTGGAAGGCAAGGGCGACCTTTTGGGCGCGGTCTCGTGCCTGGAGCTTCGCCATGGCCCGGCTGACGTGCGTCTTCGCCGTGGCGGGGCTGATGAAGAGGTGCCCGGCGATCTCATCGTTCGAGAGTGCCTCGGCCACGAGCTCGGTGATTTCACGCCGCCTATCTGCCTGCACCGCTCAATCCACGACCGCCCGCGTGGCGCCGCGCGAGAGCGGCTAGGCGTCCCCTGCGACGGTCTCGATTTCGGCGCGAAAGTCGCGAGGCGAATGCGGCAGCGCGGCGAGGAGAGAGACCGTGGTGAAATCCACCGGTGCGACGACGATCAAGTTGCGCTCGTGGCGCCCATCGTCGAAGCGTCCGCATCGGCGGCGGCCACTGCGCTGCGGAGCGTCAGGGAGGCTTCGCCGTGCGCTGCAGACATCGCCGAGATGACGACCTCACCGACCTCGCCCGTTCCGCGGACGATCGCGAGCGCACGGCCGCGATGCGTCGAGTGAACGTCGTCGGTGAAGCTCTCCTCGGTGGTCGGCGCGGCATTGCCGAGTCCGACCAGCTTGGCCGGTCCCGACACGCGGAGCCGGACCTCATCCATCGCGACCGTGTCAACCGTGCCGCCTTCGTCTGCCAGCTCCAGCCACACGAAGGCGAGATCGTCCGGCCCACGCAGCTCAGCAGCCTCCGCGCGCAGGTGCAAGCGCGACTCGTGCGCCGAGCGGAGAGTGGTCCGGCCGGTCTCCACGCCACCGCGGTAGGCGATCGCCACGAGTTCTCCGGGGACGTAGCCGGTGCGGAATCGCGCGACGTAACCATGTCGAGGTCCCGCCTTGCGCCGGCCCAACGACTTTCCGTTGAGCACCAGCTCGACAGAGTCCTCCCGCGAGTAGACCTCGACCTGGGCCGTCCGCACGCTATCGCCCCACGACCAACTCACGACCGCATCCGTCGAGAGCCACGGCGTCCTGTTCGGCCGCTTGCCGCTGCGATCCATGGGCCGGACGGCGATACCGGGCGCCGCCGTGACACCCCAGACGGCCTGCGTGAGGAGCGCGACGGCGGTCGGAGCGCCCGTGATATCGAACGTGCCGCACCCCGCCACCACTCCGGGGTAGGGCTTCACGATGCCCCCCGGCTCGTCGCCATAGCTCCAATAGCCGAGACCGACCTCGCCGAGGTAGTCCCAACCGGTCCACCCGAAGTCCCCAATCACCCCGGGAACCGACTCCACGCGCTTCCAGATCGCAGGAAGGTCGCCGCTCATCGATTCGGTCCCGACGATGATGCGGTCGGGGTAGCGACGCCGCGCACGGCGGTAGTTCGCGTAGCCGTAGTTGTACCCGGCGATGTCGACGGCGTCAAAGACATCGCGAGTGGCCTTGTCTGCCGCGGGGAGAGACGATGCGAGGACCATCATCCGCCCCAGTTTGGCGGTGACGATGTTCGCGGCAGTGCTGGTGGCCGCCTTGCGCTCGGGCGGCGCCTCGGCGTCGCGGCCCGACGCGTGCGAACGTGAGGCCATCATGGCGAGAAGCGGGTTGACCGCGATCGTCGTGGGCCGCGACGCGTCCAAGTCGATCAAGTAGGCGTGGATCTCCCTCGCCAGCGCGACTCCGTCCGGCGTGGTCGCCTCCGAAATCTCATTGCCGATCGAGTACATGAGGACCGAGGGACGATTCCGGTCATTCGCGATCATCGCCGCAGCATCGTCGCGCCATTCCTCGAGGAACCGCGAAGCGCCGTCGTGAGGGGTCTTCGCGCCGAGCCAAACATCGGTGAGCTCATCCATCACGTACATGCCGAGCTCGTCGCAAGCGTCGAGGAACGCCCGCGACAGCGGGTTGTGCGCACTGCGGACAGCGTTGTACCCGGCCTCTTTGAGCAGGCGCACCCGGCGACGCTCCGCGGCGGCAAACGTAGCCGCGCCCAGGAGACCGTTGTCATGGTGCACGGCCGCGCCGCGCAGCAGCACCTGCTGCCCGTTCACCCGAAGCCCGCGCCGAGCGTCAACCTCGACGGTGCGGAGCCCCGTGCGAATGCGTGTCTCGTGGACTTCCTGGCCAGCCACGATTACAGCTGCACGGACGTCGTACAGGTGGGGCGTCTCGGCCGACCACAAGCGCGCGTTGGGGATCCGAACCTCGATGTCTGCAGCCATGCCGACCAGCGGCGCCTCGCTTCGCGCGACCACGGCTCCGGCCTGGATGAACTCCACGAGCACCATCGCGGGTTCCGCGACCTTGCCGTCGACGCGCACGCTCACCGCAGCGACTGCCGGGCCACCGTCGGACCCCAGAGGTGCCGCACGCGCCACGATGCGCAGTCCGTCCTTGGCGATCGCGACCCGCTCGACCCGCTCGAGCCACACGGGACGATAGATGCCGGACCCGGTGTACCACCGGCTGGCCGGGACCGCGGTGTTGTCGACATCGACCTCAATATCGATGGCTGTCCCGGGCAACACTCCTGAGAGCGGCACGCTGAACTCGCGGTACGGGCTGGCGCACTCGCCGCGCACCGCACCGTCCACAAGCACCCTCGCATGTCCTTGTACGCCTTCAAACGTGAGCGAGTAGGAAGCTTCTTCCGCATCGGCCGGAGCGACCCAGCTCCTGCGGTAGCGGTACCGACCGCCGGGAAAGAACCCCCCGTGGGCACCCGTGCCGCCGTCGGGCGACCGGGGTTCGCCGATCATCGCGTCGTGCGGCAGGCGTACTGACTCGCTGGGGCCGTCCGCGCCGCGGTGAAAGGTCCAGCCATCGGTGAAGAGAGTGGTGCTCATGTCTACTGCTCCCGTGAAGGTTGTCGGTTGGGGACGGGCCTGTGTGAGGCAGTCATCGGGGGGTCGACCACCCCGGTCGAGGTGACCTGGCCGCCGGTGCGCCTCATCTGCTCCTCCTCGATCATGAGATCGCGGCACTTCTCGCCGGTCGAACAGCCACCGATCACGTCCGGTGTCGCCGCGCGACGCCGAGAGCGTGGGGCCGTCCGACGCCTAGCGCTCCGCCGCTCCCATGCGCTCGCGATGCCGCTGCCGGAGTGCTCGGCGCTCACGCTGGCGGTCAGGATCCGCAGTGGGTGCCGCAAGCATGAGGCTGCGGGTGTAGTCATGCGCCGGACGCGTTGTCACGTCGTCGGCGCTTCCCACCTCGACGAGCTCGCCCTTGTACATGACGGCGACGCGGTGGCTGATATGCCGCACCACCTGCAGATCGTGCGTGATGAAGAGGTAGGCGACACCGGTATCCCGCTGGATGTCCACGAGCAGGTCGAGCACTCGCGCCTGAGTGGTCAGGTCGAGGGCGGATACCGGCTCGTCGCACACGATCAAGCGGGGCTTGAGCGCGAGCGCACGCGCGATGGCGACCCGCTGACGCTGACCGCCGCTGAATTCCCGCGGGTACCGGTCCGCCGCATCCGCCGGCAAGCCCACCTGATCGAGCAATGTCATGACGTCGCGCCGCGAGTCACCGTGGGCCGCACCCTGGGCGATGAGCGGCTCCGCGAGGATGTCGGCGATCTGCAGGGCGGGGTTGAGGGAGGAGTAGGGATCCTGGAACACCACCTGGATGTCTCGCGCCAGCGCCCGCCTCGGCTTGACGCCGAGCCTGGTGATATCGCGTCCATCAAAACTGATGGTGCCTCCCGTCGGCTCGGCCAGTCCCAGGATCGCCCTCCCCAGGGTGGTCTTGCCAGAGCCGGACTCACCGACCAGACCCAGGGTCTCACCAGGTGCGATGTCGAGGGAGACGCCTCGGAGCACCTCGGGTGCCTTGCGCCGAATCCCTCGGACCTCATAGCTGAGGCGGAGGTCCCTAATCTCGAGAAGGTTGTTCATCAGCGGTTCCCTTCAAGGCGCTCGCGAGCCACTGGAGGCGGATCGGTCCGCAGCGTCTCCTCGTCGAGGATGGCTCCCACCAGTTCTTGGGTGTACGGGTGCGACGGCTCACGGAAGATCGTGCGCACGTCACCGGTCTCGACGATCTCGCCGAGGCGCATCACCGCGACGCGATCGCACAGATCTGCCACCACGCCGAAGTTGTGGGTCACCATCAGCACACCCATGCCGAACTCGCCCTGAAGATCCCGGAGCAGGTCGAGGATTTCCGCCTGGACCGTGACATCCAAGGCCGTGGTCGGCTCGTCCGCGATGAGGAGCTTGGGGCGGCTGGCGACGGCACCGGCGATGAGCACACGCTGCGCCATGCCCCCGGAGATCTGGTGGGGATAGGAGCCGTACACCCTCGCGGCATCGCGGATTCCGACGCGGTCGAGGAGGCCGACCACCAGCTCTTTCGCCTCGCGCTTGCTCATCGAACCCCGCAGGCCCTCGATCAGCTGGCTTCCGACGGTGAACGACGGATCCAGGTTGGACATCGGCTCCTGAGGGATGTAGGCAAGCGCCCCGCCGCGGAAGCGCCGCATCTCCTTGGGTGAGAGACCCAGGATGGGCTCGCCGGCCAGCGTCAACTCGTCGGCCTCGACACGCGCTTCACGCGGGAGCAGCCCCAGGATGGAGAACGCGGTCTGCGTCTTGCCGGAACCCGACTCACCGACGAGTCCTACGACTTCGCCCATGTCGATGCGGAGCGAGGCCCCGTCAACGACTGCCTTCTCGGACCCATCCGTCTGCGGATAGCGCACGCGAAGGTTGCGCACGGTGAGCAGGTTGGTCCTGACACCGTCCCCGGAGCGGGACGAGTCGCTATCCGCACCCGGGTGGCCGACCTGCGTCGACGCCGGTGCGCGCCGCGCGTCCTTGTCGCGCTTCACGGTCGACTGGGGAGCGGCAAGCGCGTCCCGGTACGCATTGCCCAGCAGGATGATCGATCCGATCAGAAGTGCCATAAGGGCCGAAGGCCACACCAGTTGATCCGGGTGGAGGTAGATGTTCGCGAACGCATCGCCCGTCATCATGCCGAAGCTAGGCACGTTGATATCGCCGAGTCCGAGGAAGGCGAGGCCTGACTGGATACCGATCGCCTGGCTCGCCAGGAATGCGACCGAGATGATGATGGGCCCCCGCACTACGGCGAGGATATGGCGGGTAAGGATGCGGCGGGTGGGCAACCCGGCGACGCGTGCCGCATCAACATAGAGTTCGGCGCGCACCCCCACCACCATGTTTCTCACCAGGCGGAACGTGCCCGGGGCGAGGAAGAGTCCGAAGATCGCCATCATGACCTGATACGAGCCTCCCGTCACCGGATACAGGACGATGACGAGGACGAGCGCGGGAAAGGTCATGAGCAGGTTGAACGACCACGAGGCGACGGCATCGGTCCGCTTGCCCCGGTAGCCGGCCAGGAGCCCGAACGAGGTTCCCACGACGACGGCGACGCCGGCACCGATCGCGCCGGAGATGAGTGACACGTTGATCGACGCGATGAGCCGCGCCAGGATGTCACGGCCGTACTGGTCGGCTCCTAGCGGGTAGTCGGGGGACCCGACGGGAAGATTGATGGCGTCGAGGGAGCTGAAGTTCGGGTCGTGCTGCGCGAGCACCGCGCCCAGTTGCCCGAGGATGATGACCGCGGCGAGAACGGCCAGTGAGCCGACTCCGAGCGGGTTGCGCAGCAGCCGGCGCACAGCGCCCGCCCTCTTCTTGGTCGCGCGGGCTGCGGGTGCAGCGGTCGCATCGGTGGTCTGCGAGGTCATGAGAGGCGCACCTTCGGATTCAGCCAACCGCTCACGAGGTCGACGATGAGATTGACGACGACCACGAGCACCACGCTGAAGATCGTGAGACCCAGCATCACCGGCAGGTCGCCCTGGATGGTTGCGGTGAACCCGAAGGTGCCGACTCCGGGCAGCGCGAAGATCTTCTCGACGAACAGCGCAGCTCCGAACAGCCCGATGAACAGCAGCGAGAAGGTGGTGAACGCGGGGCCCGAGGCATTCCGAAGCGCGTGGCGCAGCAACAGCGATCGCTCGGACACCCCTCGACTCCGCAACGTCTTGATGTAGTCCTTGCCGAGCTCATCAAGGAGGGAGCCTCGAATTTGCGCCGAGAGCGACGCGATTCCTCCGATGGAGAGGACGACGGCTGGGAGGATCACCGAAGCGAACCACTCGGACGGCGATTCCAGGAACGGCGTGAATCCGACCGCCGGCACCCAGTTCAGCGTGATCGCGAAGACGAACACCAGCACGATGCCGAGGATAATCGCCGGGAAGACGAACGAGATGGTGGAGATCGCCTGGATGATCGTGTCCACCACTCCCCGCCGCGCGGCGGCGAGGACGCCCAAGATCACGCTGATGATCAGCGTGATGATCATCGCCAGGACCACGACTGACATGGTCACGGGGAGACGGTTGGCCATCGCGTCGGACACCGGCTCGGTCGAGAAGTAGGACCGGCCCAGGTCACCGTGAAGGACTCCCTGGACCCACGTGGCGTACTGGGTGATGAGCGGCCTGTCGAGGCCGAGCTGTGCGTTGATCCCGTCGATCTGCTCCTGGGTCGCGGCTGGACCCGCCAGGTTGAGCGCGACCGGGACGCTCGCAGCGTGCGTGAGGAAGAACGTGCCCGTGGTCACGATGAAGATGAGGACCAGGCCCGAGCCCAGCCGCGAAAGAATGAATCTGAACACTTGCTGCCTCCGGAGGGGTGCGGGGCTAGAGCCCCGCACCCCTTGTAGTCGGATGAGGTCAGGAAGCCGGCTGCCAGGCCAGCAGGCTGGTGCCGAAGGCCACCGGCGGCGTGTAGGTGACGTCCTTCGAGGTCACCCAGTAGCCCGTCGCCGAGGTGACGGGCGCGAACCAGGCCTGGTCGACGAAGTACGCGTTCACGGCACCGAACGCGGCACCCTGCTCGTCCATCGACGCGGCATTGGCGGTGGCAAGCAGGCCCTCCAGCTCAGGAGTGGTCGACGCCTGGGGGTTGAAGGAGCCGTTGAGCACCTGCTGAACGTCCTTCGCGTCGCTACCGGCGTAGCCGTTGTACAGCCAGAACATGCCGTACGCACCGGCGTAGAGCTTCGCGTAAAGGTCCTGGAAGGGAACAGTCTCGTAGTTGACGGTGATGCCGATGTCCGACAACTCCTGCGCCAGGACGGCGTCGAAGGTCTGCGACAGGACCGTGCTCGGCATCGTCAGTTCGAAGCCGTTCGCAAACCCGGCCTCGGCCATGAGCGCCTTGGCCTTCTCGACGTCGTATGGGTACGTCGAGTCGAGCGCCGAATCGAAGGCTCCACCCGCGGGGTTCATCACCTGCGCGGTCGCCAGGCCGGTGCCACCCAGGAGCTTCTCCGCGATCGTGTCGCGGTCGATCGCGTAGTTGATGGCCTGGCGTACACGTACGTCCGCGAGGGCGGGCACCACGGAACCGGCTCGGTCGACGATGAACAGGCCGCCCACCGCAGTCGGCTGGCTCTGGCCGGTGGTGAAGTCGGCCTCTGGGAACTGCGTGACGAGGTCAGGCGACTGAAGGCTGGCGAAGTCGATCTGGCCAGTCTTGATCGCGTTCTGGACGGCCGTCGGATCGGCGATCACGAGCATGTCGATCTCCGAGTACGGGTACGCATCGGCGTTCCAATTGTCAGGGTTCTTGACTAGCACGTAGGTCGAACCCACCGTCGTCTGCGCTTCGTCGAGGATGTAGGGCCCGGAACCCACCGGGTTGAGCTTGGAGTCCTCGGTACCCAGCGTGCTGGGCGCACCGACGGCACCGTCGGAACCGGAGAGGATGTACAGCAGGCTCGCATCCGGAGTGTTGAGCGTGAGCACGACAGTCGAGGCGTCAGGCGCCGAGATGTCGGCCACGGTCGCGAACTGCGCCGCGTGAGCCTCGCTCTGGCGCGACGCCTCGAGCGACGCCACCACGGCGGCGGCGTCGAGCGCCTCGCCGTTCGAGAAAGTCTGCCCCGCTCGGATCTTGAAGGTCAGGACCGTGTTGTCCTCGCTGTACTCGAAGCTCTCGGCGATCGACGGGACAAGCGAACCGTCAACGGCCTGAGTGACCAGGCGGTCGTAGACCGCGAGATAGATGGTGGGGTCGCCACCCGTGAAGTTCGTCACGGACAGGTCCCCCGAGGGCGCCTGCATCGAAAGGTTGAGGGTCAGGTCGACGGCTGCCGGCGCACCGGAAGCTTCGCCGGCGCTGGAGCTATCGCTCGGCGTGCCCTGACTTGAACAGGCCGCGAGCGCCAATGCGGTTGCCAGAGCAACCGCGACGGTGCGAACGCCGTTTCGCTGATACATGTGGACTCCTTCGTCTCGCTTGTGGCGGCCATCGCCACTGCGCCCTCGCAAGGATGCGGGTGGACGGAGGCCCACGCGATTCACAACCTTCGAGACACTGTCGCGCGTCAATCACGATATTGTCGCGCGTCAATGCATCGTAAGGCATGTGCGGCAGGCTTGTCCAGAGCCAATTGACGCGCGGCAACTGAGCTAGGGTTCCCCTATGGCCAGCCTCCCCGATCTACGGCGGCCGCTTGCCACGCAGAGAGTCAACGAAGGGGGATCGAATGACCTTCGCGGGCTATGAAGGGCAGCGGGTGGTCGTCACGGGCGCGTCGTCTGGAGTCGGCCTCGCAACGGCCACAGCACTCGTCGACATGGGCGCTCACGTCATCGGTATGAGTCGGCGCGCGCCGGCGCTCACACGCGCCGAGTTCCACGCGCTCGACCTCGCAGAGCCCGGATCGATCCGCGCCGCCGCCACGGCCATCGGGACGGGCGTGGACGCGCTTTTCAACTGCGCAGGTGCCCCGCCGATGCTCCCATCCGCCGAGCTGGTGAAGACCAACTTCCTCGGCACCCGGCTGCTGACCGAGTTGATCTCAGCCTCGATGCCGCCCGGCAGCGCGATCGTCACCGTCGCCTCGACCAGCGGAGCCGGGTGGCGGGGCAACCTGCCCAACCTCCTGCCGTTCCTCGAGATCGCGTCGTTCGAGGAGGCCGATGCCTGGTACCGCGATCATGAGGCGGCGGCGGGGCACGGCTATCCGTTCAGCAAGCAGGCAATCATCGTGTGGACCCTGCAGCGGTCGGCGGAGCTGATCACGCGAGGGATCCGCATCAACGCCGTGAGCCCTGGGGCGATCCAGACTCCGCTGCTCGAGGCCAGCGCCAAGGTGTTCCCGCCCGAGTACATGGCACTCACGGAGTTCCCGATCGGCAGGAGCTCGTCGGTGGAGGAGCAGGTGGGCGCAGTGCTGTTCCTCAACAGCCCCGCCGCGTCCTACATCAACGGCGTCGACCTCCCCACGGACGGCGGGCACACGGCCGTCCAGACGCTCGCAGGCGAGCTCGGGTAACGCGCCCGACCGGTCCCACCGAGTCCGGGCGCGGGCCCTCATGGCCCCGTGCCCGGACTCGCGCTCGCTCAGGACGCGGGAATTGCCACCCGCTGGGGCTCACAGCCGGTTGCCTCGATGGTCAGCTCCACGGTGCCGGCCTCACCCGCGCACACCACAGCGAGCACGCGTCCGTCGAAACTGGTGCGGCACGGACCAGCGAAACCCTCAATCGAGGACGGATCCGCACTGCCCAGGGCGACCAGCCGCCCGGCGCCCCCGACGGTCACCACCACCTCGCGGTCCCGGCCCAGGTGCACCCGACCGCTCGCATCGGTGAGCGCGATCTCGACGAAGGCGAGGGACTCGCCGTCGGCATCCAGCTCCGCACGGTCCGCGACCGCGGAGAGCTGAAGTTCGGAGCCGGGCGTGATGATGCTGCTCCGCCCGATCTCCCGGCCGTCGACGTAGGCGACCGCGATCAACTCCCCCGACTCGAAGGCCAGATCGAAGTCAGCGCGGAGCGGCATCGTCTCACCGACGATAGCCCGACCACGACTCGTGCCATTCAGGATCAGCTCGACCTCGTCGGCGTCCGCGTAGACCTCGATGGCAAGTTGTTTGCCCTCGTGGCCGACCCACGACCAGCTGCCGACCACGTCGCTCCACGCCCATGGCGTGGGGGACGCAGCTCGATGTTCCTTGTCCGCTCTCCATACCGCGATGTACGGCTCCGTCCGGATGCCGAACGCAATCTCCCGGTAGAAGGAGGCGGGGCGGCGCTGACCGGTGACGTCGAAGTCTCCGCACCAGGCGGTCAGCCACGGGAACGGCTGCGCGACGGCTGCAGCGCCGATTCCGTCGGGTCCCGCGTACGAGACCGATCCGAGGCCCGCTTCCCCGAGGTAGTCCCACCCGGTCCATGTGAAGTCGCCGATGACGTGATCGTGCTGCTCCACCAGGCTCCAGATACGTGCGATCTGCGAGGGGAACGACTCGGTGCCCAGGATCACGCGGTTCGGGAACCGGGTCTTGTCGAGCATGTACCGCGCATCCCCGTAGTTCATGCCCGCGACGTCGAGCACGGAAAAGGACTCCTCGGTGCGCAGCGTGACCATGTCCGATGCGGCGATCTGGTTCATCATGTCGCCCACGTCGGTCATCATCCCGTTCACTCCGGCCCCGGCCCCGGCCCCAGCTCCGGCCTCAGTGCCGCTCGCCACCTGCGCCGCCTGCGCCGCCTGCATTCCGGCGATCACGACATCCAGGCTTGAGACGAAGCCGTTGATACCGTTGGTGACAGGGCGGGATGAGTCCAACGTGCGGAGCTTCTCGGCAAGCCGTCGGCTCCACACACCACCGGTCGGGGTGCCCGTCTCGGGTATCTCGTTGCCGATCGAATGCATGATGACGCTCGGATGGTTGATGTTCTTGGCCACCAGCGCCTCGAGGTCACGCTCCCACCACTGTGCAAAGTCTGATGCGTAGTCATAGTCGGACTTGCTAGACGTCCACATGTCGAAGGCCTCGTCGACCACGAACATCCCGACGCGATCGCACGCCGCGAGGAGCGCGGGGCTTGCGGGGTTGTGGGAGCTGCGGATCGCGTTGAAGCCCGCAGCCTTGAGCAGGCGAACCCGCCGCAGCTCCGCGGATTCGACCGATACCGCGCCGAGGGGACCGTTGTCGGAGTGCACGCTCGCGCCTCGCAGCTTGACGACCTCGCCGTTGATGCGTAGTCCCCGCCGTGAATCGACGGAGATCTCACGGACCCCGAAATCGACATTCTCCTCGTCGACGACCCGGTCGTGGTGGAGCAACCGCACGGCACACCCGTATAGCGACGGCGATTCCACGTTCCAGAGCTCCGCCTCATCAACAGTGAGTCGATGGCGGACCGTAGCGGACTCTCCCGGCAGCATCGTCACCGGCGTGCGATCGCCTGCCGCCGCGAACCCGGAAGGGGCAGTGACCGCAGTATCCAGCGCGACTGTCGCAGTCGCGCGACCTTCGTTGACCACGGTGGACACCACTTCGATGATGGCGCCGGAGTCTGAGATCTCGCGCGTGTGGATCTGGATACCGTCCACCGCGATGTGGATCGGCTCCTTCACGATCAATTTCACCGCTCGATAGATTCCCGCCCCGGTGTACCAGCGGCTGTCCTGGTGCGCACGGCACGTCACGCGGACCTCGTTGTCCCCTCCGACGTTGAGGTACGGGTCGATGCGAACCGTGAACCGCGAATAGCCGAAGGCGTGCTGGCCGGCAAGGGCGCCGTTGACGTACACCATCGCATCTCGATACACGCCGCCGAACTCGAGCACGATGATCTTCCCGGCATCGTCAACGGGCACCTGCAGCGAACGCTTGTACTCGAAGGCACCGCTCGGGAAGTACCCGGTGGCCGCTCCGCCGGGAGCCTCCGGCGTTCGGGCGGCAGAAATCAAGGCGTCGTGTGGGAGTTGAACCGGTGTCCAGTCGCCCGCCCCACCGCCAAGTTCCGCGAATGCACTGACCTTGGGACGTACCGCCCAGCCATCATTAAGAGTGTTCGTCGACACGGGTGCTCCTTCAACGTCTTTGTCTATTGTCGCGCGTCAATAGTATCCCTGCCCCATTGACGGGCGTCAATTCCGCTACGGTCGTGCCATGAACCTTTCGAAGCGCAGTCGCAGGTGATCCCCAGGAGCCAGGATGTGGCGGACCGTGCCGGCGTCTCCCGGTCGACTGTCAGCCAAATCCTCAACGGTCGAGGAGAGCTGTTCGCCGAGGAGACGCGTGAGCGCGTGCGGCGCGCCGTCGAGGAGCTCGGCTACCTGCCCTCCACGGCGGGCAGGACTCTCGCTCGCGGTTCTAGCGACATCGTGATCTCGCTCATCCCCAACACCACCTTCGGCGGCAATCTTCAGGAGAGCTACGAGGTGCTGACCGACGAACTCGCCAAGCGCGGCCTCACTCTGCTGCTCCGGTTCTCGCAGGACAGCCCGCAGAACCTCGAGCGCCTTGCAGTCGGCCTCAAGCCGCGCGCGATCCTCACCGTGACCCCCCTGCCCCCGGACCTACGGGCTGCAATCGTCGAACGAGGCGTCGAGGTGCTCGAGCCCAACCCGCCTGCCGGAACGGATGTCAACTCGCAGATAGGAAAGCTCCAGGCACGACATCTCGTCGGGCACGGCTACCGCAGGCTCGCCTACGCCCACCTCAAGGACGCGCGCATGGACCCCTTTGGCGCGTCTCGCGAGCAGGGCTTCGTCGACGAATGCCGCGAGCTCGGCCTGGAGCGTCCCAAGGTTGTACACCTCGGCATCGACCCGAAGTCCGCGAGTGCCGCACTCGCTGATCTCGGCATGCGCGGCGTCGGTGTCGGGTGCTATAACGACGACGTCGCGACGGCGCTCCTGCACACCGCCCACGTGGCCGGCTGGCGCTGCCCGGAGGATATCGCGCTGATCGGAATGGACGACACCGCCTTGGCCGCCTTCACGTCTCCACCGCTGACCACTATCGGGTACGACGCCGCGCAGCTCATTCGGGGATCCCTCGAGGGGCTTCTCCGCCGTCTCGATCACGTGGCCGACACGGAGCCGGCTCCGGAGGTCGTCCTGCAGGTCATCGAACGGGAGAGCGTCTAGGTCTCTGCCCGGCGCGACTCCGCCGGACCAGGCAGGCGGCCTCGTCCCGCCAGGCAGTCGCGGAGCAGCGCCTAGCAGGAGCCGAACTCCTCGACACTCGGTCGAACGTGGCGCTTGCCCATTGTTTGAGGGCCGCGTGCTTGTTCGCAGAAAAGCCACCGGAGATCGTGTCCAAAATCGCGTTCCGCCGAACCACACTTCCGGGGGCGTCTCCCATCTCAGCACGCGCGCCCGCGCTCCGGCGCCAACTCCGAGAGCGCGTGCCGCAATCCGCCTCGATCGCGGCGCTCATCCGCGGCGTTCGCGTCAGAGCGCGCGGCTGAGCTTTCGGAAAGCACCGCGGGACGATGCGGTGGGCCAGGCGGGACTTGAACCCGCGACCGATGGATTATGAGTCCACTGCTCTGACCGGCTGAGCTACTGGCCCGCGGCCCCGGGGCGGGGCCGGCGCACAGTCTATCGGGGGCTCCGCAGGGCCGCGGATGGTCACGCGCGAGCGCCGGAATCGGGTACAGTATCTGAGCGCGATCCTCCGTAGCTCAATTGGCAGAGCAGCCGACTGTTAATCGGCAGGTTACTGGTTCGAGTCCAGTCGGGGGAGCCACGAAGCCGGTCCTCACGGGGGCCGGCTTCTCGCATTCCCGGGCGCGCCGCCCGGACGATGCACTGTTTGGGTCAACCCCCGAGCGTCACCGATCCGTCGGGGCCGGGAGGCGAGAACGGGTTCATTGCGAGCTCCCACACGTGGCCGTCGAGGTCCGCGACGTAGCCGCTGTAGCCGCCCCACGAGACCTTCTCGGGGCGCTTCAGCAGGGTCGCCCCCGCGGCGAGCGCCGCCTCGAACACCGCGTCGACCTCCGACTCGGTGAGGTAGTTCTGGGCAAGGGTCATGGCGCCGGTGCCCAGCGATGCCCCGGGCCGGCCCTGGTCCGCGGCGAGGTCCGCGATCCCGAACAGCCCGATCACCAGGCCGTTCGCCTGGAAGAAGACGATCTCCGGGTCGGAGCTCGCCGCGGTCCAGCCCCACGCCTCGTAGAAGGCGCGCGCCCGCGCCAGGT
>JAHEMW010000107.1 GCA_024643505.1 Demequinaceae bacterium
TCGTCCTCGCGGGCTGCTCGTCCAGCGGCTCTGACACCGACCCCTCGGCTTCGGCCGACGGCGGCGGTTCGACCGGCGACGCCATCATCATCACCAACGGCTCCGAGCCCCAGAACCCGCTGGTTCCCGGCAACACGAACGAGACCGGCGGTGGAAAGATCGTCGACTCGATCTTCGCCGGACTGGTCTCGTACGACGCGACCGGCGCCGCTGAGAACGAGGTTGCCGAGTCCATCGTCGCCGATGACCCGCAGCACTTCACCATCACGCTTCAGGACGGCTGGACCTTCACCAACGGCGAGGCCGTCACCGCGAACTCCTTCGTCGACGCCTGGCAGTGGACCGCCCTTGCGTCGAACGCCGCGCTCGGCTCGTACTTCTTCGAGGACATCGCCGGCCACTCGTACGACGAGGACTCGCCGCTCGCACTCGAGGTTATCGACGACCTGACGTTCACGGTCGAGCTCAGCAAGCCTGCCGCGGACTTCGCGCAGCGCCTCGGCTACTCGTCCTACTACCCGCTTCCGCAGGCGTTCTTCGACGACCCGGAGGCCTTCGGCGAGAACCCGATCGGCAACGGCCAGTACATGCTCGACGGTGAGGGCGCCTGGCAGCACGACGTGCAGATCGACCTGGTCACGAACCCCGACTACGCGGGCCCTCGTACTCCCGCCAACGACGGTCTGACGTTCGTGTTCTACGCCAGCCAGGACGCGTACTACGCGGACCTGCTCGCCAACAACGTCGACGTGATCGACGGCATCCCGGACTCGTCGCTCGCGACGTACCAGGACGAGCTGGGTGACCGTGCGGTCAACCAGGCCGCCGCGATCTTCCAGTCCTTCACCATCCCGGAGAGCCTCGCGCACTTCGAGGGCGAAGAGGGCAAGCTGCGTCGTCAGGCGCTGTCGATGGCGATCAACCGCGAGGAGATCACCAACGTGATCTTCGCCGACACCCGCACCCCGGCCTCCGACTTCACGTCGCCGGTCGTGGACGGCTGGACGGACTCGCTCGCCGGCGCCGAGGTGCTCGACTACGACCCGGCTGGCGCTGCTGCCAAGTGGGCCGAGGCCGACGCCATCAGCCCGTGGGACGGCACGTTCGGAATCTCCTACAACGCCGACGGTGGCCACCAGGCCTGGGTCGACGCGGTGGCGAACTCCATCAAGAACGCACTCGGCATCGAGGCAGAGGGTTCGCCCTACGCCACCTTCGCCGAGCTGCGCGAGGATGTCACGAACCGCACCATCACCACGGCCTTCCGCACCGGCTGGCAGGCGGACTACCCGGGTCTGTACAACTTCCTGGGCCCGATCTACGCCACGGACGCCGGCTCCAACGACGGTGACTACTCGTCGGCCGAGTTCGACGCTCTCCTTGCCGAGGGCATCTCGACCGCGGACACTGCCGCGCGCAACACGCTGCTGCAGCAGGCGCAGGAGGTCCTTCTCCAGGACCTGCCCGCCATCCCGCTGTGGTACTCGAACGTGAACGGTGGTTACGCCGAGGGCGTCTCCAACGTCGAGTTCGGCTGGAACTCGGTGCCGCTGTACTACGCGATCACCAAGTAACTCAGCACGAGGGCCCGCCCCGACCACGGTCGGGGCGGGCCTCTCGTCTGTCCGCGTGAGCGGACCGGAACTCTGTACGATAGGGCCACTCATGTCAATGACACACGAACATGCGAGCCGCCGATGACGCGATACATCCTCAGGCGTTTGCTCCAAGCGATCCCGGTGTTCCTCGGGACCACGTTCCTCATCTACTTCATGGTCTTCGCGATGCCGGGCGACCCCGTGCTCGCGATGTTCGGCGACAAGACGCCGAACCCCACCCAGCTCGAGAACCTGCGGG
This sequence comes from Demequinaceae bacterium, assembly GCA_024643505.1. Classification (GTDB taxonomy): domain Bacteria; phylum Actinomycetota; class Actinomycetes; order Actinomycetales; family Demequinaceae; genus Demequina. The sequence goes on from JAHEMW010000107.1 coordinate 1,858, forward strand.
CGCAGTACAACCTGGACCAGCCGTTCATCGTGCAGTACCTGCTCTACCTCAAGGGCGTCTTCACCGGTGATCTGGGGGAGACGTTCTCGGGCCAGGAGGTCTCAGAGGTCCTCAGGCGTACCTTCCCGGTGACACTCAAGCTCGTGCTCATGGCCGTCGTGATCGAGTTCCTGCTCTCCGTGGTCATCGGCCTCGTCTCGGGCCTGCGCGAGGGCAAGTTCGTCGACAACCTCAACGTGGTGGTCGCGCTGGTGCTCACCTCGATCCCGGCCTTCGTGGCGATGTTCCTGGCGCAGTACTTCATCGGGATAAAACTTGGCTGGGCGCCCGTGACGGTGGGCGCCAATGCGACGTGGGGTGCCATGTTCCTCCCGGCGCTGGTGATTGCGCTGACCGTGTACGTGACGGGCATGCGGCTCATGCGCGGCTCCGTGATCGAGGCCCGCAATGAGGACTACGTGAGGACGGCGTACGCGAAGGGTCTCACCTCGCGGCGCATCATCCCGGTCCACGTCGCCCGCAACTCGCTGATCCCGGTGGTCACCAACACGGCCGCCAGCTTCGGCGCGCTGATCGCGGGCACCACGATCACCGAAGGAATCTTCAATATCCCGGGCGTGGGCAACACCCTCTACCAGGCGATCATCCGCGGCGAGACCCCCACCGTCGTGTCCTTTGTGACCATCCTCACGATCGTGTACGTGGTCGTGAACATCCTCGTCGACCTGCTCTATGCCGTCCTCGATCCCAGGATCCGCTATGTCTGAACGCCCCATGACCCACTACGTCGCCCCGGTGGGCGACGGCGGACCGGTCGAGGTCGATAAGGTCTCGCTCGGCTCGCGCCGCTCCAACCTGTGGCTCGACGCCTGGCGCGACCTGCGCCGGCGCCCGCTCTTCTACATCGCGCTCGCCATCGTCGCCGTGATCCTGGTCGCTTCGTTCTGGCCGTCCCTGTTCACCAGCGTGCCGCCCAACAACGACTGCATGCTCGCCAACAGCAACGGCGCGCCGGAGGCCGGCCACCCGCTGGGCTTCACGCGCCAGGGCTGCGACGTCTACTCGCGCATCGTGTGGGGAGCCCGCACGTCGATGTCGGTGGGCGTGCTCGTGGTCATCATCACGGGCGCGATCGGCATCCCGATGGGCGCCCTCGCCGGCTACTACGGCGGCCGGCTCGACTCGATCCTGTCCCGGATCGGCGACGTCTTCTTCTCGGTGCCCTACTTCCTCGCGGCCATCGTCGTGATGTCCGTCTTCTCGCAGTACCGCAACGTCGTCACCATCTCGTTCGCGATCGGAGGGTTCGCGTGGGCCTCGCTCGCGCGCATCGTCAGGGCGGAGGTGCTGAGACTGAAGGGGCTCGAGTACGTCACGGCGTCCACCGCGCTCGGCAGATCGAAGCTGTCGACGCTAGTGCAGCACGTGCTCCCCAACTCGCTCACTCCCGTGATCGTGTTCCTTACCATCGCGCTGGGCGCCGCGATCGTTGCCGAGGCGTCGCTGAGCTTCCTGGGCATCGGCCTGGGCTCCTCGACCATGTCCTGGGGTAACGACATCTCGCAGGCGCAGCAGACCATCAAGACCTCCCCGATGGCGCTGTTCTGGCCGTCGCTCGCGCTGACCGTCACCGTGCTCGCGTTCATCATGCTCGGCGAGCTGGTCCGCGACGCCCTCGACCCGAAGGCGAGGGCCCGCCGATGAGCGACTCGTTCCAGACCCAGACCAGCGCGGCGTCGACCGCGGTGGAGGATGCCCCGCTGGTCTCGGTGCGTGGCCTCGAGGTCGCGTTCCGCACGCAGGGCGGCACCGTGAACGCGGTGCGAGGCGTCGACTTCGACATCTTCCCCGGGGAGACGGTCGCGATCGTGGGCGAGTCCGGTTCGGGCAAGTCCACCACGGCGACCGCGCTGATCAACCTGCTGCCGGGCAACGGCACCATCGCCGCCGGCTCGATCATGGTCGACGGCAAGGACATCACGCGCTTCTCGCAGCGTCAGATGGCGGCGATCCGCGGCGGCGTCATCGGCTACGTGCCCCAGGACCCGATGTCCAACCTCAACCCCGTGTGGTCGGTGGGCTTCCAGGTCGAGGAGGCGGTCAGGGCCAACGGCCTCGCCACCCACCGCAAGGACGTCAAGGCGCGCGCCATCGAGGTGCTCAAGCAGGCGGGCCTGGGCGATGCCGAGCGTCGCATGCAGCAGTTCCCGCACCAGTTCTCGGGCGGCATGCGCCAGCGAGTCCTGATCGGCATCGGCCTTGCGGCGGACCCGAAGCTGCTGATCGCGGACGAGCCCACCTCCGCTCTCGACGTCACCGTCCAGAAGACCATCCTCGATCACCTCGAGACGCTGACGCGGGAGAAGAACACCGCGGTGCTCTTCATCACGCACGATCTGGGCCTTGCGGCCGAGCGCGCGTCGAAGCTGATCGTCATGCACCGCGGGCGCATCGTCGAGGCCGGCGCGAGCGTCGACATCCTCACGAACCCGCAGCACCCCTACACCCAGACCCTGATCGCCGCGGCGCCCTCGCTGGCTTCGCGTCGCATCCGCGGCATGGCGGCACCAGGCGCGCCGGTGCTGGACGTCGCGGCTCTCGCCGCCGAGCACAACCCTGACCACGAGCGCGAGCTCCAGGAGGCGCCGGTCACGATCGACGTCAAGGACCTCACCAAGGTGTTCGCGATCCGGCGGGGCAGCTTCCGCTCGGAGCCGCTGACGGCCGTCGACAAGATCTCGTTCCAGGTCCGCAAGGGCTCGACCCTCGCCCTCGTGGGCGAATCGGGATCCGGCAAGACCACCGCGGCGCGGATGGTGCTGGGTCTCGAGCCGCCCACCGACGGGGATATCTTCGTGGGCGGCGTCAACCTCAACGGGCTGTCGAGCAGGGGGCTGTTCGACCTGCGTCGGCGCATGCAGCCGGTGTTCCAGGACCCGTACTCGTCGCTCGACCCCCAGCGCTCGATCGGCGCCGCGATCGCGGAGCCGATGAAGGTGCACGGGATCGGTGATCGGGAGGCTCGGAGCGCCCGCGTGCGCGAGCTGCTCGACCAGGTGTCGCTGCCGCAGAGCATCGCGGAGCGATACCCGAACGAGCTCTCGGGCGGGCAGCGCCAGCGCGTGGCGATAGCCCGCGCGCTCGCGCTCAAGCCCGAGGTCGTGGTGCTCGACGAGGCGGTCTCCGCGCTCGACGTGCTGGTCCAGGCGCAGGTGCTCCAGCTCCTCGCGGACCTGCAGGACGAGCTAGGGCTCACCTACCTGTTCATCACCCACGACCTCGCGGTGGTGCGCGTGGTGGCGGACGAGGTCGCGGTCATGGAGGCGGGACGCATCGTCGAGACGGGCACGTCGGATCAGATCTTCGAGAATGCTCAGCAGCCGTACACCCAGCGCCTGCTCGACGCCATCCCGGGTTCCGGGATCGACTGGGGCAACTGAGCGTCACCCCTGCGCGTCGCTCGGCCCCGCCGGTCCCTGGACCCGCGGGGCCGAGCCGCGTCTAGGGCGCCTCGAACGGCGCGAGATCCTCGGCGTCGGGGATCTCGATGTCGGCCACCCGGTCCGGCGCCGGGGGCGCCTCGCCCACCACCTGCGTGGCGGGACGCACCTTGTCGAGCGCCTCCTGCTCCCGGGCGTGCCCAGCCCCCGGGTTGAAGATCTCGTCGAAGGTCATGGTTCCCAGGGTAGGACGGGACGATGCGAACGGCGCCCGGG
>JAHEMW010000019.1 GCA_024643505.1 Demequinaceae bacterium
TGCGCGGGGGTTCACGGAAGCCGGGTCGCCGCCCCAGGCGGTCACGACAATGTGTCCCATCATGATCGCGGGCACGCCGTTCTTGGCCGCCGACGCGAATGGCACGAGGTCGCGCTTGGCCAAGGAGGCGATCGACGCGGTCTGACGGGGGAGGGACTGGTGAGAATCCGCCCCCACGGACCCGTGACCCGGGAAGTGCTTGATCACGGGCGCAACCCCTGCCGAGACGAAACCTCGGTCGGCGGCGTTGACGGTCGCGGCGACATTGAAGGGGTTCGAGCCCGCTGACCGAGTGCGAATGGTCGGGTCCGCGAGGCCGCGTGTCACGTCGGCGACAGGCGCAAACGTCGCGGTGAATCCGAGGTCGTGCATATCGAGACCGGCCTGCGCGTAGGCATCTTCCACCGTGCCCTTATCGGTCGCCGCGCCCGCGGCCATGAACGCGGGCATGTCGGGCAAGACGGGATCAAGCCGCGCGACAATGCCGCCTTCCTGGTCGGTGGAGACGATGGTGGGCCACGCGCGACCGTCATTAGCCGCCTTGATCGAGGTGGTGAGGGTGCGAACGGAATCCGCCGTGGTGATCGCCGGACCCATCACGATGACGCCGGCGAGATTGAGTTCCTCGACGAGCGAGCGCGCCGCGGCAGGATTGGGCGAGGCAATCTCTCCAAGGATGACTTGGCCGGCCGCTCGCTCGACCGGGAGCGCCTGAGCGTCGGCAAGCGCGGCGTTCCATGCGGCCACGGTCGGCCCCCAGGCCAGCACCTCGCCTGTGTCAGCGCTCGGACTCGGCAAGACGGTTGGCCCGGCCGACGCCCCACCGGTTGGCTTGGTGGTCTGCGCGGGCGCCCGCACGGGTTCCGCGCCGATCTTCACGAGCCCAACGACCGCGCCCGCCGTGAGCGCCCCGACCGCAATGGTTGCTCCGACATCGCGCAGCCGGATCACGCGACCACGACCTCAAGCGACATCGACGAATCGACTCCGAACCGCAGACCGCTGTCTCCGACGTACCGCCTGGCAAGGGCCGATCCGAGCGCCGCGATCATCGCGCCGTTGTCCGTGCAGTAGCGCATGGGTGGGATGCGCACGTCAATGCCGGCCTCGGCGCATCGCCGCGCGGCCTCGGCGCGCAGCTGGCTGTTGGCGCTGAAGCCTCCGCCGATGACGAGCGTGGTAATGCCGTTGACGCGACACGCGTCGATGGCTTTGGTGACCAGCACGTCGGCGACTGCCGCAGCGAAGCTCGCGCAGACATCCGCGACAGGAATCGGCTCCCCTGCCACCTCGCGGGCCTCAACCCATCTGGCCACCGCCGTCTTGAGCCCCGAGAATGAGAAGTCGTAGGCGTGGCGCTCGCGGTCAGAGGCCCGGCTCAGCGCACGGGGAAAAGCGATTGCCGTCGGGTTCCCTTCGCGCGCGAGGCGGTCGACGTGCGGCCCGCCTGGGTAGGGAAGCCCGAGTAGCCGTCCGACCTTGTCGAACGCCTCACCCGCGGCGTCGTCGAGGGTGTGACCGAGCTCGGTCACACCCGTCGCGATGTCGTCGATGAGAAGCAAGGACGTATGCCCGCCGGAGACGACGAGGGCCATGATGCGGCCGTCGAACTCGCCGTGAACGAGCTCGTCGACGGCGACGTGCCCAATGACGTGGTTGACGCCGAACAGCGGCACGTCGAGCGCCAGCGCAAGTGCCTTCGCGGCCGCGACGCCGACGGTGAGGGAGCCCACCAGGCCGGGTCCGGAGGCGACGGCAATCGCGTCGATGTCATCGAGGTCGACGCCGGCGTCCGCGAGAGCTCGCTCAAGGGTGGGGCCGAAGGCCTCGAGGTGAGCACGCGAGGCAACCTCGGGCACGATGCCGCCGAAACGGGCGTGCTCGTCCATCGAGGATGCGACGACGTCCGCGAGCAGCGTAGTGCCCCGCACAAGCGCGACCCCGGTCTCGTCGCACGTACTTTCGACGCCCAAAACCAGAGGGTCCACCCGACCACTGTAGTCGGATGGACCCTCTAGTCAGGGCGCCCCTGGCCGGAGCAACCCCTTACTTCACCGCGCCGGCTGTGAGGCCTCGCACAAAGAAGCGCTGCAAGCTGAAGAACACCACGAGCGGGATGATGAGCGTGAAGAATGATCCCGCCGCCACCTGCTGCCAGCCCTCCGAATAGCGCCCAAGAAGCGCGTAGAGGGATTGCGTGAGCACCTTTGTCCTCGTTCCCAAGAAGATCTGGGCGACGAGGAGGTCGTTCCAGACCCACAGGAACTGGAAGATGGCGAACGACGCGAGCGCAGGCACCGACATGGGAACAATGAGGCGCCAGAAAATCAGATGGTGCGACGCGCCATCAACGCGCGCCGCCTCAATGAGAGCGCCTGGCAACGTCGCCATGTAGTTGCGCAGAATGTAGACGCACAGCGGCATCGCAAAGGCGGCGTGAACGATCCACGCTGCCGGATAAGTGCCAACAACCTGCACGTCGAACGTGTCCTGAGTCCACACGTACGCGCGCAGAACGGGGACGAGCGCAACCTGGATCGGGATGACGAGCAGCCCGATGATGATTGCGAAGTACACGTCCTTGAACCGGAAGTTCATGAATGTGAACGCGTACGCAGCAAATGCCGCAATGAGAATCGGCAGGACGGTCGCGGGGATTGCGACGCCGAGTGAGTTAATGAACCCGCTGCCAAGATCTGCCTTGTCGATGACTTCGGTGAAGTTCGCGACGGTCCAATCTTCCGCGAACGGATTGAAAAGCGCCGCCCACCATCCAGTCTCAGTTGCCGCCTCGCGTGAACGGAACGACGTGATGAGCAGACCAAACAGCGGCAACATCCACGCCACGACGAGGACAGTGAGCACGGTGAGCGCTCCCTTGGAACGCCGCTTCTTGTCGGGAGTTAGCTCAACGGCAACTTTTGTTTCCATGGCTACGGCGGTCATGAGATCTCCTGCTGCTTGCGGAATACCCGCACTTGGTAGAACATCACGGGCAAGATCGCGACGAAGAGGATGACGACGACCGCTGAGGCTCTGCCTGGGTTGAAGAAGTTGTAGTACTGGTTGTAGAACTCCATACCCAGAACGCTCGTGCCGAAGTCACCCGAGGTCATGGCGTACACAATGTCGAAGATCTTCATCACACCGATGAGAATCGTGATGAACACTGCGAGCACCGTGCCTTTCATCTGCGGCAGGATGATCCGGAAGAACACCTGACGGCCGTTCGCACCGTCACACTTTCCGGCCTCAATCGTTTCTTCAGAAACGCCCTTGATTGCGGACGAGAGCAGCACCATACAAAATCCGACGTTGAGCCATACGACTGGAACCATGATGAGTAGGTCGTTAAAGTTCCACGACGCCAGGGTCAACCACGGTTGCGGGGCGCCGCCAAGTCCCACCCAAATCGCGTTGAGCAGACCGGTTTGGGTCTGACCTTCAGGCTCGTAGGAGTACATGAAGCGCCAAATTGTCGCCGCGGCGACAAAGCTGATGGCCATTGGCATGAAGATGAGCGACTTGAAGGTCTTCTCGGCGCGCGGCCCGACGTTGTTGGCGAGCGTGGCGACCAGAAGACCGATGACGACGGACAGGATCGGCACGATCGCAATCCATAGGAGGTTGTTGACGAGGATCTCAATGAAGTCGGGAGATCCGAGGAGTTCCTCATAGTTGCGCGTGCCAACCCAGACGTCTTTGCCGCCTTCGAGGGTGGTGAAAGACAAGTAGATCGTCCGGACGGTCGGGTAGATCAAGAATCCGGAGATCAGGACGAGCACGGGCCCGATGAAGACGTAGGGAAGAAGGCGCAACTGCCATTTGCCTTGGGTGTACTTGTTGACGAGCGTGTGCACTCCCCAGTACAACAACGCCGTCAGCGCGAGGCCGACAATGACAGTGATCAGGGCGACGATGACCTGCATGTTCTCACTTTCTCATAACTTGAGATGCAGTGGGGCGGGAGAGGCGAAAAGCGCCCCCCGCCCCACTGCGTGGACCACTAGCGGATTACGGCCAGCTGGTCTCGATGCCCTGCAGGGCCTCGTCGAGCGTCTTCTGACCTGCGATCCATTCGGTCAGGAGCGTCCACTCTGTACCGGAACCAACAGAGGCAGGCATGAGGTCCGACGCGTCGAACCCGAACGCCTGCGCGTTTGCGAGCTGCTCGCCGATTGCCTTCTGGATGTCGGTCGGGTAGAGCGACGTGTCAAACGTCGCGTGCGGCGAGAGGAAGAATCCGCTGTTCGCCCACCCGTTGGTACCCAACTTGTCGCTGAGAATGAACTCCAGCGCCGCCTTCGTCGATGCCGAGTCGTCGAACGCAGCAGCCGTGTCGCCACCGCCAAGGACGCCGTCGGTCGTGCCGGTCGGAGCGGGCAGTGGGAACACGCCAACGTGCGTGAAGTCGCCGGCCGCGTACTCGGCCTTGATGGCGTCAGGGAAGAAGTCCGTGATAAACGAACCCTGGCGCATCATGAAGCACTGTCCGTCAGCCTTGCCGCCTTCCTTGAACAATCCGTTGCCTGCGGTGCCGAAGCCCTCGAGCGCTATCGCCTTGCCGCCGCCGTTGACGTTGCCCTCGGGCTCCCAGATGCTCTGGAACTTCTCGGCAGCCGTCTTGACAATGGGGTCGTTGAACGGGATCTCGTGCTTCCACCACTTGTTGTAGGTGTCCGTGCCGCCGTAGCGAAGCACGTACTCCTCGAGCCAGTCGGTGGCAGCCCACCCGGTCGCGCCGCCGGACTCAATGCCGATGCACCACGGGTAGCCGATGCCGTCGGCCTTGATCTTCTCTGTGAGTGCGGACATCTCGTCGTCGGTCGTGGGAACCGTGAGTCCGTTGTCGGTGAACGCCTGCGGGTTGTACCACACGAGCGACTTCACGTTCGCGCCGACCGGGAGACCGTAGATGGTGTCGCCGTCAGCGGCAAGGGTGTCCCAGCCGGGCACTAGCGTGCTCTTGATGGCGTTGACGTCGATCAGGTCGTTGAGCGGACTCATACCCGCGTCCTTGAGGCCCATGAGGACGCCCGGCTGCGGGAAGATCGCGATGTCGGGGGCGTCTCCACCCTGAACACGCGCGATGATCGTGGTGTTGAAGTCCTCGAGCGTGCTGTAGGTGGCTTTCACGCCGCTCGTGGCGCCCCACGCGTCGAGCTCGGCCTGGAAGCCTGCGCCCTGGTCGCCGCCGAAGGCGCCAACAATCTCAAGGTCCTTCATGGGCTCGCCCGAACCGCTGGGGGATTCCCCACCGTTTGAGCAGCTCGCCAGCACTACGCTGGCGGCAATGGCGGCCGCGGACGCGGCGCCGATCTTCTTGCGAAGCATCATTGCTTCGTTCCCCTTTCGTAGGTGAGGTAAAATGAAAAATCGTTTTACCGTGTCCTATTCTCCGCCCCCAGGGCGCGGGTCGCAACTGGGTGCGGCGACAGAACGGCGACGCCTAGGTCACGTTTTGGTAACGCGGGGACCCGGAGGCGCAACCGACGCGCGCTCGATGAGAACGCCGGGCTGAAACACGACTGACGGCGTGTCGCCGGCAAACGGCTCACCCGCAATCATTTTCACAAGCGTGCGCACAGCCCATACGCCCATTTCAAAATGCGGCAGTGACACGGTCGTCAAACCAGGATTCAGCGTCTCTGCGACAAGTTCGAGGTTATCAACTCCGACGACCGACACGTCTTCAGGGATCCTCAGTCGAAGCGACGCGGCCGCGTGATAGACGCCGATCGCCGCCCTGTCGTTGAAGCAGAAGACCGCCGTGGGTCGAGGGCTCGCGGTCAGCACGTCGCGCGCACGCCTCGCGTAGGCCTCGGACGTATCGTCCGAGTACGCGACGAAGCCCTCGGCGTTCTCGATGCTGGCCGCGTGCATCGCATCCATGAACCCCGCGACACGCCCGTCTCTGCCAGGACCGCCGTGAACGATTGAGAGGTGTGCGATGTTTCGGTGCCCCTGACCGAGCAAGAACTCTGTACCGACGCGGCCAATTTGGCGCTCGTCCGGGACGGTCGCAGGCACGATCGGCTCGCGTGGCAGAGCATCCACGAACACGGATGGCATGGCGAGCAAGGCAGCCGGGACGTCAGCCGTCTGATGGAACATTTTGGCGTAGACAACGCCGTCAACCCGGTAGGAAGCGAGCAGTTCTAGGCTCGCAAGTTCGACCGAAGGGTCGCCATGCGTTGACGTCATCATCACCTGCAGCCCCGCCGCGGACGCTGCCTCATGGACGCCAACGACGACGCGGGTCGCGAATGGAGTCGTGGAGATCGAGTCGCTCACGAGACCGATCACCCTCGTTCTGCGTTGCCGGAGCGAGCTTGCGAGCCGGTTAGGCGTGTAACCGAGTTCGACGGCGACGGCACGCACACGATCACGCGTTTCTGCGCGCATGTGACCTTTACCGCTGAGGGCGTGTGAAACGGTTGACACTGACACGCCCGCGGCGAGAGCGACATCCTTGATGCCGACTCGCTGCGCCATCGCTCTCCCTAGGCGACCTCACCGCCGCGTCGTCCGAAAAAAGCTTCAACCAGTCGGAGCATAGCCGCGTGGTTCGAGGAAAGCGCGCATCACCAGCGCATCCTCATCCTCCGGCTGGTAATAGCGCGGGCGTCGCCTCACCTCGGCGAAGCCGTGCGCGACATATAACGCAATCGCGCCGGGGTTGGCAACCGACACCTCAAGCCACGCCTCTCGCGCGCCGACCGCCGCAGCCTCCGCGAGGAAGTCTTGGAGTAGCGCGCGGCCGAGCCCTTTTCTTCGGCGGCCCGGCACGATGGCGATGTTCATGAGGTGGAATGCGTCGCCGTCAAAGCCATAGATTGCGTAGCCCGCCAACTCGTCGTCAACCGCAACTCCCCGATAGCGCTTCATCCCAAACCGAAAGTCCTCGGTGAGCAACGCGAGCGACCATGCCGAGGCGCCAAATATCTCGATCTCTCGCTCCGCGACCCACGGCAGGTCAGCTGACGTGAGATCCCGCAGCCTCACGTTCGTCACGCGCCCGGAACTCCATGGACGTCGGGTCTGCGGAGGTACAGGGGTTCCGTCGAGTCGAGCGCGACGCCGTCGGCACGCATGCGTAAATCAACGCGGGCGAGCCATGTGGGGTCGGGATTGCGCGGCGTCGAGCCCGGGAAGGCGTCCGGGTACGCCGCCACCGCGGGGCCGACGACGTGCGCTGAGAGTGGCACGACGCCCGGGCCACTCACGTGCGGACCATCGACGCACAGGCCGTCCGCATAGCGCGCCCAATACACCTCGCGGCGGCGAGCGTCCGTTACGACCGTCACGTGCCCCCCGTGCTCCGCGCCAAGAGCGTCGAGCGAGCACACGCCCGCAAGCGGCACCCGCCATGCGCGGGCGAGAGTGCGAGCGGTCACGAGGCCCACGCGAAGTCCAGTGAACGGACCCGGACCGACGCCGACAACCACGCGAGTTGGCCGGCCACCCGCCTCGGCCAGGACCTCGCTCACGAGAGTCGCAAGAAGTTCGACATGCATGCGCGGCTCGTCGCTGGCGCGCGAGGCTAACTCGTCTCCCTCGTCGGTCGTCATGCTGACGGCGACACGCACCGACGTATCAATCGCAAGGATCACCCCGACACCGCCTCGATGTCGGGCCACCGTGCGCCCACTCCGAGCAGGGTGACCGTCCGTGCGCCCCCAGCCGGATCGGCCATATCAACCTCTCCACCGACCGCGCGGTCAATCGTGATGTGCAAACGATCGACGGCGAGCGCCTCGACCTTGCCTTCACCCCATTCGACGACAGTCACAGCGTCGTCGAGCGAGGCGTCAAGGTCGAGTGCGTCGAGTTCCGAGAGAGAGCTGAGGCGATACGCGTCGACGTGAACGAGATCGGGACCAGACCCCAAGGATGGGTGGACGCGCGCGATGATGAAGGTGGGACTCGTGATTGGCCCGCGCACACCGAGCGCCTGCCCAAGCCCCTGCGTAAACGTCGTCTTTCCCGCGCCAAGGCCGCCGGACAGGATGATCAGATCGCCGGGCGCAACCAGCGGCGCCACGACTTCCGCCGCGATCGCGCGCATCGACGCAGCGTCGGGCGCGAGAACCACCCGCCTCACACCGACTCCTTGGCGCGCAGCCCTCCGAATCGGCACACAACCTCGTAGTCGATGGTGCCAACGGCATCGGCCCACTCGCGCGCGGTGGGGCCGCCCACGCCGATCAGGGTCACGGTATCGCCGGGCGATGCGGTCGCATCCGGACCGAGGTCGACGACGAATTGATCCATGCACACTCGGCCCGCGATGACATAGCGCTCGCCGCCGATCCCCACGTGGGCGCGCCCGCCCGCACCCCGAAAGACCCCGTCGGCGTAGCCGGCGGTGACGAGACCGAGTATTGTCGCGCGGTCCGTCACGTACTCGTGCCCGTAGCTCACTCCTTGACCTGCGCCCACCCGTTTCACGAGCGCGAGCGTCGACGTCACGGACATCGCGGGCGTGAGACCGAAGTTCTCCCCCGCGGGATCCGCGACTGGCGGCAGCCCGTACACGGCGATCCCGGGTCGCACCATGTCGAAGTGGAGGTCCGGACGCGTCAGCGTCGCAGCGGAATTCGCGAGGTGTCGCACCTCTAGCGCGAGGCCCGCATCTTCGGCGAGCGCGAGCGCGGCGCGGAACGCGGCAGCCTGGAGATCGATCGTGGGGTGACCCGGCTGATCCGCCCAGGCGAAATGAGACCACATGCCGACGACGTGCACGTTGCGCGAGCGCTGCGCCTCGCGCGCGGCGTCGAGCAGGGCAGGCAGATCGGCGAGGGTGACACCCTCGCGTCCGAGCCCGGTGTCGACAGCTATGTGGACCCTCGCGCGCGGTCCGTTCGCGTGGGCGTGCGCAGCAGTCGCCACCGCCTCAAGCACCTCGTGGGAGCCAACCGAGACGTCAATATCGGCGGCGATGAGTGCCGCGGCCGGAACCTCAGAGCCATACAGCCAGGTCAGCACGCGATCAGTGTCGCCCGCCGCCCGCAATTCGAGCGCCTCAAGCGGCTGCGCGACGCCAAGCCACGCTGCACCGCCGGACCGGGCCGCACGACCCGCCTCGACCAAGCCGTGCCCGTATGCGTCCGCCTTCACGACCGCCATCACGGCCGCCGTTGGCGCGTGAGCCCGCAGGGTCGCGACGTTCGCGGTGATCGCCCCGTAATCCACCGCAATAGTGATGGCGTTCACTCAGACTCTCCGATGACGACGGCGGATGCGATTCCCGCGTCATGCGAAAGCGAGAGGTGGAAGCGCGCAATGCCAAGCTCTGCCGCGCGGGCGGCGACGGTGCCACGGACTTCAAGATGTGGCCGTCCGCTATCCTCACGGACGACCTCGGCGTCCTGCCAGTTCATCCCCACCGGGGCGCCGAGCACCTTCGCGAGGGCCTCCTTGGCCGCCCAGCGCGCGGCGAGGCTCGCGTGGCCGACCCCACGCTCCCCCGGCGCAAACACGCGCTCAAGGAATCCCGGCGAACGCTCAAGCGCCTCCTCGAATCGATCGATCGCGACCACGTCGATCCCTACGCCGATGATCGCCACAACTACTCGACCGTGACGGACTTGGCGAGGTTGCGCGGCTGATCGACGTCAAAACCCTTCGCGGACGCGAGCTCAAGCGCGAAGATCTGTAGCGGCACGACCTTCAGCAACGGCGCCATGAGGACGGGACTCGCGGGCACATAGAACACTTGCTCCGCGTAGTCGGCGGCCTCGGTGTCGCCTTCTTCCGCGATCACGAAGGTGCGCGCGCCGCGGGCCCGCACTTCTTGGACGTTGGAGATCACCTTCGAATGCAACGAGTGCCGCCCGTTGGGGCTCGGAAGAATGATGAATACCGGCTGCCCCTCCTCGACCAACGCGATGGGGCCATGCTTGAGCTCCCCTGCAGCGAAGCCCTCGGCATGGATGTACGCGAGCTCCTTGAGCTTCAGCGCACCCTCGAGCGCAACCGGGTAGCCGACGTGGCGGCCAAGGAAGAGCACGGTGCGCTCGTTTGCCATCGAGTGGGCAAGATCGCGGATCGGCTGAGACGTGTCGAGCACTCGCTGCACTTTCGCCGGGATCTCATCCAACTCCGCGAGCAGCGCGGAAATCTCGTCGGGAAACTTGTTGCCGCGGAGTTCCGCCAAGAAAATCCCCAAGAGGAACGCGGCGGTGATCTGGGCGAGAAACGCCTTGGTCGAGGCGACCGCGATCTCCGGCCCCGCACGGGTGTACAGCACGGCGTCCGCCTCCCGCGCGATCGTCGACCCCTGCACGTTGACGATCGCGATCACGTTCGCGCCCTGCTGTTGTGCGTGCCGCACGGCCATGATCGTGTCCATGGTTTCGCCCGATTGGCTGATTGCCACGACCAGCGTGCGCACGCCGACGACGGGATCGCGATAGCGGAACTCGTGCGCCAGCTCCACTTCCACGGGGATTCGACACCAGTGTTCGATCGCGTACCGCGCGACGAGGCCCGCATACGAGGCCGTGCCGCACGCGACCACGACGATCTTGTCAACCGAGTTGAGCACGCGGTCGTCAATGTAGCCGCCATCGAGTTGGAGCTTGCCGTGCTCGTCGATACGGCCACGGAGCGTGTCTGCAACGGCGGCGGGCTGATCGTGGATCTCCTTGTCCATAAACGTCGCGAAGCCGCCGCGTTCGGCAGCCGACGCGTCCCAGGTGACCTCGTATGGCTCGCGCACCACCACCGCACCCGTTCGGTCAAACACGGTCACGCCGTCTGGGGTGATCTCAACGACCTCGTCCTGATCGAGCTCAAGGGCCACGCGAGTGTGCTCAATGAACGCGACCACGTCGGAACCGAGGAAGTTCTCGCCATCGCCGAGGCCGACGACCAGCGGAGAGTTGCGGCGAGCGCCGACGACCGTATGCGGTTCGCGGGCGTCGACAGCCAGGAAGGTGAACGCGCCCTCAAGGGCGCGCGCGGTCGACAGCATCGCATCGGTCAGCGACAGGCCAGTGTCAACCTCGCGTGCGAGCCAGTGCCCGGCGACCTCGGTGTCCGTCTCGGAAGCGAAGATCACGCCATCGCGCGTCAACTCGGCCCGCAGTTTCGCGTAGTTCTCGATGATGCCGTTGTGAATGATCGCGATCCGCCCTCCCGCAGCGAGGTGCGGGTGAGCGTTCGCATCCGTCGGGGCGCCGTGCGTCGCCCACCGCGTGTGGCCGATCGCCGCCGTCGCGTCGGGTAGCGGGTCCTCAGCGAGCGCCTTCGCAAGATTGACGAGCTTCCCCGCCTTCTTCGCGACCGCGACTCGCTCCCGGTCCGCAGTCACGAGCGCGACGCCCGCTGAGTCATACCCGCGGTATTCGAGCCTCGCGAGACCCGACATCACCACACCGAGAGCGCGAGCGCTCGCCTCGCCAGAGCCGACGTAGCCAACGATCCCGCACATGCCCCTCATCCTAGTTCGCGCGGCGCGTAGCGCCGGGGCCTCGCGGCGGCGACGCCCGCGGTGCGTCACAATGGGCGCGTGCAGGAATCGCCCGACAGTCCGTACATCACCTTTTCGCGTGATGAGTGGGCGGACCTTGCCGACGCGACGCCGCTGCCGCTCACCGAGGCCGACATCGCGAGGGTGCGGGGACTCGGAGATCCCATCGACCTCGCAGAAGTCGACCAGGTGTACCGGCCGCTTTCTCGGTTGCTGGATCTCTACTCGGAGGCCACGGGGAGACTTCACAACGCGACGAGCGAGTTTCTCGGCGAGCGCGCCTCGCGCACGCCTTTCATCATCGGCATCGCCGGTTCGGTCGCGGTCGGCAAGTCGACGACAGCACGCGTCCTGCGCGAACTCATGGCGCGGTGGCCGGGCTCGCCGCATGTCGAGTTGGTCACCACCGATGGATTTCTCTTTCCAAACGTCGTCCTCGAAGCGCGCGGCATCCTCCAACGCAAGGGCTATCCGGAGTCATATGATCGCCGCGCGCTGCGCGCGTTCATCTGGGCGGTGAAATCCGGCGTCGCCGAGGTGCACGCACCCGTCTACTCGCACATCACCTATGACATCGTGCCGGGCGCATCAATCGAGGTGCGGCGTCCGGACATCCTTATCGTGGAAGGCCTCAACGTGTTGCAGGCGCCATCGGCGCGCGAACCGGGCACACCCGCGCTGGCGGTCTCCGACTACTTCGACATGTCCGTGTACGTAGATGCGCGCCCCGACGATATCCGCCGCTGGTACGTCGACCGGTTCCTCGAGTTGCGTCGTACTGCCTTCGCCAAAGAGGACTCCTACTTCCACGCCTACGCACAGTTGACGGATGACGAGGCGGTCGCGCGCGCCGGCCACATTTGGGACACCGTGAACGCGCCGAACCTTGCCAACAACATCGCGCCGACGCGTTCGCGGGCGACGATCATTTTGGCGAAAGGCTCCGATCACCAAGTGGAGTCGGTGCGGATGCGCAAGCTCTAGGCGTCGTCCACCATCGGGTGCGCCGTCGTGCCCTCGGGCGAAGCGGGGTCGATTCCCGCGAGGTGCGGCAGGTCCGGCTCACCGACACCGAAGCGCGCGAGGACCTTGTCGACGAGCCAGCCGAGGATCATTCCTCCGACAATTCCGACCGCGATCGAGAGCGTGAGGTTGTTGTTGAAGATCGAGCCCGCGAAAATCCCGAGTGCGATGGAGTACGTCGCCCAGATCGCGGCAGCCACGGCGTCGACCCCCATGAAGCGTCGATGGGGATACCGCAACGCGCCAGCGGACAGGTTGACCGCGACGCGTCCCATGGGGATGAAGCGCGCGGCGATGATGAACGAGGTTCCGCGATGCTCAAGCGCATGCTCGGACCAGTCGAGCGTCTTCGTCCCCCGCCGCCCCTGAAACATGCGCAGATTCCGGAGCCGGATTCGCGTGCCGACGAGGTAGGCAAGTTGATCGCCCGTCCACGCTCCCGCCGCCGCGACAAGCCAGATGAGCGGTAGCCACGGCACGCCCGTCTGCTTCCAGGCGGTCGCCGTCGCGATGACGACGGACTCCGAAGGCACGACCGGGAAGATGCCGTCGACCATCGACGTCACATACACGCCGGGATAGATCCACAAGGATTCCGTGAGGTCGAGCACGAAGTGCTCAACGTTGCTCGAGAAATGAACGACCCAGTCCCAAAAGTTCACAGGCTGAGCTGCTCCCGAACGACGTCCGCCAGGCGCTCCGCGTGCGCGCGGGCATCGGCCTCCGTCTTCGCTTCCACCATCACGCGGACGAGCGGTTCGGTGCCAGAAGGGCGGAGCAGGACCCTGCCATCCTGGCCAAGGTCAGCTCGTGCTGCGGAAACCGCGTCGAGCAACGCGCGATCGGTGTGAACGCGAGAGCGGTCCGCATTTGTCACGTTGATGAGCACCTGCGGCAGCGTTTCAATCGATGCGCACTGGGCACGCAACTGGCCATTGGCCCGCACCTGCGCTCCGATGACGAGCGCAGTGAGCACGCCATCGCCGGTCGTCGCATAGTCCGCGAGGATGACGTGCCCTGACTGCTCGCCGCCAAGGGTAAATCCGCCCTCTCGCATGGCCTCCAACACATAGCGATCGCCGACGGCGGCCTCAACGACGGTGACACCGCCTGCACGCATCGCACGATGCAGCCCAAGGTTGCTCATGACTGTGGCAACGAGCGTGTCGTGGTAGAGGCTCCCGGAGTCTCGCATCGCGAGCGCGAGCAGCCCCATGATCTGGTCTCCGTTGACGATTTCGCCAGTGTGATCAACGGCGAGGCAACGGTCCGCGTCGCCGTCGAACGCGACTCCGAAGTCTGCGCGCCTCGCGACAACCGCGGCCTGCAGGCCCGCCATGTGGGTGGAGCCGACTCCGTCGTTGATATTGAGGCCGTTCGGCAGCGCATTGATCGTGTGAACGGTGGCGCCCGCAGCCGAGAGGGCGGCCGGCCCAACATAGCTGGCTGCGCCGTGCGCCGCGTCGACAACGACGGTGACGCCCGCGAGCGGCGTCTCCCGACCCGCGAAGGAGGAGGCCGACGCGACGAGGTGTTCGACATACGCCTGCGCGAGGGCGCCAGCGTCCTCAATACGGCCAACGCCCGCACCAATGGGCCGCTCCCACGGGTCCCCAACCCGCGCCTCGATCGCGGCCTCAAGGGCGTCGTCAAGCTTGTGACCGCCTCGCGAGAAGAACTTGATGCCGTTGTCAGGAGCGGGGTTGTGCGACGCGGAGATGACGACGCCGATGTCGGCGTCCGCGTACCCCGTGACATACGCGATTCCGGGCGTTGGCAACTCGCCGACGTCGAGGACGTCGACGCCCGCAGAGGCGAGCCCTGCAGACACCGCGGCGCTCAGGAACTGCCCTGACACGCGGGTATCGCGTCCGATCACCGCGCGCGGTCGGTGCCCGGTGAAGTCGCCGCGCTCCGCGAGCACATGAGCTGCCGCGACCGCGAGGTCAAGCGCCAGTTCCGCAGTAATGTCGCGATTGGCCAGCCCACGGACGCCGTCCGTACCGAACAAGCGCGCCATGCGCTTGAACTTAGCGCTTGGAGTACTGAGGTGCGCGGCGGGCCTTCTTGAGGCCAGCCTTCTTGCGCTCAACGACGCGTGCGTCGCGCGTCAGGAACCCGGCCTTCTTGAGTGCGGCGCGGTTGTGTTCGCCGTCGATCTCATTCAGTGCTCGGGAAACCCCAAGGCGAAGCGCGCCGGCCTGCCCCGACGGACCGCCGCCGTGAATACGAGCGTGGACGTCAAACTTGCCCTCGATGTCGAGCACCGTGAATGGCGAGTTGACGAGCTGCTGGTGCACCTTGTTGGGGAAGTAGTTGTCAAGCTCACGTCCGTTGATGAGCCACTTTCCGGTACCCGGAACGAGGCGCACGCGCGCCACGGCCTCCTTGCGGCGTCCGAGGCCGGCTCCGGGTTCGACGGCGGAGGCACCCTTGCCGCGCACCGGCGCGGTCTCGGAGGTGTACTCGGTGGGGGCGTCGATCTCGACGTCAGTCATGTCTGCCACGTTTCTTGGTCCTATTTCCGCGCTACTGCGCAACCTGGGAGATCTCAAACGCCTGCGGCTGCTGCGCGGCGTGGGGGTGCTCCGGGCCCGCGTAGACCTTGAGCTTGTTGAGCTGGCCGGCGGCGAGCTTGTTCTTGGGGAGCATGCCCTTGACCGCGTTCTCAATCACGCGCTCGGGGTTCTTCGCGAGGAGGTCGCCGATCGGCACGCTCGACAGCCCGCCCGGGTAGCCCGAGTGACGGTAGACCATCTTGTCTGTGAGCTTGGTGCCGGTGAGCGCCACCTTCTCAGCGTTGATCACGATGACGAAATCTCCGCCGTCGACGTGCGGAGCGAAGCTGGGCTTGTGCTTGCCGCGCAACAGGGTCGCGATCTGAGTCGCAAGTCGGCCGAGCACGACATCGGTCGCGTCGATGACGTACCAATCCTTGGTCACGTCGGCGGCCTTGGGGGAATACGTGCGCACTGTGAAGCCCAATCTCTGATCTGGTGAGCGGTGACGAATCACCACAACGAGTCGGTCGGCGGCTCCAGCGGACGCGGGTGAGAGACGCATCTGCACGTGGAACGCACAACGACGAGCAAGCATACCTTTTGCGCGGCGGGCGGGTCAATCCAAGGTCCGGCGAGCACGCGTGAGCGCGGCGCGCTGTGCGAGCGCTTCGTCGCTGGGGTACTCGACCGACTCAAGCGTGAGCCCGTGCGCGGGCGCGACCGTGACGGCGCCGGAGCGTGCGGTGGACCCCGCGACGGAGGCGAGCCAGTCGAGATCCCGTCGACCGTCTCCCACGGCAATGACCGCCCCGACGAGCGAGCGAACCATCGAGTGGCAGAAGGCATCGGCCCGAACGGTCGAGACGACGAGGCCCGCGTCTGCACCGAGCGTCAGACGCTCCCAGGAGAACTGGGCGAGATCGCGGATTGCGGTCGCGCCATCGCGCGCACGGCAGAAGGGTGAAAAGTCTCTCAGCCCGATCAGCATGCGCGATGCGTCCGCGAGAAGGCCGAGATCAAGCGTGCGATCGTGCCACCAGACGTGTCGGCGAGCGAGCGGATCACGAAACGACGCGTCGTCACAGACGCGATAGGCGTAGGTGCGTCCAAGCGCGCTGAAACGTGCGTCGAAGCCGACCGGGGCCGCCCGCACTTCGGTGACCCAGATGTCGGGTGGCAGCACGCCACGTAGCCGCGAAGCGAGGCCCTCCTCGGCGGAGCGGACCTTCCTGCCCGGCATGAGGTCCCACGCGGTGGCAGCGATGTCGACGTGGCACACCTGTCCGCGCGCATGAACGCCGGCGTCGGTCCGCCCGGCCACCGTGACGCGCGGAGGGGCGTCGTGACGCACGACGCGCGCGAGAGCGCCCTCGAGCGTCGCCTGGACTGTGCGCAAGCCTGGCTGGGACGCCCAGCCAGCAAAGTCTGTACCGTCGTAGGAAACGTCAAGGCGGACCCGCACGAGGGAACGGTGTTCGCTCAACGGGTCCGCCTTCGACGCTACGGGGACTACTTCTTGGGCGCCTCTGGGGCTTCGTCGACGACCGCGTCGGCCTCGACGACCGCGTCGGCCGCGTCCGCCTCGACTGCCACGTCATCTGCGATGGGCTCTGACGCGATCGAGTCCTCCGCGACGACGTCCGCCTGGGCGACCGCTTCGGTCGCGGCGACCTCTTCCGCTTCGGCGACAACCTCAGGCTCGGCCTTGCCCTTGGCGGCCTTAGGGGCCTTCGCGGGCGCGGCGGCAGCCCTCTTGGTCGCCTTCGTCGCCTCCTTCGCCACTGCCTGCTTAGCAGGCGTGCCGAATTCGACGAGCTCGATCACCGCGAGGGGCGCGTTGTCGCCCTTGCGGAATCCGACCTTGGTGATGCGCGTGTAGCCGCCATCGCGCTCCGCGTAGCCGGGCCCGATCTCCGTGAAGAGGGTGTGGACGACGCCCTTGTCGGAGAGGATCCCGAGCACACGCCGACGAGAAGCGAGGTCGCCGCGCTTGGCGAACGTGACGAGGCGCTCCGCGTACGGCCGCAGGCGCTTGGCCTTGGCTTCCGTGGTCGTGATGCGACCGTGCTCGAACAGGCTCTGCGCGAGGTTGGCCAACATGTGGCGCTCGTGCGCGGGACCTCCGCCGAGACGGGCACCCTTGGTGGGGGTAGGCATGGTGTGCTCCTTCTTAGTCTTCGCTGCCGGAGAAGTACACGCCCGCAGAACCGCCGTCGTATTCGACGCCGCCGTCCTTGAGCGAGAAGCCCAACTCAGCGAGCTTCTCCTTCACTTCGGTAATCGACTTCTGGCCAAAGTTGCGGATGTCCATGAGGTCGGCCTCGGACCGCGCCGTGAGCTCACCGACGGTGTGGATGCCTTCGCGCTTGAGGCAGTTGTAGGACCGCTGCGTGAGGTTCAGTTCCTCGATCGGCTGGTTGTAGTCCTCTTCGAGCGACTCGTCCGTGTCGGACGGACCGATCTCGATTCCCTCGGCAAACTCGTTGAGACCACGGGCAAGCGAGAACAGCTCGACAAGCGTCGCGCCAGCCGAGGCAAGCGCGTCGCGCGGCGAGATCGACGACTTCGTTTCGACGTCAATGACAAGCTCGTCAAAGTCGGTGCGCTGGGCGACACGCGTCGCCTCGACCATGTAGGTCACCTTGAGCACTGGCGAGTAAATGGAGTCGACGGGAATCTGGCCGATCTCTGCGTCGTAGCTCTTGTTGAGCGCTGCGGGCACGTAGCCACGGCCACGCTCGACGGTGAGCTCGACTTCGAACTTCGCCTTGGCGTTCAGCGTGGCGATGTGGAGATCGGGGTTGTGAATTTCGACCCCAGCAGGCGGCGCAATGTCTGCTCCCGTCACCGCGCCAGCGCCGGACTTGCGCAGGTACATGACGACGGGCTCGTCGTTCTCCGACGAGACGACGAGGCTCTTGAGGTTAAGGAGGATCTCGGTGACGTCCTCCTTGACGCCGTCGATCGTCGAGAACTCGTGGAGAACGCTCTCGAAGCGGACGGAGGTGACGGCAGCGCCAGGGATCGACGACAGCAGCGTGCGCCGCATCGAGTTGCCAAGCGTGTAGCCGAACCCAGGCTCAAGGGGCTTGAGGGAGAACTGCGAGCGGTTGTCCGAAATGACCTTCTCGGTCAGCATGGGACGCTGTGCAATGAGCACGGTTTCTTCCTTTCCGAGCAACCACCATTTGATGCTCGAGGTCCCTCAGGAATCGGTCCGGAGGGGATCAGAATGTGAAATTGTGGTCAAGAGTGCGCGGCAGGCGCCACGCACGGTCGCATGCGCGCCGCGAGAGCGCGCGCTGCTGCGGCAGAACTAGTTCCGACGACGCTTCGGCGGGCGGCAGCCGTTGTGCGCCTGAGGCGTGACGTCTTTGATGGACGTGACCTCGAGGCCCGCGGCGGTCAACGAACGAATCGCCGTGTCGCGACCCGAACCGGGGCCCTTGACGAACACGTCAACCTTGCTCATGCCGGCATCCTGCGCGCGGCGAGCGGCGGCCTCTGCGGCCATTTGGGCGGCGTACGGGGTCGACTTGCGAGAACCCTTGAAGCCAACCTGACCGGAAGACGACCACGACACGACGGCGCCCGACGGGTCCGTGATCGAAATGATCGTGTTGTTGAAGGTCGACTTGATGTGAGCCTGACCGTGCGCGACGGTCTTCTTGATCTTCTTGCGCGGCTTGCGAACGGGAGCGGCCATGGCTTACTTCTTCTTTCCGGCGACGGTCTTCTTGGGGCCCTTGCGGGTACGTGCATTGGTCTTCGTGCGCTGTCCGCGGACGGGCATGCCGCGACGGTGGCGCAGGCCCTGGTAGTTGCCGATCTCGACCTTGCGGCGAATATCGGCCTGCACCTCGCGGCGGAGGTCACCCTCGACGACGAACGAGGCTTCGATGTAATCGCGGATTGCGACGAGTTCGTCGTCGCTCGCGTCCTTGACTCGCAGGTCCGGGCTGACGCCCGTCGCCGCAAGAATCTGCTGAGACCGGGTACGGCCGATGCCGTAAATGTAGGTAAGGGCGACTTCCATGCGCTTGTCGCGCGGGATGTCGACGCCAACGATACGTGCCATCTTCTGTCTTACTCCATCACTATTCGGAGGTCTGGTGCTCAGGCGTCCCGCAGGAGTGGTGCGGGCCCCGGCCTCCGAGCCGGGGGTGAAAATACCTGAGCGGGGTGGTACTAGCCCTGGCGCTGCTTGTGGCGCAGGTTCTCGCAGATGACCATTACACGGCCACTGCGGCGAATCACCTTGCACTTGTCGCAGATGGGCTTAACGCTGGGCTTAACCTTCATGGTTCATTCCTTCGCCGTCGGCGCGGGCGGATGCCTCGACGACGATCACTTGTAGCGGTAGACGATGCGGCCGCGGGACAGGTCGTACGGGCTGAGTTCCACCACGACGCGGTCCTCAGGGAGGATCCGGATGTAGTGCTGGCGCATCTTGCCCGAGATGTGAGCGAGAACAAGGTGGCCGTTGGTGAGCTCAACGCGAAACGACGCGTTTGGGAGTGCCTCGACCACGGTGCCCTCGACCTCGATGACTCCGTCTTTCTTGGCCATTGACTCCGCTTACGTTGGTTGACATGGATTTGGGCGCGCGAAAAGGCCCGACCGAGAACTATACGGCACTTGCGCCCGTGCCTCAAGCCACCTGCGCGTTAGCGCCAAGCGTTGCGAAGTCGCTGCACAGCAGCGTCGGCCACCTGGGGATTGCGGTGGTCGGCAAGATTGCGAATGATCGATGACGGCGTCCGACCGTTGCCGATGATCGCCTTGAGGACATCGGGCATGTGGTCGTGGCTCAGAGACATCAAGACCGCGACAGGCACGTCTTGGCGAGCCGCGACGGCCGCGCGCACCGTGTAGTCACGGTGAAGCGACAACGGAACAAGATCGGGGCCCGCGACCGAAGGGTCGAGGGCGCGAGCGAGGTCCTCAGACGCTCCACGCATCGGCTGAATTGTCACGATTCTCCCCTCTTGGTACCGTCCACCAGTGCCTGGCTCACATGCTAGGCGCGACGACCTCACAATCGCGACGTAATGTGAAGAATCCGACATACGGCGCATTAGCCCGGCGGCGGGGGCCGGAATCCGCGCACTGGCGCGGTTCGCGTCAACGCGCTCGCGGCACGCGTCGGCGCTGCCCCCGCATGGGGGATCAACGCGTCGGCGGCGAACGGTGGAAGCGACCACTCTCGAAGTTCGGGAGTCCCCGCGTCCTCGACCGCGGCGTCCGGCGCGTCGGCGTCGCCGGCCAGGCGTAACACGACTGCCCGGCGAACCTCGCTCTTGTGGTGCGCCGCGAGGCGCTCGACGACAGCGGGCGGCAACCCGGGGTTACGCACGAGCGCGAGGAGGACCTCGACCTGGCGATCTCCGGCGAGGTACTCCAAGACCGTCCGCTGCGTGTGTGGGTTCGCCGCCACCGCAGCACGAACGGCAGCGACAGCGTCGTGCGCAAGCGTGACCGCCAGCCCCAAGGGGCAATCGGCTCGCGCGCCGACGGTGGCGCGCACCACCGGGTTACGGCTGAGGCCAAATTCAAGCAGCATGCCCTTCGTCGCCACTGGGCTCGCGGCCAACTCGACATCAGCGCTCGCGCCGGGCGCATAGTTGAAGCCGCGTGCCATGGTGCCCTCTCAAGCCGTCGTCTCAATCGTCGTTCGAGATTCGAGGGTACGCACATGAGGGCAGCACACCCACCTCGCGAGTGTTAACTCCACGTGAACCACGCTCACGCTGTGAGTTATTGCACTGGCACCGGCGTCACTGCGAACGGAGCAAGGTTGAAGGCGCCGCCGTCGGCAGCGGAAAGCACCCATATCCCCCGTTCGTGCACCGCGATCGAGTGCTCCCAATGCGCGGCGCGGGACCCATCTGCCGACGACACCGTCCAGTCGTCCGCCGCGACCACCGAAGCGCCGGTGCCACGCACAAACATCGGTTCGATCGCGACGCACAGGCCCGGTCGCACCTTCGCGCTTTTGCCACGAACGCGATAGTTCAACACCTCCGGCGCCTGGTGCATGGCGGTGCCGATACCGTGGCCGACGTACCCATCCAGGGGGTGCAGTCCATGCGCGAGCGCGACATCCTCGATAGCCGCAGAGACCTCATCCAGATGCGAGGCGGACGCAAGCGCCGCGATCCCCGCCCACAGCGCGTGCTGCGTCGCTGTGACGAGCTCAGCGTCGCCGACGCGCGCTTCGCCGATGATGACGGTGACGGCGCTGTCCGAGTGCCAGCCGTCGACGATCGCTCCACAATCGATCGACACGACATCGCCGTCCGCAAGTACACGTGCGCCAGGGATGCCATGGACGACCTCGTCGTTGACCGACACACAGGTGGTCGCCGGGAACCCGTGGTAGCCGAGGAAGTTGGATGTTGCGCCATCGAGCGCGATGCTCCGCGCGGCGGCGGCGTCGACTGCCGCCGTGCTCACTCCGGGGCGACATGCCTCGACCGCAGCGGCGAGGGCGCGCTCGACCACCAGTCCTGCGCGCGCCATCACTGCCATGTGCGCGGGCGTCTTGTATTCGATGCGCTCCCGCATCAGCGCGCGTCGAG
>JAHEMW010000108.1 GCA_024643505.1 Demequinaceae bacterium
CAGATCGACGAAGGTGTCGGCGTCCGACCGTGCGCTTAGCCATTTCTTTAGCGTTTGGTGGAAGCGTTCGATTTTGCCTTGGGTTTGGGGATGGCCGGGGGAGCCGTTCTTTTGCACGATGAATCGCCCCGGGTTTGGTGGAGGGTCTGATTCCCCGAAAGGATGGGAGTCATGCCGCTACCTAAGGAAGTATCCGCAGGAGCTCAGGGAGCGTTCTGTGCGGCTTGTGAGGGAAGCGATGGCCCAGGAGGCTGGGTTGTCGCTCAACGCGGCGGTGGTCCGTATTGGTCACCGGGTGGGGGTTCATCCAGACACGTTGCGCGGCTGGGTTCGGCAGGCCCGTGTCGATGCCGGCGAAGTTGCCGGCGTCACGACGGGTGATGCGGCCAAGATCAAAGACTTGGAACGTGAACTGCGTGAGCTCAAGCGTGCCAACGAGATTTTGTTGGCGGCGTCATCTTTCTTCGCGCGGGAGCTCGACCCGCGACTTCCGTTCTAGTGGCGTTCATCGACGAGCATCGCTCGCGGTTTGGGGTCGAGCCAATCTGCCGGGTGCTCACGGAGCACGGATGCCAGATTGCCCCGTCGGGTTACTACGCGCATCTGGCCAGGCCCGTGTCCGCTCGCTCGTTGCGTGACGCAGACCTGATCGTCGCCATTGAGCGAGTGTTCTGGGACCGGAACCGCGGCCGGGGCCTGAGCGGTCCACGCAAGGTGTGGCGGCTGCTGCGCCGTGACGGAGTCGTCGTCGCTCGCTGCACCGTGGAACGTCTCATGCGCCAAGAAGGCCTGCGTGGAACACGTCGCGGTAAGCAATTCGTCACGACCCGCCCTGATCCGGGAGCAACCCGCGCACCAGACCATGTGCAACGAAATTTCCGTGCGCAGCGTCCCAACGAGTTGTGGGTCGTGGACTTCACGTATGTCCCCACGTGGTCAGGGATGGCCTTCACTGCGTTCGTCACCGACGTGTTCTCCCGTCGGATCGTGGGATGGCGGACGATGTCGAAAATGCCCACCGATCTACCCCTAGATGCACTTGAGATGGCGCTGTGGGTGCGAGAGCGTGCCGGGCAAGACGTTGCCGGCGTCATTCAACATTCGGATGCCGGAGTTCAATACACCAGCATTCGTTACTCGGAGCGACTCGCCGACGTGGGCGCGATTGCCTCCATCGGGACCGTCGGCGACAGCTATGACAACGCCCTCGCTGAGACCGTCGTGGGGCTCTACAAAACCGAGTGCGTGAAAACCGATGGGCCATTCCGCACCGCCGACGAGCTGGAACTCGCGACACTGTCATGGGTGCACTGGTTCAACGAAGACCGCCTGCACTCATCAATCGACTACCTCACCCCGATCGAGAAGGAAGAGCAGTACTACCGTGAGAACAACCCCCAGAGCCAACCGGCTCTGGGAGAACTCGCCCTCCACTAAACCCGGGGCGATTCAAGGCGTAGGTGCCCAGCAACGCGGCGCACGGCACCCGCCACGGGGGTCCGGTCGGAATAGCAGCGACTGGAAAGCGACGTGCGAGCGCATTCGCGGGATGATGCTAGTTGGGAGGCGCGCATGACCGAGCCAAGGAAACCAGCGCAGTCCAAACCTGAGTACTTCGCGGTGCCGGAGGGCTACTACGAGTGGCCGGAGGAGAAGCAGCGCGCGTGGATCAGTGAAGTTGTCCGCCGCTTGGGAGCCTCCCGAAAGACCGCCGACGACGCAACGGATGGAGCGACCTAACCTCACACGGGTCAGCGCGCTCCAAGTGAGTGGCACGCGTTCGGAGTGTCGAAGGCGGCGTCGCCCGGATCGCGCGCTGGTGACATTTTGGTGACATGCCGCAGTGATCACCGGGGAACGGGCGTGACCTTCAGGGAAGCAGCGACTCAGCGTCACCCCACGTAGATGTGCCTTTTGGTGATGTCTAGGGAGGTCCTGGGATCAGGGGAGACGTGCCCCGATTCAAACAAGGGGTCGCAGGTTCAAATCCTGTCAGCCCGACTTCTTATCGTTCCTGCTATCAGGCGGTTTCTTCACGTCAAGAGGCCGCTTCTCGCTGGTCTATCTCGACGTTTGAACCACCATTTGAACCCGTTCTTCACCTCTTCGGACCGTCTGAGGGGCGCTCAATCCGCCCCAAGCCTGTCGAACGTATCAGCCGAGACGTCGGGCGCAACATGCCCGTAGACGTCGCCAGTCATCGCCACAGAGGAGTGACCGAGCACGTCGGACACCACCTTGAGCGGGACGCCGTTGTTGAGCATTACCGAGGCCTCGTCCGGGTCGCATCGCGTGTCCTCCGTGGTGCACCGTCATGGGCTCGCGCGCGAGACGTGCCACGTGGGTGTGTCCGACAAGAGCCTTGGCCACTAGCACCTCTGAGGAGCTCCTGTCTGCTCACAGCGGAATTCGCGTGATGCTGCATCCAAACGGCCCGTCCCGCCGGAAGTACGGGTTGAAGCGGTCGCACAGGGCGCCCGCCAACGGAAAGGAAGCCCCATGAAGCGCATCATCGCCACAGGATTCATTACGGCCATTGCCATGGTCGGCCTCGCCGGAACCGCGAATGCCGCGCCCGCGGACGCCGCCTGCTTCGGCCAGATTCACAAG
The DNA here is from genome assembly GCA_024643505.1 of Demequinaceae bacterium. Taxonomy (GTDB): domain Bacteria; phylum Actinomycetota; class Actinomycetes; order Actinomycetales; family Demequinaceae; genus Demequina. The sequence goes on from JAHEMW010000108.1 coordinate 2,611, forward strand.
CTAGTTAACAGCGGAGGCCTCGACGGATTCAACAACGTGGGAGATCTCGTCAAGGCCGCTGGCGGCCAGGGCAAGAACGCAGCGGCCGCGGGGCTCTGCGAGTAATCGGGGTCTCAACCATCAAACGAGAGCGGCGGCTCGGACCATCTGGTTCGAGCCGCCGCTCTCTTCGTCTGGAAGCTTCGCCACGGTGACGTGACCGGACTCTTGCCGAGACTGTCATCGCCTCACTCCAGGCGTCCGGGAAAGCGGGCACGCCCCATCCGCGTCGCCTGAGTGGTCAGACGGTCCGTACGGAACGTGCTGGCGACCCGACGACGACGGTGTTTGCCGGGACATCCTTGGTGACGACGGACGCGGCGCCTACGACCGCATTGTCGCCGATCGTGACGCCGGACAGGATGGTGGCGTTGGAGCCGATCCAGACGTTTCGACCGATCACGATCGGCGCCGGCACGAGGTCGGCGCGTCGGGCCGGGTCAAGGCCATGGTTCAGTGTTGCGAGCACGACATTGTGGCCGATAAGGCAGGCATCGCCGATCCGGATGCCGCCTTGATCTTGAAAGCGGCAGCCAGAGTTGATGAAAACCCCGCTTCCGAGAGTGATGTTGCGGCCGAAGTCAGCCTGAAACGGCGGGAAAACCGTGAGGGCGTCGTCGACAGGCTTCCCGATCAACGCGGACATGAGCTCCCGCACGCGTTGGGGCTCGTGGTAGCTGCCGTTGAGTTCGGCACATATGCGGAGCGCCTGCTGACTCACCTCGTGCATGACGTTGTTCAGGGGGGAGTCGCCGGTGATTGTCGTGCGAGCATCGAGTGCCGCCAGCAGATCGATGAGGCCGGGTGCGGGCGAGTCCATTGGTGCATTCTCGTTCATAACGTGAGGAGAACCTTGATGGCGCGGCGCTCATTCATTGCCGCGTAGCCCGCCGCAGCTTCCTCGAGGGGAATCTTGAGGTCGAAGACCTTGCCGGGGTCGATTTCGTGGTTCCAGATCTTCTGGATGAGCTCGGGGAGGAAGCGACGTACTGGGGCGGGCCCGCCGTGTAGGTGCACTTCAGCAAAGAACAACTGGTCAAGTGGCAGGTTGACACCTTCGTGGGCGACGCCGACGAAGCCCACATGACCGCCGCCGCGCGTGGCGTGGATTGCCTGCAGCATTGATTCCTCGGTACCGACGGCTTCGATCACGCAGTGGGCGCCGAGTCCGTCGGTCAACTCCCTGATGCGGGCCACACCTTCGGCGCCGCGCTCTTCGACGATGTCGGTGGCGCCGAATTCCCGCGCAAGCGCCTGCCGGTCGGCGTGCCGTGACATGGCGATAATCCGGTCGGCCCCCAGTTGTTTCGCAGCGAGCACCCCCATCAGGCCGACGGCGCCGTCGCCGACGACCGCCACTGTTTTGCCGGGCCCGACTTCGGCGGCGACCGCTGCGAACCAGCCCGTGCCGAGCACATCGGACGCCGCGAGAAGCGACGGGATGAGGTCGGCGTCCGGCGGGCCGGGGGTGGCGACCAGCGTGCCGTCTGCGTAGGGGATGCGGGCTAGTTCAGCCTGAGTTCCCGACACGAACTGCGCGTGTACGCATTTGGACTGGTAGCCCGCCTGGCAGATTTCGCACGTGTTGTCGGAGATGACGAAGGAACCGACGACGAAGTCGCCGACCTTCAGGGTCTTGACATCGTCGCCGATTTGCTCGACCACGCCAACGTACTCGTGTCCCATGAGCTTGTGGTCGACGCGCTCTACGCCTCGGTATGGCCACAAATCCGACCCGCAGATGCACGTAGCGGTGAGACGGATGATCGCATCCGTGGGGTCGATGATCGTGGGGTCGTCGCGGTCTTCGACCCTGACGTCTCCCGGGCTGTGCATGACGACTCCGTGCATGATGAGATCCTTCGTGTTTGCCTATGTCCGCCCAGTTAACGCGCAATCGACGGGGAGAGGGAGTCTCTGTCGTGGGGTGTACTGAGAGGGAGCCACTCGGGTGCGGGCGCTTACCCTCTCCCGCCAGGCGAAAGCGACGCCCAATGAGGTCGGTCTACCTCGCGGAGCGAACCGGTTCGGCATGGCGCCGAGGTCGAGCTTGCCTGAGAGCGGCGTGGCGGTCACTCCATCGGGGTGACGAACGTGCGGAACTGACCACGATCGGTGTGAATGCCCCAGAGAGTATCTGCGAGGGCGGTGGGTTCGTGCGCTGGGTCGCCGCCACCGATGCCCAGGGGGATGATCAACTGGCCGACGTGGATGTCGTCGGCCGCGAGGGCGTCGTGGAGCAGTTGTGCATACGCGCTCTCGCCAGCAAAAGCGATGGAGGTGCCGGTGACCTCGTTGCGGGGCCTGATGGCGCTCGAACCGTTGATGAAGAGGATCGTGCCGCGCCCGAGAGCCCGCATCCCCGGTATGACCTGACGCGTCGCGGTTACCGACCCGTAGATCGAGAACTCGACTGGTCCGACAAGATCTGCGGCCGTGGTCTCCAGGACGGGTCGCATGAAGTCTTTGGCCGGAAGTGGGCTGTACTGGAGCACTTCAACGGGGCCGAGCCTCTCGGCGGCGGTGTCAAGTGCACGTTGCAGCGAGACTGTGTCGCGAACATCGGTGGCGAAGCCTTCGGCGGTGTGCCCTTCGGATCGCAAGACGGCCGCGAGGTCGTCAAGTCGTGCCTGGTTGCGGGCGAGCAACGCAACTGTGAATCCCTCGCGGGCGAAGCGGCGTGCAACGGCCAGGCCGAGGTTCGGGCCGGCGCCGATAATCGCGAATGTTGACATGATGCCGTTCTCCTTCGTTGGGTTGTGCGCGCGCGTCAGGTGCGCAGGCGGATGGTTGCTGTGAAGCCGGTGGTGAGGGCACGGAGCGTGGCGATCTCATCGACCGCTCCGATCGGCATGATGCCTGGGTAGCGACCGACGTTC
>JAHEMW010000020.1 GCA_024643505.1 Demequinaceae bacterium
CTGGTGCATGGCGGTGCCGATACCGTGGCCGACGTACCCATCCAGGGGGTGCAGTCCATGCGCGAGCGCGACATCCTCGATAGCCGCAGAGACCTCATCCAGATGCGAGGCGGACGCAAGGGCCGCGATCCCCGCCCACAGCGCGTGCTGCGTCGCTGTGACGAGCTCCGCATCGCCGACGCGCGCTTCGCCGATGATGACGGTGACGGCGCTGTCCGAGTGCCAGCCGTCGACGATCGCTCCACAATCGATCGACACGACATCGCCGTCCGCAAGCACACGTGCGCCAGGGATGCCATGGACGACCTCGTCGTTGACGGACACACAGGTGGTCGCAGGGAACCCGTGGTAGCCGAGGAAGTTGGATGTTGCGCCATCGAGAGCGATACTCCGCGCGGCTGCGGCGTCGACTGCCGCCGTGCTCACTCCGGCGCGACATGCCTCGACCGCAGCGGCGAGGGCGCGCTCGACCACCAGTCCTGCGCGCGCCATCACTGCCATGTGCGCGGGCGTCTTGTATTCGATGCGCTCCCGCATCAGCGCGCGTCGAGCGCGGCGACGAGTCGTTCCGTCACCGAGTCGATGTCGCCAAGGCCGTCAACCTGCACGAGCAAGCCGCGCCCGGCGTAGAAAGCGGTCAACGGCGCTGTGGCAACCCCGTACACCTCGAGTCGGGTGCGGATGACTGGCTCGGTGTCGTCTGCGCGTCCCTCGATCTGCGCGCGTCGCAAGAGTCGTTCGGTGACCTCGTCAACGTCCGCGGTGATTTCAATTGCGGCATCGAGTGTGAACCCTAGGCCGCCAAGCATCATGTCGAGCTCGACCGCCTGCTCCGGATTTCGTGGGTATCCGTCGAGAAGAAAGCCGGACACGACATCATCCTGCGACAAGCGATCAGCCACCATCGCGTTCGTGACCTCGTCGGGCACGAGTGCGCCCGCCGACATGTACGCCTGGGCAGAGCGTCCCAACTCGGTGTCACCGGACACGTTCGCGCGAAAGATGTCGCCAGTCGAAATTGCGGGTACGCCGTACCGTTGCGCGAGGCGAGTGGCTTGCGTCCCCTTGCCGGCCCCGGGCGGTCCGAGCAGGATGGCCCGCATTACTTGAGGAACCCTTCGTAGTGCCGCTGCTCAAGTTGCGACTGGATCCGCTTGACGGTGTCCAGCCCGACGCCAACGAGGATCAGCACAGAAGCGCCGCCGAATGGAATGTTCGAGTTGAGTCCGAGCGCGACGAACACGATTGTCGGCAACAGCGCGACGATAGCGAGATAGATCGAGCCAGCTGCCGTGATGCGTGACAGGACATAGTCGAGGAAGTCCGCAGTGGGCTGTCCCGGGCGAATGCCGGGAATGAACCCTCCGTACTTCTTCATGTTGTCGGCAACCTCTTCAGGATTGAAGGTGATCGCGGTGTAGAAGTAGGCAAAGAACACGATCATGAGGATGTAGAGCGTGATGTGAAGCGGCGCGCTCGGACTCGCAACGTTATCGCGCAGCCACAACACCCAGTCCGCAGGATCCGATCCCGCAAACTGGACGATGACCGTCGGAAGTGTCAACAGCGACGAGGCGAATATGACCGGGATCACGCCCGCCATGTTGATCTTGATCGGGATGTAGGTCGACGAGCCGCCGAGCATCTTGCGACCGACCATGCGCTTCGCGTACTGCACGGGAATCCGACGTTGCGATTGCTCGACGAAGACCACGGCCGCCACGACCGCCAACAGGAGGAGCCCGACCAACAGAGTGTTCGTTGGCCCGTTCGACGAGTTCCAAATGGTGCTAACGGCGGCCGGGAACGAGGCGGCAATGGACGTGAACACCAGCAGCGACATGCCGTTGCCGACGCCACGCTCCGTAATGCGCTCTCCTAGCCACATCACGAACACCGTTCCGGCGGTCATGGTGAGGACCATGAGCGAGATGATGTACCACGAGTCGTTTGGCACGACCGGGACTGCGCAGCCCGGGAAGAACACGTCGTTTCTCGCGAGCGTCACGTACGACGCCGACTGCAGCGCGGCGAAACCGACGGTGATGTACCGCGTGTACTGAGTGAGCTTCGCCTGGCCGTCGGGTCCCTCGCGATACAGGGTCTCGAAACGCGGGATCAGCACGCGCAAGAGCTGCACGATGATCGATGCCGTGATGTACGGCATGATGCCGAGCGCGAAGATCGACAGCTGCAGCAGCGCACCCCCGGAAAACAGGTTGAGAAGCTGAAATGCCGAGTTCGTTGTCGTCGTGTCGATGCACTGGCGCACGTTTCCGTAGTCGACGCCCGGCGTCGGAATCGCGACACCGAGTCGGTAGATCGCGAGGATTCCGAGGGTCAGCAACAGCTTCTTCCGCAAGTCCGGGGTACGGAAGGCGCTCAGAAAGCCGTTCAGCATGGATCCTCCACGATGGGGAAATCGGTGCGAAGCCCGCGCTCGGCGGGCCCCGCACCGACTCTAGCCCTAGTTGACGGAGCCGCCTGCGGCCTCGATCTTGGTCTTCGCCGACTGCGAAACCTTGTCAGCGTCGACGATCGTGACCTTCACCGCGATGTCACCGTTGCCGAGCACCTTCACGGGCTGGTTCTTGCGAACGGCGCCCTTGGCGACGAGGTCAGCCTTCGTGACGGACCCTCCCGACGGGAACAGCTCCGCAATTTGCGAGACGTTCACGACCTGGAACTCCACCCGATTACGGTTCTTGAATCCGCGCAGCTTGGGAATGCGCATGTGGATCGGCGTCTGGCCGCCCTCGAAGTTCGCGGGGACCTGGTAGCGCGCACCCGTTCCCTTGGTGCCGCGGCCCGCCGTCTTGCCCTTGGATCCCTCGCCGCGGCCGACGCGGGTCTTGCGCGTGTGCGAGCCCGGTGCGGGACGAAGGTGGTGAAGCCTCAGGGTCGAGACCTTCTCCGATGCAGGCCTGGCGGCGGCCTTGGCGGGGGTCTGCTCGGCAGCAGGCTTTGCGGCTTCCGCCGCGGGAGCCTTGTCGGCAGCTTTCTTCGCAGCTGCCTTTGCGGGCGCCTTGTCAGCTGCCGGCTTCTCGGCTGCCGGCTTCGCCGCAGCCTTCTTCGCCGCCGGCTTGGCCGCAGCGTCGTCAGTGGCCTTGATCTCGTCAGCCATCAGTCAACCTCCTCCACGGCCACCAGGTGGTCGACCGCCTTGACCATGCCCCGAATTTCAGGCCGGTCTTCCTTCACGACAATGTCACCGATGCGCTTGAGGCCGAGCGACCGCAGCGTCTCGCGGTGCTGCGGCTTCGTGCCAATCGCCGACTTCTTCTGAATCACTTTGAGGCGTGCCATCGCTACTTCACCCCCGCTGCCTGAGCGCGTAGCAGCGCGGCGGGCGCGACCTCTTCCACGCTCTTGCCGCGGCGTGCCGCGACGGCTTCCGGACGCTCGAGGCGCTTGAGTGCGTCGACGGTCGCGTGCACGATGTTGATCGCGTTTGACGAACCCAAAGACTTGCTCAGGACATCGTGGATGCCTGCACATTCGAGCACGGCGCGCACAGGGCCGCCCGCAATAACGCCGGTACCCGGCGCCGCGGGGCGGAGGAACACGACGCCAGCCGCTGCCTCACCTTGGACGACGTGAGGAATGGTGCCCTGGATACGGGGCACACGGAAGAAGTTCCGCTTCGCCTCTTCGACGCCCTTGGAGATCGCCGCAGGCACCTCCTTGGCCTTGCCGTAACCGATTCCGACGTTACCGTCGCCATCGCCGACGACCACCAGAGCGGTGAAGCTGAAGCGTCGACCACCCTTCACGACCTTGGAGACGCGATTGATGGTGACGACGCGCTCAAGGAACTTGCTCTCGGGCTCGTTGCCGCGACGATTGTCGCGGCGTCCGCTGTTGTTCTCAGCCATCTACTCTTCCTTCAACCTTCTCCGGCCTAGAGGGCCAGGCCACCGTTGCGGGCGCCATCGGCCACGGCGGCCACGCGACCGTGGTACTTGTTGCCGCCGCGGTCGAAGACCACAGCGTCGATCCCAGCCGCCTTGGCGCGCTTGGCGGCAATTTCGCCGACTTTCGTCGCCTTCGCGGTCTTGTCGCCCTTGAGGGCACGAACGTCTGCTTCGAGGGTCGACGCAGAAATGAGAGTCGCGCCGCGCGCGTCGTCGACGATCTGGACGACCATGTGACGTGCGGAACGGGTCACGACGAGACGAGGACGTGCCGCAGTGCCTGCGATCTTCTTGCGCAAGCGGAAGTGACGGCGCTTGCGCGCGATCGCCTTGCCCTTGCCCTTGATTGCGATGCTCATGGGTTACTTCTTTCCCGTCTTTCCGGCCTTGCGGCGGACCTGCTCGCCCGCGTAGCGGACGCCCTTGCCCTTGTACGGCTCAGGCTTGCGAATCTTGCGAATATTGGCGGCGACTTCGCCGACCTGCTGCTTGTCGATGCCCGACACCGTCAACTTGGTCGGGCTTTCGACGCTGAACGTGATTCCCGAGGGGGGAGCGACGACAACCGGGTGCGAGAAGCCGAGCGCAAACTCGAGTTCAGAGCCCTTGAGCGCGACGCGGTAGCCCGTGCCGACGATCTCAAGCTTCTTCTCGTACCCCTCGGTGACGCCGGTGACCATGTTGGCGACCAACGTGCGCGTGAGGCCGTGCAACGACTTCGCGATGCGCTCGTCATTGGGGCGAGAAACCTCAATGCCAGACTCGTTCTTCGCGACCGTGATCGGCTCTGCGACAGTGTGGCTCAGGGTGCCCTTGGGGCCCTTCACCGTAACGGCCGCACCATCGATGGTGACGTCTACTCCGGCGGGAACCGGAACGGGGATCTTGCCAATGCGTGACATGTCTTCTCTGCCCTTACCAGACGAACGCGACGACCTCGCCGCCGACGCCCTTCTTGTCGGCCTCGCGGTCGGTCAGCAGACCCGAGGAGGTGGACAGGATGGCAACGCCGAGACCGCCAAGCACACGAGGCAGGTTCGACGACTTGGCATACACGCGCAGGCCGGGCTTCGACACGCGGCGCACACCAGCGAGCGAGCGCTCGCGGTTGGGGCCGTACTTGAGCGTGAGCGTGAGCGTCTTGCCCACCTCAGCGTCGGCAACGCTCGAACCCGCGATGTATCCCTCAGCTTCGAGGATCTTCGCGATGTTGAGCTTGAGCTTTGAATGCGGCATCGACACAGTCTCGTGGTACGCGGAATTCGCGTTACGAAGACGCGTGAGCATGTCCGCGATGGGGTCTGTCATTGTCATGAGTATTGAACTCTTCCTCGCCGTGGTTTCCCGCAGGACCTAAGGCGTAGTAGTTACCAGCTGCTCTTGGTGATTCCAGGCAGTTCGCCTGCGTGCGCCATCTCGCGGAAGCACACGCGGCACAGGCCGAACTTGCGATACACCGAGTGCGGACGTCCGCACTTCTGGCACCGGGTGTAGGAGCGCACGGCAAACTTCTGCTTGCGCGCGGCCTTGTTCTTGAGGGCAGTCTTCGCCATCTCTACTTCTCCTTGAACGGGAAGCCGAGCTGCCTCAGCAGCGACCGACCCTCGTCGTCAGTGGTTGCCGTGGTGACGACCGTGATGTCCATTCCACGTACGCGGTCGATCCTGTCCTGGTTGATCTCGTGGAACATCGACTGCTCGGTGAGACCAAACGTGTAGTTGCCGTGACCGTCGAACTGCTTGGGGCTGAGCCCACGGAAGTCGCGGATACGAGGAAGTGAGATCGACACGAGACGATCAAGGAACTCCCACATGCGGTCACCGCGCAGCGTGACGTGGGCGCCAATGGGCTGCCCTTCGCGAAGCTTGAACTGGGCGATCGACTTGCGCGCCTTCGTGACCTGAGGCTTCTGACCGGTGATAGCGGTGAGATCGGCGATCGCGCCGTCCATGAGCTTGCTGTCCTTGGCCGCGTCACCAACGCCCATGTTGACGACGACCTTAGTAAGGCCGGCAACCTGGTTGATGTTGGCGTGGCCAAACTCTTCCACGAGGCTTGCGACGATCTCGTCGCGGTACTTGACCTTCAGACGCGGCTGCGTCGACGTAGCGGTAGCCATCAGACGTCCTTACCTGAGCGCTTCGCGACGCGGACCCGACGGGTGCGGGTACGGCCATCACGCTCGACCTGTTCCGTGCGGTAGCCCACGCGGGTTCCCTTCTTGGTCTCGGGGTCAACCAGCATCACATTCGAGATGTGAAGAGGGGCCTCGATGTGGACGATTCCGCCCGACTGGTTATCGCGGCGCGTTCCAGGCTTGATGTGCTTGGTCACGCGCTGAACACCTTCGACAATGATGCGATCGCTGTCCGTGAGCACTTCGAGGACACGACCTTGTTGGCCGCGGTCACGTCCGGCGATGACGACCACGAGGTCGCCCTTCTTAATCTTCGCCATCAGATGACCTCCGGTGCGAGCGAAATGATCTTCATGAACTTCTTGTCGCGCAACTCGCGGCCGACCGGGCCGAAGATACGCGTGCCGCGGGGGTCGCCGTCGGTGTTCTTGAGAATCACCGCTGCGTTCTCGTCGAAGCGGATGTACGAACCGTCGGGGCGGCGGCGCTCCTTCGTGGTGCGCACGACGACGGCCTTAACGACCTCGCCCTTCTTGACGTTACCGCCGGGGATCGCGTCCTTGACGGTGGCGACGATGATGTCGCCAATGCCCGCGTAGCGACGCTTGGAACCACCGAGCACGCGGATGCACAGGACTTCTTTTGCACCCGTGTTATCGGCGACTCGAAGTCGCGACTCCTGCTGAATCATGTCTGTCTCCTGTCGTCTGGTTCTCGCCCTGAACGGACGAGCCTGGTCGAACCTTCTACTTGGCCTTTTCGACGATTTCGACCAGACGCCACCGCTTGGAAGCGGAGAGGGGTCGGGTCTCCATCACTACGACGAGGTCGCCGACGCCAGCCGTGTTGGCTTCGTCGTGCGCCTTGATCTTGCTCGTGCGACGCAACACCTTGCCGTAGAGAGGGTGCTTGACGCGGTCCTCAACCTCGACGGTGATCGTCTTGTCCATCTTGTCCGACGTCACATAGCCGCGGCGCGTCTTGCGGTTCGCGCGGTGCGACTCGGTTGCAGTCGTGTGGTTCTTGGTCGACATATCTTTCCTTACTCGGCCTTCGCCGCGGGCGCCGTACGAATGCCGAGCTCGCGCTCGCGCAGAATCGTGTAGATGCGGGCGATGTCACGCTTGACCGCCTTGAGACGGCCGTGGTTTTCGAGTTGACCTGTCGCGGACTGGAAGCGCAGGTTGAACAGCTCCTGCTTGGCCTTCTTCAGCTCTTCGAGGAGGCGCTCATCCTCCATCGCGTCAAGCTCGGACGGCATGAGGTCTTTGGTACCGATAGCCATCAGTTGTCACCACCCTCACGGGTCACGAATCGGGTCTTCATGGGCAGCTTGTGCTGAGCGCGACGCATGGCCTCGCGAGCGAGGTCCTCTGGCACGCCAGCGAGCTCGAACATCACGCGTCCGGGCTTCACGTTTGCGATCCACCACTCGGGTGAACCCTTACCGGAGCCCATACGGACTTCAGCGGGCTTCTTGGTCAGCGGGCGGTCGGGGTAGATGTTGATCCACACCTTTCCTCCACGCTTGATGTGACGAGTCATCGCGATACGAGCCGCCTCAATCTGGCGGTTCGTGACGTACGCCGGCTCCAGCGCCTGGATGCCGTACTCGCCAAACGAGACTTCCGTGCCGCCAGTCGCGGCGCCCGAACGCGTCGGGTGGTGCTGCTTGCGGTGCTTCACACGACGGGGAATAAGCATGTCCTAGCCTTCCTTCCCTGCCGGGGCCGACGCGTCTGCGGCGGGGGCGTCGTCGCGGCGCGGTCCACGCGAGGGCCGCTCACCACGGTCAGGGCGGTCACTACGACCGCGCTGCGGACGGGGCGCTTTCGCCTGTTCGGCCGCCCATTCCTTTTCCGTCATGTCGCCCTTGTAGATCCACACCTTCACGCCGATCTGGCCGAACGTGGTGCGGGCCTCAAAGAAGCCGTAGTCAATATTCGCGCGCAGCGTGTGCAACGGCACCCGCCCTTCGCGGTAGAACTCGGAGCGCGACATCTCCGCGCCACCGAGGCGACCAGAGCACTGCACGCGGATTCCCTTGGCGCCGGCCCGAAGTGCCGACTGGATACCCTTGCGCATCGCGCGACGGAACGAGACGCGAGACGCGAGCTGCTCCGCGATCCCCTGAGCCACGAGCTGCGCGTCGATTTCCGCGTTCTTCACCTCGAGGATGTTGAGCTGAACCTGCTTGCCCGTGAGCTTCTCAAGGCTCGCGCGCAGCTTGTCCGCTTCGGCGCCGCGGCGACCGATGACGATGCCAGGGCGCGCGGTGTGCAAGTCGACGCGCACGCGCTCACGAGTGCGCTCAATCTCCACCTTGGAGACACCGGCACGCTCGAGTCCCTGCGACATGAGCTTGCGGATCTTGACGTCTTCGTCCACGTAGTCGCGATACCGCTCGCCCTTCTTGGTCGAGTCGGAGAACCAACGCGAGCGGTGGTCGGTGGTGATCCCGAGGCGATAGCCGTGCGGGTTAACCTTCTGTCCCACTATCGGGCCCCTTCCTTCACGGAGACCGGAGTCGCCACGATTACCGTGATGTGCGACGAACGCTTGAGAATCTGGTTGGCGCGCCCCTGGGCGCGCGGCTGGATCCTCTTCAACGTCGGTCCCTCATCCACAAAAATTTCCTTGACGACAAGCTCGCGCTCGTCGAACCGCTCACCTGCCGCGTCGGCCTTGACCCGCGCGTTCGCCATCGCAGACTCAATGAGCTTGCGGACGTCGACGGCGACGGCCTGCGGCTGGAACTTGAGCGTCGCCGCCGCCTCCGCCGCATTCATACCGCGAACGAGGTTCACGACACGACGCGCCTTCTGGGCGGTTACGCGAATGTGCCGCGTCTGCGCCTTGGCTTCCATCACTTGTCTCCTCTAACCCTCGACGCCTTAGCGGCGACCCTTGCGGTCGTCCTTGATGTGGCCCCTAAACGTGCGGGTGGGGGCAAACTCCCCGAGCTTGTGGCCCACCATTGACTCGGTCACGAAGACCGGCACGTGCTTGCGGCCGTCGTGGACGGCAAACGTGTGACCAAGGAAGTCAGGCGTGATCACGCTGCGGCGCGACCACGTCTTGATGACGTTCTTGGTTCCCGCCTCGTTTTGGACATCCACCTTCTTCTGGAGGTGGTCATCGACGAAGGGGCCCTTCTTCAAACTGCGTGGCATCGTTCAGGCTCCCTAGCGCTTGTTCTTGCCGGTACGGCGACGACGGACGATGAGCTTGTCGCTTTCCTTGCCCGGCCTGCGGGTGCGACCCTCTGGCTTGCCCCACGGGCTCACCGGGTGACGTCCACCGGACGTCTTGCCCTCGCCACCACCGTGCGGGTGATCGACGGGGTTCATGACGACGCCACGGACGGTGGGGCGCTTGCCCTTCCAGCGCATGCGACCAGCCTTGCCCCAGTTGATGTTCGACTGCTCGGCGTTGCCGACCTCGCCGACCGTTGCGCGACAACGCGCGTCGACGTTGCGGATCTCACCAGAAGGCATGCGGAGCTGCGCGTATGGACCATCCTTGGCGACGAGTTGCACCGACGCTCCGGCTGATCGCGCGATCTTTGCGCCGCCACCGGGCTTGAGCTCGATCGCGTGGATGACGGTACCGACGGGGATGTTCCGCAGCGGCAAGTTGTTGCCCGGCTTGATGTCGGCGCTCGAGCCGGCCTCAATGGGGTCACCCTGACGCAGCTTGTCCGGGGCGATGATGTAGCGCTTCTCGCCATCCGCGTAGTGGAGCAGGGCGATGCGAGCCGTCCGGTTGGGGTCGTACTCGATGTGCGCGACGGTCGCAGGGACGCCGTCCTTGTCGTGGCGACGGAAGTCGATCACGCGGTAGGCGCGCTTGTGTCCGCCACCCTGGTGACGCGTCGTGATGCGACCCGTGTTGTTGCGGCCGCCCTTCTTGTGGAGCGGACGAACGAGCGACTTCTCGGGCTCCGAACGGGTCACCTCGACGAAGTCGGCGACCGAGGAGCCACGACGGCCCGGCGTCGTCGGCTTGTACTTGCGAATAGCCATGTTCTCTCCTAGCCGACCTGTCCGCTGAAGATGTCAAGCGCGCCGCCGTCACCGACGGTGACGATCGCACGCTTCACGTCCTTGCGCTTTCCGAGTCCCATGCGGGTCCGGCGGGTCTTGCCCTTGCGGTTAATCGTGTTGACCGACGCAACCTTGACGCCGAAGATCTGCTCGATAGCGATCTTGATCTCGGTCTTGTTGGCGCGCGGGTCAACCTCAAACGTGTACTTGCCCTCGTCCATGAGCCCATAGCTCTTCTCGGAGACGATGGGACGGATGATGATGTCGCGGGGGTCCTTGTTCAGTGCGCTCACTTCGACGCCTCCTTGGCCTCAGACTCGGTCGCGACTGCCTTCGCGGAGGCGCCCTTCGCGGGGCCCGCGAGGAACGCCGTCAGTGCACCCGCGGTGAAGACGGTGTCGTCATTCACCAGCACGTCATACGTGTTGAGCTGATCAACGGAGATCACGTGTGCCGTGGGGACGTTGCGAAGCGACTTCCATGACACCTCGTCAGAGCGCTCGAGCACGACGAGCGCGCGGCGCCCACCGGCCAGGGAAGCGATCGCAGCGAGAGCGGTCTTCGTGGACGGCTGCGAGCCCGTCACCACGGCGGACAGCACGTGAACGCGGCCAGCACGGGCACGGTCAGACAGGGCTCCGCGCAGTGCGGCGGCCTTCATCTTCTTAGGCGTGCGCTGGCTGTAGTCGCGCGGCTGGGGGCCGTGTACGACTCCACCACCGGCGAACTGCGGCGCACGAATAGATCCCTGGCGCGCGCGGCCGGTGCCCTTCTGCTTGTACGGCTTGCGGCCGCCACCAGCAACTTCGGCACGCGTCTTCGTGGCGTGCGTTCCCTGACGCGCCGCCGCGCGCTGGGCGACGACGACCTGGTGAATCAGCGGGATGTTGGCGTCAACATCGAAAACCTCGCCCGGCAGCTCGGCGGTGCCCGCCTTCTTGCCCTTCGCGTCGATGATGTCGACGGTCAGCGTGTCAGACATCGCGTCACGCACCCTTCACGGCAGTACGAATAAGCACGACGCCGCCCTTGTTTCCGGGCACGGCGCCCTTGACGAGAATGAGGCCCTTCTCGGCGTCGACCGAGTGGACCGTCAAGTTCTGGACGGTCTTACGCGCATTGCCCATGCGACCGGCCATCTTGATGCCCTTGAACACGCGGGACGGCGTGGACGCGCCACCGATGGAGCCGGGCTTGCGGTGGTTGCGGTGCGCACCGTGCGAGGCGCCGACACCGTGGAAGCCGTGGCGCTTCATCACGCCTGCGGTTCCCTTGCCCTTGGTGGTGCCGGTGACGTCGACGAGCTGGCCGGCCTCAAACACGGCGGCGGTGATCTCCTGGCCGAGCGCGTAGTCAGCCGCGTTGCCCGTGCGCACCTCGGCGACGTGGCGGCGCGGCGTCACGCCTGCGGCCTCAAAGTGGCCCTTGAGCGGGTTCGTCACGCGACGAGGATCGACGGCGCCGAAGGCGAGCTGAACGGCTTCGTAGCCGTCACGCTCTGCGTTGCGCACCTGGGTAACGACGTTGGTGTCGACCTGGATCGCCGTGACTGGCACGATGCGACCGTCGGCGTCCCACACCTGCGTCATACCCAGCTTCGTACCGAGCAGCGCATCAATGGTGCGCTGGGCATTGGAAGTCGTGTTCATGGTGAATGGGTCCTTAAAGCCTTAGAGCTTGATCTCGATGTTGACGTCAGCGGGCAAGTCAAGACGCATGAGCGAGTCGACGGCCTTTGGCGTCGGGTCCACGATGTCGATGAGGCGCTTGTGGGTGCGCATCTCAAAGTGCTCGCGGGAGTCCTTGTACTTGTGCGGCGAACGGATGACGCAGTAGACGTTCTTCTCAGTCGGCAGCGGGACGGGTCCCACGACCGACGCGCCAGCACGCGTGACCGTCTCGACGATCTTGCGGGCGGAAGAGTCGATGACCTCGTGGTCGTAGCTCTTCAGCCGAATGCGGATCTTCTGTCCCGCCATGGCGTGGTTCTGCCTTTTCTCTCGTACAGCTGTGGTCCCACCCCCGACCCCCGCGCTCGGGCGTGTCGCTTGTCGCGGCACACCGGCGCAGAGCCGATTTCTCGGCAGGTCGTGGGTGTTGTGAGGGCCGCCCGAAAATGGGCAACCCCACTATTGTGCCAGAAGGGTGCCCCCCACGCCAAATGGCTCGTGGACGCCCCGCGCACAGACGCGGGGCCCGACGTGCGCCGGGCCCCGCGTCTTCGGCACTACTTGAGGATCTTGGTCACCGTGCCGGAGCCGACGGTGCGGCCACCCTCACGGATCGCGAAGCCCTGTCCCTCTTCGAGGGCGATGGGCTGAATGAGTTCAACGGTCATCTCGGTGGTGTCACCAGGCATGACCATCTCGGTGCCCTCTGGGAGCGAGATGACGCCGGTGACGTCCGTGGTGCGGATGTAGAACTGCGGACGGTAGTTCGTGTAGAAGGGGTTGTGGCGGCCGCCCTCGTTCTTGTTGAGGATGTAGCACTTGCCCTCGAACTGCGTGTGGGGCGTCGTGGTGCCGGGCTGAACGACAACCTGGCCACGCTCCACGTCGTCACGCTTGGTGCCGCGAAGCAGGAGACCGCAATTCTCGCCGGCCCACGCCTCGTCCATCTGCTTGTGGAACATCTCGATGCCCGTGACGATGGTCTTCTGCGGCGAGCGGATGCCGAGGATCTCGACCTCCGAGTTGATCTTGAGCTTGCCGCGCTCGACCTTACCGGTGACGACGGTGCCGCGACCGGTGATCGTGAAGACGTCCTCAATCGGCATGAGGAACGGCTTGTCCATGTCGCGAACGGGCTCCGGGACGGACTCATCGACGGCGTCCATGAGCTCCTCAACCGCGGCTACCCACTCGGGGTCACCCTCGAGCGCCTTCAGCGCCGAGACACGCACCACGGGTGCGTTGTCGCCATCGAAGCCCTGCGCGGAGAGGAGCTCGCGCACCTCCATCTCGACGAGCTCGAGAAGCTCCTCGTCGGCCGCGGGGATCATGTCGGCCTTGTTCAGCGCGACGAGGAGGTACGGCACGCCAACCTGACGCGCGAGCAGCACGTGCTCGCGGGTCTGCGCCATCGGGCCGTCAGTCGCCGCAACCACGAGGATCGCGCCGTCCATCTGGGCAGCACCGGTGATCATGTTCTTGATGTAGTCGGCGTGGCCCGGGGCGTCCACGTGCGCATAGTGGCGCTTGGCGGTCTCGTACTCGATGTGCGCGATGTTGATGGTGATACCGCGCTCGCGCTCTTCGGGAGCCTTGTCGATCTGGTCGAAGGGCGTGTAGGGGTTGCGGTCCGGGAACTTGTCGTGCAGGACCTTTGAAATGGCGGCGGTCAGCGTCGTCTTACCGTGGTCGACGTGACCGATGGTGCCGATGTTGACGTGCGGCTTAGTCCGCTCGAACTTGGCCTTACCCATGAGGGCTTCCTCCTGAATTGTTGTGAGACTCGGGTAGGTTTGTGATCGCTTGTGAGGCCTAAGGCGCTCGCGGGGCGTCGTGTTCCCTACTGGTCGTTATTCTTTCCTATTTTCAACCGTTGGGACTACTCGCCCCGGGTCTTTGCGATGATCTCCTCGGCTACCGTCCGAGGCACCTCGGCGTAGCTGTCGAACTGCATCGAGTACACGGCACGGCCCTGCGTCTTAGAACGTAGGTCGCCCACATACCCGAACATCTCGGACAGCGGCACCAAAGAATCAATGACCTTCACGCCGGCCGCATCCGTCATGGAACGGATCTGGCCGCGGCGCGAATTGATGTCGCCGATCACGTCGCCCATGTACTCCTCTGGCGTGCGGACCTCGACGGACATGATGGGTTCGAGCAAGACCGGATTTGCCTTGCGCGCACCCTCCTTGAAGACCATCGACCCGGCGATCTTGAATGCCATTTCCGACGAGTCGACGTCGTGGTAGGCGCCGTCGACGAGGGTGGCCTTCACGCCAACCATCGGGTAGCCGGCAAGGATCCCCAAGCGCATGGCGTCCTGGATTCCGGCGTCAACCGACGGAATGTACTCGCGCGGGATGCGACCACCGGTCACGCCGTTCACGAACTCGTATTGGACCTCGGAGTCTGCGGGCAGCGGCTCGAGCGTGATCTGCACCTTCGCGAACTGCCCCGAGCCACCGGTCTGCTTCTTGTGGGTGTAGTCAATCTTCTCGACCTTGTTTCGCAGCGTCTCGCGGTACGCAACCTGCGGCTTGCCGACGTTGGCGTCAACCTTGAACTCGCGCTTCATGCGGTCAACGAGGATATCGAGGTGAAGTTCGCCCATCCCGCCGATGACGGTCTGACCCGTCTCGTCGTCGAGGCGCACCCGGAACGTCGGGTCCTCTTCCGCGAGCTTCTGGATCGCGGTCGATAGCTTCTCCTGGTCGCCCTTCGTCTTGGGCTCGATCGCCACATCGATGACGGGCTCTGGGAACGTCATCGACTCGAGGATGACCTGGTCCTGCGGGTCGCACAGCGTGTCGCCCGTCGTGACGTCCTTGAGGCCGATCACGGCGTAGATGTGGCCGGCGGTCACGCCGTCGACGGGGTTTTCCTTGTTGGCGTGCATCTGGAAGATCTTTCCGATGCGCTCCTTCTTGCCCTTGGTGGAGTTGATCACCTGGGCGCCCTGTTCGATCTTTCCCGAGTACACCCGGATGTAGGTGAGTCGACCAAAGAAGGGGTGCGTCATGATCTTGAACGCGAGCGCAGAGAACGGCTCGGTCGCGTCGGCGTGACGCTCGACAACGAGCTCGGCATCGCGGACGTCGTGGCCCTCGATTGCCGGCATATCGATCGGTGACGGCAGGTAATCAACGACGGCGTCGAGCATTGGCTGGACGCCGCGGTTCTTGAACGCTGATCCACACAGCACCGGGTAGATCTCGGAGGCGATCGTCATCTTGCGAATCGCGCCCTTGATCTCCGCGACCGTCAGCTCCTCGCCACCGAAATACTTCTCGAGCAGCGCGTCGTCGGACTCCGCGACCGTCTCCACGAGCGCGTGACGGTACTCCGCGGCCTGCTCGGCGAGCTCCGCCGGGATGGCCTCAATGTCGTACTTTGCGCCGAGGGTGACGTCGCCCTTAGAGTCGCCTGGCCACACCAGGGCGCGCATCTGCACGAGGTCAACAACGCCGACAAAGTCGCCCTCTGAGCCAATGGGAAGCTGGATGACGAGCGGCTTTGCGCCGAGACGCTTAATGATCGTCTCAACGGTGAAGTAGAAGTCCGCGCCGATCTTGTCCATCTTGTTCACGAAGCAGATGCGCGGGACGTTGTACTTGTCAGCCTGACGCCACACCGTCTCCGACTGTGGCTCAACACCCTCCTTGCCATCGAACACGGCAACCGCGCCGTCAAGGACGCGAAGGTTGCGCTCGACCTCGACGGTGAAGTCAACGTGACCGGGCGTGTCGATGATGTTGAGCTGGGTGTTGTCCCAGAAGCACGTCGTTGCGGCAGACGTGATCGTGATGCCGCGCTCCTGCTCCTGCGCCATCCAGTCCATCGTCGCGGCGCCGTCGTGCACTTCACCGATCTTGTAGGTGATCCCCGTGTAGAAGAGGATCCGCTCGGTGGTGGTGGTCTTGCCGGCGTCGATGTGCGCCATGATGCCGAAGTTGCGGACCTTCGAGAGGTCCGTCAGCACGTCCTGTGCCACGTGGGTTGCTCCTAGTGTTGGGTCGGGTCAGTCGAACGAGGCCGCGACTACCAGCGGTAGTGCGCGAACGCCTTGTTCGACTCGGCCATCTTGTGCATGTCCTCGCGACGCTTCACCGCGGCACCAAGGCCGTTCGAGGCGTCGAGGATCTCGTTCATCAGGCGCTCGGTCATCGTCTTCTCGCGGCGCTTGCGCGCGAAGTCAACGAGCCAGCGCAGCGCGAGCGTCGTCGCACGGACAGGACGCACGTCAACCGGAACCTGGTAGGTCGCGCCACCGACGCGACGCGAGCGCACCTCAAGGGCGGGACGGATGTTGTCGAGCGCGCGCTTGAGAACCACGACCGGGTCCTGGCCAGACTTCTCACGGACGCCCTCGAGAGCGCCGTACACGATGGCTTCAGCGACAGAACGCTTGCCGTCGAGGAGCACCTTGTTGATCAGCTGAGTGACGACGGGAGCCCCGTACACGGGGTCAATGATGATCGGACGACGAGGCGCCGGTCCCTTGCGAGGCATTACTTCTTCTCCCTCTTCGCGCCATACCGGCTGCGCGCCTGCTTGCGGTTCTTCACGCCCTGCGTGTCGAGCGAGCCGCGCACGATCTTGTAACGGACACCGGGCAGGTCCTTCACGCGGCCCCCACGCACGAGCACGATCGAGTGCTCCTGCAGGTTGTGGCCCTCGCCGGGGATGTACGCAGTGACCTCGACGCCGTGGGACAGCCGGACACGCGCCACCTTACGGAGAGCCGAGTTCGGCTTCTTGGGGGTCGTCGTGTACACGCGGGTGCATACGCCGCGGCGCTGGGGGCTCGACTGAAGAGCCGGGGTCTTGGTCTTGGACGCCTTGGGGTGGCGGCCCTTCCTGACCAACTGCTGAATCGTAGGCACTGCATCTCCGTGTCTGTCGTGTAAAGAAATCGTGAGCGGGGGTCCGACCCCCGCGCCCGGGCGTGTCGTTCCGATCGGGGCGCACCACGTCGGGCGCGCGTAGAAACCCGGCGACGCGGGCACGAGCATCAAAGATACCCGTCCGCCGCGTCGCCGTCAAAGCGGACTTTGCCCGCCTTGCACAGCTGTGGTGCTAGTCGCGAGGGATCTCAAACTCTTCGAGCGGAACTGCCTCGCCAGTGCCCTCGCCGTAGAACTGACCGTCCCACTCTTCGTAACCGAAGGTTGGGAACAGATTGGCCTTCGCTTCTTCGGTTGGCTCGACCGTCGCAGTCCGGTACTGCATGAGACCGGTTCCGGCGGGGATGAGCTTGCCGATGATGACGTTTTCCTTGAGTCCGAGCAGCGAGTCCGACTTGCCGGACATCGCCGCTTCGGTCAGAACGCGCGTGGTCTCCTGGAACGACGCTGCCGAGAGCCACGACTCCGTCGCAAGCGACGCCTTCGTGATCCCCATCAGCTCGGGGCGCGCCGACGCGGGCTTGCCCCCAGCAGTGACCGTGGACCGATTCGCCTCTTCGAAGCGGCTGCGCTCCACGAGCTCGCCAGGCAACAGCGACGTCTCGCCAGAGTCCAGCACGGTCACGCGCCGCAGCATCTGCCGCACGATCACCTCGATGTGCTTGTCGTGGATTTCAACGCCCTGGGACCGGTAGACCTCCTGGACCTCATCCACGAGGTGCTTCTGTGTGGCACGCGGTCCAAGGATGCGGAGCACGTTCTTCGGGTCGACCGCGCCCGCAACAAGCTGCTGGCCGACAGCGACGTGGTCGCCGTCCTGAACCAACAGTCGAGCGCGCTTGGTCACGGGGTATTCAACGACCTCGTCACCGTTGTCGGGAGTCACCACGAGCCGGCGCGTGGCCTCCGAGTCGTCAACCTTGAGCGAGCCAGTGACCTCGGAGATCGGCGCTTCACCCTTCGGGGTACGCGCCTCGAACAACTCCTGGACGCGAGGGAGGCCCTGCGTGATGTCCTCGGCAGAGGCAACACCTCCGGTGTGGAAGGTGCGCATGGTGAGCTGGGTTCCCGGCTCGCCGATCGACTGGGCGGCAATAATGCCAACCGCCTCGCCGATGTCGACGAGCTCACGCGTCGCGAGCGAGCGACCGTAGCAGCGCGCACACGTGCCCACCTTCGACTCGCACGTCAGCACCGAACGCACCTTGACGTCCTCGACGCCGTTGGCGATGAGGTGGTCAATGATCACGTCGCCGAGGTCGACACCAGCCGACGCCAACACGGCCCCGGAAGTATCGAGCACGTCGACGGCGAGCGTGCGAGCGAACACCGACGTCTCAACGCGGTCGTGCTTGACGACCCGACCCTGCGAGTCCTTAGCCGAAATCGGCATCGGCAGGCCGCGCTCGGTGCCACAGTCGTCTTCGCGGACGATGACATCCTGCGACACGTCGACAAGTCGACGCGTGAGGTAGCCGGAGTCGGCAGTACGAAGCGCCGTGTCAGCGAGACCCTTGCGGGCACCGTGCGTCGCGATGAAGTACTCGAGGACCGACAGGCCCTCGCGGTAGTTCGACTTGATCGGACGCGGGATGATCTCACCCTTCGGGTTGGCGACCAGGCCGCGCATACCGGCGATCTGGCGCACCTGCATCCAGTTACCACGTGCGCCGGAGCCCACCATGGTGTGCACCGTGTTGTGCTCGGGGAACGCTTCGCGCATCGCCCGGTCAACCTCGTTGGTGGCTTGTGTCCAGATCTCGATGAGTTCCTGGCGACGCTCGTCGTCGGTGATAAGACCAGTCTCGTACTGGTCCTGCACCTTGGCGGCCTGCGTCTCGTAGCGGTCGAGAATCTCTTGCTTGCCTGGTGGGGTCGCAACGTCGCCGATCGCGATCGTCACGCCCGAACGAGTCGCCCAGTGGAATCCGGCGGCCTTCAAGGCGTCGAGCGACGCGGCAACCTCAACCTTGGGGTAGCGCTCGGCGAGCGTATTGACGATGTCGGCAAGCACCTTCTTGTCCACGTTTCCGTTGACGTACGGGTAGGAGACTGGCAGGAGGTCGTTGAACAGCGAGCGACCGAGGGTGGTGGTGAGCCGGAACGGCGTCCCGGGCTCGTAGCCCTCGGGCGCCGACCAACCGCTCGGCGGCACGGTGCCGCCGTCGATCCGGAGAGAAATCTCCGTCCCGAGCGTGATCTGACCGGCGTCGAACGCCATGATGGCCTCCGACTCGGAGCCGAACGTCAGGCCCTCGCCGGTACTACCGGGCTTGAGGAGCGTGAGGTGGTAGAGGCCGATGATCATGTCCTGAGAAGGCATCGTCACCGGACGCCCATCGGACGGCTTGAGGATGTTGTTGCTCGAGAGCATAAGAACTCGAGCCTCGGCCTGCGCCTCGGAACTCAGCGGAAGGTGGACCGCCATCTGGTCGCCGTCGAAGTCGGCATTGAACGCGCCGCACACGAGCGGGTGGAGGTGAATCGCCTTACCCTCAACGAGCTGCGGCTCGAAGGCCTGAATGCCCAGGCGGTGCAGCGTGGGGGCGCGGTTGAGCAGCACTGGGTGCTCGGTGATGACCTCTTCGAGCACGTCCCACACCTCGGGACGGCTGCGCTCAACCATGCGCTTGGCAGACTTGATGTTCTGCGCGTGGTTGAGTTCGACGAGCCGCTTCATGACGAAAGGCTTGAACAGCTCGAGCGCCATCTGCTTCGGCAGGCCGCACTGGTGAAGCTTGAGCGTGGGGCCGACGACGATGACGGATCGGCCTGAGTAGTCGACGCGCTTGCCGAGCAAGTTCTGGCGGAAGCGACCCTGCTTGCCCTTGAGCATGTCGGAGATCGACTTGAGCGGCCGGTTTCCGGGCCCCGTCACGGGGCGACCGCGACGGCCATTGTCGAACAGTGCGTCGACGGCCTCTTGAAGCATCCGCTTCTCGTTGTTGACGATGATTTCTGGGGCACCGAGATCGAGCAACCGCTTGAGCCGGTTGTTGCGGTTGATCACGCGGCGATACAGGTCGTTCAGGTCAGACGTGGCGAATCGGCCACCGTCGAGCTGGACCATCGGACGCAGGTCCGGCGGGATAACCGGCACGCAGTCGAGCACCATTCCCTCGGGTGAGTTCGTGGTCGTGAGGAACGCGTTGACAACCTTGAGCCGCTTCAGGGCGCGGGTCTTGCGCTGGCCCTTGCCGGTCGCGATCGTGTCGCGCAGTGACGTGGCCTCGGTCTCCAGGTCGAAGGTCTGGAGGCGCTTCTGAATCGCTTCGGCGCCCATCGAACCCTTGAAGTAGGAGCCATACCGGCGAGCAAGCTCGCGGTAGAGCATTTCGTCGCCCTCCAGGTCCTGGACCTTGAGGCTCGCGAAGCGGTCGAAAACCTGGTCGAGGCGCTCGATCTCAGCGTCGGCACGGCGGCGAATCGCCGCCATCTCGCGCTCAGCGCCGTCCTTCACCTTGCGCTTGGCATCAGCCTTTGCGCCCTCGGCTTCGAGCTCGGCGAGGTCGGCCTCAAGCTTCTCGGCGCGAGCGTTGATGTCGACGTCGCGCTGGTTGCCGATCGACTTCTTCTCGACCTCGAGCTCGTTGCGCAGCTGAGGAAGGTCCTCGTGGCGGCCGTCGACGTCCACTTCGGTGACCATGTACGCCGCGAAGTAGATGACCTTCTCAAGGTCCTTCGGCGCGAGGTCGAGCAAGTAACCGAGCCGTGATGGCACGCCCTTGAAGTACCAGATGTGCGTGACGGGGGCGGCGAGCTCAATGTGGCCCATCCGCTCGCGTCGCACCTTCGAGCGGGTCACTTCGACGCCACAGCGCTCGCAAATGATGCCGCGGTAGCGGACGCGCTTGTACTTGCCGCAGCCGCACTCCCAGTCGCGGGTCGGACCGAAGATCTTCTCGCAGAACAGGCCGTCCTTCTCTGGCTTGAGCGTGCGGTAGTTGATCGTCTCTGGCTTCTTCACTTCACCGTGCGACCACTGTCGGATATCGTCCGCCGAAGCCAGACCGATGCGCAGTTCGCCGAACTCGTTCACGTCGAGCAAGGTACTTACTTCCTTACCGCCGGCAGATGGCCGACACCGTTCTCAATTGTGGAAGAGCGCAAGGCGCGCTAGATCTCGTCGACGCTGGACGCGTCGGGGCGGCTGGAGAGAGAGATTCCGAGGGATTCTGCCGCCTGATAGGCGTCGTCCTCAGTTTCACGCATCTCGATCACGTGACCGTCAACGCCAAGGACTTCGACGTTCAGGCACAGCGACTGCATTTCCTTCATGAGCACACGGAAGGACTCAGGAAGGCCCGGCTCGGGGATGTTCTGCCCCTTGACGATCGCCTCGTACACCTTTACGCGGCCAATCACGTCGTCAGACTTGATCGTGAGCAGCTCTTGCAACGCGTACGCCGCGCCGTATGCCTCGAGTGCCCAGACCTCCATCTCACCGAACCGCTGGCCGCCGAACTGGGCCTTTCCGCCGAGTGGCTGCTGCGTGATCATCGAGTATGGACCTGTCGAACGCGCGTGGATCTTGTCGTCGACGAGGTGGTGGAGCTTGAGGATGTACTTGTAGCCGATCGAGACTGGCTCAGGGAACGGCTCGCCGGAGCGGCC
>JAHEMW010000109.1 GCA_024643505.1 Demequinaceae bacterium
TGAGAACCTCACTCTCGACCAGGCGGTCGATGGCCGCTATAGCGGTCGGCACGGATACCCGTAGTTGCGATGCCACGAAGGCCGAGTTGACGACCGGCTGTGCAAAGAGGGCGTCGGCCAGCCGCCACGCTGCGGAGTCCCTGCGCGCACGAATGGCGTCGAGCCAACTCTCGCGAACCTCGCCAACTCGAGCTGCGAGGACCCGGCCATTGGCAACCGCCGCGCGAGCAGAGTCGGCGAAGACGCCAACGATGGGTTCGACATTGCCCGCGCGATACGAAGTGAGCGCAGCGACGTAGCCGTCGACGTCTCCGAGGATCCCCGCAGACACCGGGACTGTGGACTGCTCCACAACGCCCGTGGACCGGAGCATCATGTGCACGAGTGCACGGCCAGTTCGCCCATTGCCGTCCGTGAAAGGGTGGATGGTCTCGAACTGGGCGTGAGCCACGGCGGCACGGAGCAGCGGCCCTCCTTCTCGACCACGGGCGAACTTCACGAAGTCATCGATCGCGGGTTCAACGCGCTCCCAACGCGGAGGCACAAAGTCCGCGCGGTGAGGGCTCACGCTTCGACGGCCCAACCACACTGGTTCGCGGCGGAATTGGCCGGCGCGTTCGTCGCTGCCCTCGAGCAATGCGCGGTGAACCGCGAGGATGGACTCCGCGGTTACGCCACCCGCTATGTCGAGCGCACGCGTCATCGCAGTAACGTTGGCCGCGACGATGGTGCCATTCTTGCCACCCGGCATGCCAATGACGGCCTGTGCGAGATTGCGAGCGCTGACACTGAGGTTCTCAATCTGGGAACTGGAGGCAGACTCGGTTCGGAGCAGGACGGCCGGCATGGGGACGGGGAGCCGTGCAGCTTCGTTCGCGAAGGCGCGTACTTCGGCCTGGGCTTCCGATACCGCCTCGATCGCGTCCGCGCTCAAGTAGGCACGCGGATCTAGTCCCGCTATCTGGGGCACCACTGCGGCCTCGTAGCGCCGTCCCTCCCACTTCTCGATGCTCATCGAGTCAAGGGCGGATTTCGCGAGTTCACTGAAGTGCCACGCAGCCGTTTCATGACGCAACGCCGGCCACGATGCTGTCGCGTCGCCCCTACCGTTCGCTGATGGCATCTCACATATCCTTAAGTTCCATCGCGCCTTACTTAAGGTTACGGCACTAACCCTAAGTATGGAAGGTCCATATTGAAGGATCTCGCAGAGTGTTCCGCCAACGGTTGGCGCCTTGGCCCGGCACTTTCGCGGCGCACCGATCGTTTCGGCGAGCGATACGGCCTCTACGTCGGTCTAGTTTCGACGGTGGGAATGGCGCGCGGGCGGATCGCTCGCGAGCCGTCGACTCCCGACACGAGTACAACATCGGTCGGGTGTGGCGCGTCGGTACCTGCTGACGGGGATGCTGCGGTGCGGTTCTTGCCGGAGCCCGCCCGCACTCGCCGAACCTGTCGCAACGCCAATTGTGGACGAGGCGAAGGTCAACGCCACCGCGGACGAGATTGCGGGCGACCAACCACGGATGAGTGATCTAGCCGCGATGTCGGCTCGCGGCGACACCTCTCGCGAGGCGTGGAAGGCCACGCGTGCACCTCGCTGAGTCGCCTTCCTGCAAGGGTCTCGTTCGGGGTCGACCTCCGGCGTGATTGCCCATGCAGAGTCCGCCGTCGAGCACCCGGTCGAGACGCGGCGAGATAGAGGCCTGCCCGCACATGACCCATGACGCCTAGGACCACAAGCCGGGCAACAACGGGACCTCTTGCCCCGTGACGACGGGACATCTCCAGGACGAACCTGAAGGAGTTCGATCGCCCACTAAGGAGGTTCACCATGTCAACATCTGTTCAGCAGCACACGCAGGCGCCGGAGAAGTCGGGCCTGTCCCGATTCGCCGGCCTGGGTTTCGTCGCAGCATTCGTCGCCGCGTTCATGGCCATCGTGACGGGACCGGAGCTGTACGAGGCTGGTTCCCTCGACGAGTACACGGCCGCGCTAGCGGACGGGGCGCGCCAGGACATCGTCGGCGCCACCGCGTACATCCTCCTGCCCCTGATGGGTGCACTCCTGGTGTGGGCCGTGGTGTTCCTCGCCACGAGCCTCGACCGCGCCCGCGGCACCACGTCGATGGGCGGCCGCGTGGCGATCGCGGGGGCCATCATCATGGCGTCCGGATTTGCGATTGCGGGCGCCGCGTCGTCCGCAGCCGAGCACGTGGCCGCGGGCATCGAGGGGGACTTTCCGGCCGACGCGTCAACCGCGTACGGGATCGACATGTTCGCCAGCACGCTGATGAGCACCAGCGCCTGGGGCGGAGCTCTCGTTCTGCTCGGAATCGGCGTCGGCGCCCGACGCACCGGAGCACTGCCGGGCTGGCTGCTATGGACCGGCATCGTCTTCGCACCGCTGCTGACAGTAGCGTGGTTGTTTGCGATGGTTCCGATGCTCGTGTTCCTGTTGTGGATCGCGGTGACGGGACTCATCGTGAAGCGCGGGCCGGTGCCGGCGGCCTAGCCGGGAGAGGGAGGTAGCGGAGTGAGACGCAGTCGCACCGCCGAGACCTGGGCCTGGGGGGTGGCAATCGCCGCCCTCCTGTCCCAGGTCGCCCTCGTGTGGATCGTGGCCACGAACCGATCCACGCTGCCCGACGCCCTTGCCGACGACCTCTCGGTGTACGTCGCATCGGCGATCCTCTCGCCCGCCATCCCAGCCTTCGCGGCCGTCATCCTCCGCCACCTGCCGCGCCACCCCATCGGATGGATCATGGTGGGCGCGGCCGGCTCCATCGTGATCGACACCGCCGCGCGGATCTACGTCATCGTCGGGCTCTAT
The DNA here is from genome assembly GCA_024643505.1 of Demequinaceae bacterium. Lineage (GTDB taxonomy): Bacteria > Actinomycetota > Actinomycetes > Actinomycetales > Demequinaceae > Demequina. The sequence continues at coordinate 2,834 of JAHEMW010000109.1, forward strand.
CTCCAACCCGGGTCGTTGCCCGGTCCCGAGTGGGGGGCGTGGCTCGCGGAGTGGAACTGGTTCCCGGCGATCATGCTGCTCCTGTTCTTCGTCCCGCTCCTGTTCCCCGACGGCAGACTCCCGAGCCGTCGATGGCGGCCCGTCGCCGTCGGCGGCGTCGCGTGGATTGTCCTCGCCACCATCGGCTACGCCCTCGCGCCGGAACCCTTCATCGACTTCGAGGTCGACAGGCCGATCAACGTGTCGGCCGCCTACCCCATTGCGGCACTGATGGTGCTCGTCCCCGTGGCGATCGTCCTCGCTTTCGCAGCCGTGATCGTGCGCCGACGTCGCGCGATGGGCGACGAGCGCGAACAGATGCGGTGGCTGCTCTGGGCGCTCGGCGTTGCCGCCGTGACGTGGACCGTTGCCCAGGTTCTGGGACTTGCGGGGTCGCGCGGATGGGGAATCGTGCAGACGATCCTGCTCGTCGGGCCGGTGATCCTGATCGCCGCCGCCATCACGGTGGCAATCGTGAAGTACCGCCTATACGACATCGACACCCTCGTCAATCGAACGCTCGTGTACGGCGCACTCACGGCTGGAGTGTTTGCGGTGTACGCCGCTGTGGTGCTGACGGCCTCGGCTATCACCGGATCGACGGTCGAGTGGCGATGGTCCGTCCTAGTGGTCGCAATCGTGGCGGTCGTTGCCTACCCAATCCGCGAGTGGATGCAGCGCCGGGTCAACCGCATGATGTACGGCGACCGGAACGATCCGACGCGGGCCCTCGCCACGTTGTCCAAGCGCATCTCCGACGCCGTTACGCCGGAACGGCTGCTTCCGGTCACCGTCGAGGCGATCGGCGACGCCCTGCGCCTCCCGTATGTCGCCGTGCGGCTCGCGGGTGCTGACGACGAACCAGCGGCGGCCCGCGGAAGGTCGCGTGGCACACCTCACGTAGTCGAGTTGGTTCACCAAGGCGAGGTCGTTGGCTCGCTCGAGGTGGGCCAGCGCTCCGACACCGAACCACTGTCTGCTGCTGATCTTCGCGTTCTCGACGACGCATCCCGCCAAGTGGCGGTGGTCGCTCACGCGGTGAGGCTAACGATGGAGCTGCGGGAGTCTCGCGAGCGCCTGGTGCTGGCCCGCGAAGAGGAACGGCGACGGCTGCGCAACGACCTCCACGACGGCGTCGGGTCGGCGCTCGCCGGCCTCGCACTGATCGCGGGCAACGCCCGCAAAGCCCTGCCGAACTCGCCCGAGGAAGCCATGCGGTGGGTCGGCCCTCTCGAAGAGGGCATACGCAACACAGTTGCCGACGTGCGGCGCATCGTCGACGACCTTCGCCCTCCCGCGCTCGACGAGCTGGGCCTCGCGGGAGCGCTCCGCCAGCGCGCCGAGGCGACATATCCCGGAGCCGTGGTGGCCGACGGACTCGACGGCGCGAAACTTCCCGCTGCGGTCGAGGTCGCTGCGTATCGGATTGCGACCGAGGCCCTCGCCAACGTCGCGCGCCACACGAATGCCACCGATGTGTCCGTCACGCTCGGCGTCGACCAGGTGTCCGGCGCGCTCCAACTCGACGTGGTCGACGACGGCCCGGGCCTTCCGGACCGGGTGCGGGCGGGCGTCGGTCTACGCTCGATGCGGGAGCGTGCGGCCGAGGTTGGCGGCACGTGCGAGGTGTCGAGGCTCGACGAGGGTGGAACCCGGGTGCGGGCGTCGCTGCCGATCTTGGCGCTCGACGCGACGGGAGGTGCGGTATGACCGATGAGACGACGCGCGTGCTCGTGGTGGACGACCACCCGATCGTGCGCGAGGGCCTGAGCGGCGCTCTCGACGCCGAGGCAGACTTGGACGTGGTCGGCACGTGCTCTGACGGTCAGGAGGCCGTCGACGTTGCCCGTGATCTCCAGCCCGACGCCGTCGTGATGGACCTGCACCTGCCCACCATGAGCGGAATCGAGGCCACTCGCCGGGTCGTCGCCGAAAGCCCGCACATCGCGGTGCTCGTGCTCACTATGGCCGACGATGAGGACTCCGTGTTTGCAGCGCTTCGCGCGGGAGCACGCGGGTACCTCCTCAAGGGATCTAGCCCGGAGGACATCATCGGTGCGGTGCGCGCCGTTGCACACGGCGATGCCGTTTTCGGGCCCGGGATCGCGGAACGGATACTCTCCTACTTCGCGTCCGGAAACGCCATGCCTCGCTCACCGGTACTTCCCGAACTCACTGACCGGGAACGCGAGGTGCTGCACCTCATGGCCGGTGGCGCGCGGAACGCGGACATCGCGCGTGAGTTGGTCATCAGCCCGAAGACTGTGCGTAATCACAACTCGAACATCTTCGCGAAGCTCCAGGTTGCGGACCGGGCCGACGCGATCGCCAGGGCGCGGGCCGCAGGCCTCGGCGTCTAGCCCGTCGTCCCGCTACGACCCCGCGAGCGTCCCCGCGAACACCTGCCACGCGAGCGCGGTCTTGGCGACCAGGCTGAGAACGATGTATGCGCGCTCTCCACGCAGGTAATTGGCCCACTTGCCCTTGGCGCGGTACTGCTTCCACTGCACCAGCGCGAAGGCGTTGAAGAACAGGAACAGCGAGATCACGATGCCGTAGACGAAGCCCGGAACCGTGGCCGTGTCCGGACCGCCCGGCGAAAACAGGTTGATGACCACGACGATCCACGGCACCGCCC
>JAHEMW010000021.1 GCA_024643505.1 Demequinaceae bacterium
AGCAGGCGTTCTTCAGGGGTGAGTTCGGTCTCGCCCTTCGGCGTCACCTTCCCTACCAGCACGTCTCCAGCGCGAACCTCCGCACCGATACGAATGATGCCGCGCTCGTCAAGGTCCGCGAGGACCTCTTCCGACGCATTCGGGATGTCACGCGTGATCTCTTCCGGGCCGAGCTTCGTGTCGCGGGCGTCGACCTCGTGCTCCTCGATGTGGATCGAGGAGAGCGTGTCTTCTTGCACGAGACGCTGCGACAAGATGATCGCGTCTTCGTAGTTGTGACCCTCCCAGCACATGAACGCCACGAGCAGGTTCTTGCCGAGCGCGAGGTCACCCTCGTCGGTGGCAGGACCGTCCGCGATGACGGCGCCGAGCTCGAGCCGCTGGCCTTCATCGACAACGACGCGCTGGTTGTAGCTCGTGCCCTGGTTGGAGCGCTGGAACTTGGCGATGCGGTACGAGCCGGTGGTGCCGTCGTCGTTCGCGACTGTCACGAGGTCGGAGCTGACCTCGGTGACCACTCCCGGCTTCGCAGCGATCACGACGTCACCGGCGTCGATCGCCGCCCGACGCTCCATGCCCGTGCCAACCAGCGGCGCCTCTGACCGCACCAGCGGGACTGCCTGACGCTGCATGTTTGCGCCCATCAGGGCGCGGTTGGCATCGTCGTGCTCGAGGAACGGGATGAGGGCGGTCGCAACAGAAACCATCTGCCTGGGGCTGACGTCCATGTAGTCGACGGCCTCGGGGGTCACGAATTCGACCTCTCCTCCGCGTGAGCGGACGAGCACGCGGGCGTCAGCGAACCGGCCAGTGTCGTCGAGTCCGGCATTCGCCTGTGCGATGACGAAGTGGTCCTCATCGTCGGCAGTCAGATAGTCGACCTGGTCAGTCACCGTTCCGCCAACGACCTTGCGGTACGGCGTCTCGACGAACCCGAGGGGATTAATGCGGCCGAACGACGCGAGCGACCCGATGAGGCCAATGTTTGGGCCTTCAGGGGTCTCAATGGGGCACATGCGTCCGTAATGCGACGAGTGCACGTCGCGAACTTCCATACCGGCACGGTCGCGGCTCAGACCACCGGGGCCGAGCGCGGACAGACGGCGCTTGTGCGTGAGACCCGCGAGCGGGTTGTTCTGGTCCATGAACTGCGACAACTGCGACGTTCCGAAGAACTCACGAATCGCGGCGACCACCGGACGCGTGTTGATGAGTGTCTGCGGCGTGATCGCTTCGACATCCTGAGTCGTCATGCGTTCGCGCACAACGCGCTCCATGCGTGACAGTCCGGTGCGGATCTGGTTCTGGATCAGTTCGCCAACGGCGCGGATACGTCGGTTGCCGAAGTGATCGATGTCGTCCGTCTCAACGCGCACGTCACCAATGGCAGACGGCATGGTCCGGGCACCGGCGTGCGCGGCCGCAATGTACTTGATCGTCGCGACGATGTCGTCGCGGCTCAGGACTGAGTCGCCGAGGGGCTTGCCAACGCCGAGCTTCTTGTTGAGCTTGAAGCGACCGACCTTCGCGAGGTCATAACGCTTGTGGTTGAAGTAGAAGTTGTCGAGCAGGTTGCGGCCCGCCTCCACCGTCGGCGGCTCGCCGGGGCGCAACTTGCGGTAGAGGTCAACGAGCGCTTCGTCGTTGCCGTGAACAGTGTCCTTCGCGAGGGTTTCGAGGACCGACGGGTAGTCGGCGAACTCCTGAGAGATCTCCTCCTCACTCAAGCCGAGCGCCTTAAGGAAGAGCGTGACGGACTGCTTGCGCTTGCGGTCGACACGCACGCCGACAGCGTCGCGCTTGTCGATCTCGAACTCTAGCCAGGCGCCGCGCGACGGAATGACCTTCGCGGTGAAGATGTCCTTGTCGCTCGTTTTGTCCGGCGTGCGCTCGAAATAGACGCCGGGAGAGCGCACGAGCTGAGACACGACGACGCGCTCGGTGCCGTTCACGATGAACGTGCCGCGGTCAGTCATGAGCGGGAAGTCGCCCATAAACACCGTCTGCGACTTGATCTCGCCCGTCACGTTGTTCATGAACTCTGCCGTGACGAACAACTGAGCGGAGTAGGTGAAGTCCTTTTCCTTGCACTCGTCAGGAGTGTGCCGCGGCTCTTCGAAGTACGGGTCGGAGAACGACAGCGACATCGTCTGACCAAAGTCTTCGATCGGCGAGATCTCTTCGAAGATCTCTTGGAGGCCGGCAATCTCTGGGACGTCGTTGCGCCCGGTCTTTTTCGCCGCCGCCACTCGCGCTTGCCAGAGCGCGTTGCCGAGGAGCCAGTCAAAGCTCTCGGTCTGCAGGCCAATCAGGTTGGGCACCTCGATCGGTTCTGCGAGCTGTGCGAATGAGATTCGGCGAGAAGCCGGACGGTTCGCGGTGGCGTTATCGGTGCGCGAGGCAGCCAAGGGCGGGTCCTTCCCTGATGTCGTGCGTGACACGAGTCTTCAACCGCGGCTCCACCGGATCCCGGGGCGAAACCGCTATGGAGCGGACGCACGCCAGGTAGGCATATGAGGGCAGGGCAATAGACAGCGCAGATGACGATAGTAGTCGCGCCGCGCGCGCTTGTCCAATCGCGAGACATGGCTCCGCGCGGCTCTCATCGCCCGCGTCGTTGCCCATCCTGACAGCGGAAAGACATCGTTCGCGACCCCATGATCGAACGCCTTGAAGGCATACTACGCGACGCAACGCTTACGTGTCGGGAGACGACGAAGGCCGGGACGCCTCGCGGCGTCCCGGCCTGTCGCTGCGGGAAGAGCTACTTGAGTTCGACGGTGGCGCCGGCGGCCTCGAGGACCTCCTTGGCCTTTTCCGCGTCTTCCTTCTTCGCGCCTTCAAGCACGGTCTTCGGGGCCTCGTCGACAAGCGCCTTGGCCTCACCGAGGCCGAGCTGCGTGAGCGCGCGCACCTCCTTGATGACCTGGATCTTCTTGTCACCGACGGCGGTCAGGACGACGTCGAACGAGTCCTTCTCCTCGACCTCTTCCGCGGCCTCGCCGCCACCCGCGGGGGCGGCAACGGCGACTGCGGCCGGCGCGGCAGCGGTGACCTCGAAGGTCTCCTCAAATGCCTTGACGAACTCCGAAAGTTCGATGAGCGTGAGCTCCTTGAATGCCTCGATGAGCTCGGCGGTGCTGAGCTTAGCCATGATGTATGTCCTTATCTATTTGCTGCGTGGAGCAGAATCTGGGGTTGGGGGGTGCGGCGCTTAGGCCGCGTCTTCCTGCTTCACGCGCAGGGCGTCTACGGTGCGCGCTGCCTGAGACAGCGGCGCCTGGAAGAGGTATGCCGCACCGAACAGGGACGCCTTCATGGCGCCAGCTGCCTTGGCGAGCAGTACCTCACGAGATTCGAGGTTTGCGAGCTTCGACACATCCTCTGCCGAAAGCACCTTGCCCTCGAGCACACCGCCCTTGATCACGAGCTTGTCGTGTGCCTTGGCAAAGTCCCGTAGCGCCTTCGCCGCCTCGACCGGGTCTCCGGTGACGAATGCGATGGCCGTCGGGCCCACGAACAAGTCGTTGAGTCCGTCAACCTCGGCGTCCTTTGCCGCAAGCAACGTAAGCGTGTTCTTCGCGACTGAGTAGGTCGCCGTTCCACGGAGCTTGCCGCGCAACTCCGCGAGTTGCTTGACCGACAGGCCGCGGTACTCGGTGATCACGACGGCGTTGGCACCGCGGAAATTATCCGCGAGCTCCTTGACCGCCGCCACCTTGTCTGGCGTCGCCATGATTGTCCTTCCGTAACTGTGACCCCCAGTCACCCCGGAACAACAAAGGCCCCGCGCAAGCGGGGCCGACGGCGGGACGCTTGGCGTCCGCACGCGCGATGCGCGTCGTCATTCTCACCTGCGCTGGACCCCGCTGAGCGGGACTTCGGTAGAACGGGTTTCCCCGCTCCACGACCGGCGGTCTTGGGCGCGCTAACCATAGCCGCATCGGGCACTCACGGGCAAGTCGCGTCGGTCAGGGCACGAAGTGGCGGGTCGTGACGAACGACCACCACTGTCGAATCCCGCCGAGGTTTCGGCGATTCTTCGTCGCGAACAACGCCTTACCAACCAACGCCCGCCGGCCGAATGCGCGCTCAAGCGCCTTCGCCCTGGCGTCGACGTCACCGTCGCGGGACCACCGGGCACCACTGCTGTCTGCCGGGTGCATGCCAAAAACACACGGAACGGCGTGCGCCGTGAGGCCAGCGCGCAGCATGTCGGCGATGAAGATGTACTCGTCTCCGAGGTAGTTTTCCGCACCGGCGCCGAACCGTTCGTCAAACCACACGTCCGATGCGCGGACCTGGGGAACGTCGATGAGCATCTCGTACGTGGCGGCCTTCGCGCTGTTGAACATCGTCAGTCGGGGCGTTCCGTCGGGATACGCCTTGCGCAGCGCGCCCGTTTCGTCGACCGCCCTGCCGAGCGCGAGGGCCGCGCGATGCGCGCGGAGAAACTCGATGCCCTGAGCGAGACCGTCGACGTCGATCGTCACGTCGTCGTCACAGAACAACAGGTAACGGGTCTTGGCGGATCGAATCGCCTCGTTGCGACTCTTGGCGACACCGATGCCGTCGAGCGCGATCACGGTGGCACGTTCGGCGATCTCGGGGGATGGCGTTGCGACAGTGTCCTCGGCGCCCTGCCGTTGTTGGGTCACGATCACAATGGCCGCGTGACGCAACTCGTGCGGCACCGCGATCGCGCCGACGCGGTCAGCGAGAGACGAGAACCCAAGCGTCACGTCAGCGAAGCCGCGTGCGCTCACGGCATCACCCGCGCGAAGGCTCGTGCGAAACGCATGAGGTGTGCCGACATGTTGCCCAGTTGGCCGTACATGAGCCGCAAGCCCAGGAACATCACAATCGCGTCGGCGTTCGAGACCGAGCCCTTGACGGTCTCGAACAGCAAAAGGCCGAACATGATCACCAGCCCGAAGCTCGCGATCACCGATCCATACTCCGCATCGACAATACGCGACGTGACACGAGACGCGATGGCGTCACTGTCGGGATTCTTACCGGTCGCAATGTACTCCCGCTGGCGGACAAGCTGCCGCCGATACAGGATCGACACGATCGCGATCACGATGAGCGCGATCGCGACGTTCATGGCGCCGACAACGAGGCTGAGGTACAGGAAGAATGCCGCGAACACACTCGCCTGCACCATGACCGTGACGACGCCCGTGAGCTCGAAGGCCAGCGCCCACTCCCAGCTCTCTTGATTGGCCCCCGTCTTTCGCGGCGAGTTCTTGAACGCGCGGGCGAACGCCTTCACGCGGAACCACCGCACGAGGTGGTGGATCGTGCGCGTGACCGCGAACGCGCCGAAGAACACGGCGACCTGTACGTAGAGCGTGCCGGGGTCCGATTGAAAAGTCGCCGAGCCGTCGATGATGATCCGCGAGAACATGCGCGCGACGAGCATCTCGCTGACCGGCACGATGGCACTGAGCAGGATCAGCGCGATGATCAGTCCGCCGTACCGCTTCGCAGGAAAGAGCAGGCGAAAAGCCTGAAATAGTTGCTTAATCATCGAGTGACCCTACGCGCGGCCAACTCGCTCCGCGTGGAGCGCCAACGCCTCGCGCACTGCTGCCTCAACCTCATCGAGCTTGGATTCTGACGCACGCTCGTCCGCCAGCAGTCCCCGCAGGTCGATCGCCGACATGTCGAGCCGGACCGGCAACGGGTTGTACTCGCGACTGAGGCCCGCACCGCGGCTATAGTCCGCGTACTTGATGCCCGAGCCGTGGACCGTGGCTTCGAAGCCCTCAAACGTCACCAGCACGCACGGGATTCCGTACGAGTGACACGCAATCATCACGTGCATGGCGGACGTCACCACGCCGTCGTAAGAAGAGAGCGCATCGACGAAGTCCCGGATGTGGTCCGGATGGGACATGAGCACGCTGAGCTCGTCGACGTCGTCGGGCAAGGCGACGGGAATCGCGACGTGCGTGAAGTGGCGCACGAAGGCGAGGCGGCCATTGGTGACGCCGCGCTCAACGGGCAAGACGCGTGAAAGGAGCAGACCTGGGTCTCCGTAACTCGTGACCCTCGGTCCGCCGCTGTCCTCGAGCAGGGCCGCTGTGATGGGACCGCGCACTGACACGAAGTCCGCCTTCTTTGACAGGTCAACGTCCGCCGAGCTAATCCCGGTGCCCACCACGATCGAGTTCGGCTTGATGAAGCGGCCGATCGAACCAACGGAAACGATGTGCGGCTTCGTCGCAGCCGCTGCCGGGGCCTGGAAGACGATCCCCTTTGACGTGTAGTTGGACAGCACGAGCGGGCTGAGCCAGTCGCCAAAGTTGCCGGGGAAGGGTCGCGCCCACCACACGAGGGGGATCTGGTCGTTCCTATCCCGTCCTGCGTAGTACGCGAAGCTGCGCCCCGCTTCGATCGCGGCGCTCTCCTTGGTGGTCGTCACACCGGTCGACGAGAGCTCGAGCGCGAGCTCTTCCACGCGAGCGATCGCCCCTTCCTGACCCTCGCGCAACAGCGCCCGAACAAGCGCCTGCCGCTTCGGGGAGCCGGACACGGCATCCTGACCGACGAGTGCGCCGGTGAACCCTACGGTGTCGAGCACCCGTCGGAGCGGTCGGACGGCAGCGTCGGGCAGGGACCGTTCGACCTTCTTCGCGACCTTGAGGCCACTTCGACGCACCTTCGTTGAGAACGAGACGGTCGACGAGCCGTCAATCTGGCCGTGCTGGACGACCTTGCCCTTGAATTCGTCGACGTTGCCGCTGGCACCGAACACGAAGAACGGCTGCACAAGGGTGGGCGACGCATCCGCGCCCCTGATGGCCGCGACCGAGGGAACGACCTGAAACGACATTTCGGGAGCGTTTGCACGCCACGACTCCTCGAAGAAGTAGTCGTCCGTGGCCTTGATCTCCAGCGTCTTCTCGAGCCTGGCAGCATCAGCGACAAACTTGCGCGCCGCGGGAGTCGTGTTGATTCCAAAGAAACATGGCTCCCAGAACCGCGTTCGGCGCTGATAGCCGATCGTCAGTGGACTGCCGAAGCCGCGCTGGAATCCAAGCAGATCCGCGCTGAAGTCCTTGAGGTAGTCGGGGAACGCGAGGAATTTGCAGTCCACGTCGGTCCAGTAGACCTTGCTCGAGGGGTGACGCTCACACACATCAGCAAGAAAGGCGATCTTCTTGCGGCAGATGTCGGCCCAGTCCTCGCCCTCAGCCTTCACGATTTCGCCGAGCTCATGCTTCACGCCGAGGCCATCGAGGTTCTTGCGCAGGCTGTCTGCGTGAGATCTGTAGTAGTCGTCGGCGGTGTAGAACGAGCACACCACGAGGTCAGGCGAGTCCATCGACATCCATTCCGGCGCGGGGCCCAGGCCGCTTGAACGCGGCGCTCAACCCCGGTCTTGGGCGGGTCTCGATTCTATACCGTCGCGACCTGCGCTTCCCGCGGGAACGCGAACGGTCCGGCCCCTCGGCGGGGGTCGGACCGTTCGTGATCACGGCGGGCATGCGCCGTCGTGCTGGTCACGGGGCGCGCGAGAAGCGGAACGCCCTGTCGCGCAGATCGTTAGGCGTCGGCCTTCGCAAGCGCGTCCACGGGGATTCCGGGGCCGGTGGTTGCAGAGACTGCGGTCTTGATGATGTAGCGACCCTTCGATGCCGAAGGCTTTGCGCGCAGCACCTCGTCGACGACGGCCTTGAAGTTCTCCAGCAGTTTCTGGTCGCCGAACGAGGCCTTGCCGAGCACGGTGTGCAGGTTGGCGTGCTTGTCGACGCGAAACTCGATCTTGCCGCCCTTGATGTCGCTCACGGCCTTCGTGACGTCCATCGTCACGGTGCCGGTCTTCGGGTTGGGCATGAGGCCACGCGGGCCAAGGACGCGACCAAGCCGGCCGACCTTACCCATGAGGTCCGGGGTTGCGACGACGGCATCGAAATCCTGCCGGCCAGCGGCAACTTCGTCGATGAGTTCGTCGCCGCCGACGATGTCCGCTCCCGCGGCGCGCGCGGCTTCGGCCTTCTCGCCGTTGGCGAAGACCAGGACGCGAGCAGTCTTGCCGGTGCCGTGGGGAAGGATGACGGTGGAACGGACCATCTGGTCCGCGTGGCGAGGATCGACACCGAGCTTGAACACGACATCGATGGTCGAGTCGGTGTTCTTCGAGGACGTCTTCTGCGCGAGGCGGAGCGCCTCGAGCGGCGTGTAAAGCTGGCTACGGTCGACGAGTTGGGCCGCGTCGCGGTAGGCCTTGGATCGCTGTGTCATCTGCGTTCTTTCCTTTGCAGTCGTGGTGGCGGGCAAGCGATGCCCTCCCACATGGGTGGTGTGGTCAGTTGACCGTGATGCCCATCGAGCGCGCCGTGCCGGCAATGATCTTGGCGGCCGCGTCGATGTCGTTCGCGTTGAGGTCTTCCATCTTGGTTGCGGCGATCTCGCGCACCTGAGCGTTGGTCAGTGTTCCGACCTTCTGGGTGTGCGGAACCGACGATCCCTTGGCGACGCCAGCCGCCTTCTTGATGAGTTCGGCTGCTGGCGGCGTCTTCATGATGAACGTGAAGCTGCGGTCCTCGTACACCGTGATTTCCACGGGAACGACGCTGCCACGCTGCGACTCGGTCGCTGCGTTATAGGCCTTGCAGAACTCCATGATGTTCACGCCGTGCTGGCCAAGCGCCGGGCCGATGGGCGGCGCAGGGTTGGCGGCGCCGGCCTGGATCTGGAGCTTGATCAGGCCGGTGACCTTCTTCTTCTTTGGGGGTGCCATGGTGTGGGTCCTTTACTACCTCTGGCGGCGACTGGCGGTCGCCGGCGTTACTGACGCTTGTCAGATCTTGGTGACCTGTGTGAACGACAGCTCAACCGGGGTCTCCCGGCCGAAGATTGATACGAGCACGTGAAGCTTCTGGCTCTCGGCGCTAATTTCGGAAATGGTGCCGGGCAACGTCGCGAACGGGCCGTCGATGACCGTGATCGACTCGCCGACCTCGTACTCGACACTTACGCGCTTCGCAGGAGCGGATCCGTCCTCGGCTGCGGCGGCCGTGACCTCGGCAGGAACGAGCATCGAGTAGACCTCGTCAAGCGTGAGCGGAACCGGCTGGTGGGCGTGTCCAACGAAGCCGGTGACGCCGGGCGTGTTGCGCACCGCGCCCCAGGACTCGTCGGTGAGGTACATGCGGACGAGCACATAGCCAGGCATGCGCACTCGGGTCACGAGCTTGCGCTGGCCTCCCTTGATCTCGGCTGCCTGCTCCATGGGAACCTCGACCTGGAAGATGTACTCCTCCATATTGAGGCTCTCGATGCGGTGCTCGATCGCCTGCTTGACCCGCTTCTCGTGACCGGAGTAGCTGTGCACGACAAACCAATCGCCCTCACGCATGCGCAGGTCGGCCTTGAAAACCTCCACGGGATCGACGGGTGCGTTGTCGGCGTCATCGTTCGCCGCGTCCGCAATGACGTCGTCCGACTCGGTCAGCACGTCGTCACGGCCGTCGGCGACGTCGCCGTCCTCGAGCGCCGCGTCAATCACCACCGCATCCATCTTGTCGTCAGCCACGTTTCTCCACTCTCCTGGCGGTCTATCCGCCGAAAACCTTCGACGCCGTCCATCCGAACCCCAAATCGAGAACGAACACGAGCGCCATCATCACTGCCACAAACCCGATCACAATCCAGACGTAGCGAATGAGCTCTTCGCGCGACGGCGTCACGACGCGACGAAGTTCCGAAATCACCTGGCGCACGAACAGCGCGATGCGTCCGAAGATGTTCAGACCCTCACGCGACGCGTGCCTAGGGTCCTTCTCTCCGGAATCAGTCACGGCAGATTCGCTCACCGAAAGTCCTCTTTACTGTGAAGTGGGTTGCGCGGAAGATCCCGCGCGACGCAGGGCAGGAGGGACTCGAACCCCCAACCGTCGGTTTTGGAGACCGATGCGCTACCAATTGCGCCACTGCCCTTCGGGGGTTGGGCCCCGTCGGTTGCCGACCCGTCGACGACCGCGTTTTGGGCGCGAGCCATCATGACGTTTGTCAATCGCCGACTCGCCATAGTACGTGGTTTTGCTGGCCGACGCGAACCCGCGTCCGCTACCCCGTCGCCCGCGAGACAACGCTGCTCGGCGAAGTGAAAGAATACGGCCATGACCGACCCCGAACGCCGAGTGTCCGCACGCCTCGGAGCCATTGCGCCATCCGCCACCCTCGCCGTCGACGCCAAGGCGAAGGCACTCAAGGCTGCAGGCCGGCCTGTCATCGGCTTCGGGGCTGGGGAACCCGACTTCCCGACCCCGGCACCGATTGTCGCCGCCGCAATCGCCGCCGCGTCGGACCCTCGCAATCACCGCTACACACCCGCTTCCGGATTGCCGGAACTCAGGGAGGCGATCGCCGCGAAGACGCTGCGCGACTCGGGGTACGAGATCGACCCCGCGCACGTCATCGTCACCAACGGTGGAAAGCAGGCAGTTTTCCAAGCGTTCGCCGCGATCATCGACCCGGGCGACGAGGTGATCCTTCCCGCGCCGTACTGGACCACGTATCCCGAGGCGATCGCGCTCGCCGGCGGTCAGACGGTCGAGGTCTTCGCAGGCGCCGACCGGGAGTACCTCGTGAGTGTCGAACAGCTCGAGGCGGCGCGCACGGAGAACACCAAGGCGCTGTTGTTCTGTTCGCCCTCGAACCCGACGGGAGCGGTGTACTCCCGCGAGCAGACGAGGGCAATCGGCGAGTGGGCGCTTGAGCACGGCATTTGGGTCATCACGGACGAAATCTACGAGCACCTCGTGTACGACGACGCCGAGTTCACGCCGATCGTGCGTGAGGTTCCCGCGCTCGCGGATCAGTGCATCGTTGTCAATGGAGTGGCGAAGACCTACGCGATGACCGGTTGGCGCGTCGGCTGGATGATCTCCCCCGCTGACGTGACGAAGGCCGCAGCCAACTTCCAAAGTCACCTGACAAGCAACGTCGCCAACGTTTCCCAGCGCGCTGCACTGGCAGCGCTCGAGGGTGGGCTTGAGGACGTCGCGCGCATGCGCACCGCGTTCGACCGGCGTCGACAGACCATGGTGTCGATGTTGCGCGACATTGACGGCGTCGTCTGCCCCACGCCGAAGGGGGCCTTCTACGCCTACCCGTCAGTCGAAGCGCTCATGGGCAGGTCAGTTGGCGGCGTTACGGTCGACACGTCCGCCGATCTCGCGGCAGTGATCCTCGAGCAGGCGGAGGTCGCTGTTGTCCCCGGCGAGGCATTCGGGCCAAGCGGTTTCCTGCGGCTCAGCTACGCACTGGGCGACGACGATCTCGTTGAGGGCGTGACCCGAATCCAGCGCCTGCTCGGCTAGCCCTCGCCTAGGCATCTCCAGCCAGGCCCGGTAGCCTCGATTCCATGGCTGCAGCAGCGATAGAGATTTCGCAACTGCACAAGCACTACGGCGCCAAGCGTGCCGTCGATGGCCTCGACCTCACCATTGAAAAGGGCGAGTGCTTCGCACTGCTCGGGCCGAACGGTGCAGGAAAGTCGACCACCGTCGAGATTCTCGAGGGGTTCCGCAAGCGCACGTCTGGGGACGTTTCCGTCCTCGGCACCGACCCTCACAGCGGCGATCGGTCGTGGCGCGAACGCATTGGGATCATGCTTCAGAGCACCTCTGAACGCAGCTTCCTCACCGCAAGGGAAGCGCTCACCCACGCGAGCCGTCTGTACCCCCATCCGCGAGACGTCGAGGCGACGATCGCGGCAGTTGGCCTGGAGGACAAGGCCGACTCGAAACCGCAAACGCTGTCCGGAGGTCAACGCCGGCGGCTTGATGTGGCGCTGGCCATCATCGGCCGCCCCGAGCTCATGTTCCTTGACGAACCGACCACCGGTTTCGACCCGGAGGCGCGGCGACAGTTCTGGGCTCTCATCGAGACGCTGCGCGGCGACGGAACCACCATTCTCCTCACCACGCACTACTTGGAGGAGGCGGAGCACCTTGCCGACCGCATTGCGATCATCGCGGACGGCCAGCGCATCGCGCTCGACACTCCCGCCGGCCTGAGGAGTCGAGCCGCAGACGCGATCGTGACATGGAGCGACGCCGGCGGAAGGCAGCGCACCGCGACGCCAAAGCCCACTGAGGTATTGCGCGCCCTGCTCGCGCGCACGGAGGGCGAGGTTCAGGACTTGGCCGTCACGCGACCGTCGCTTGAGGACGTCTACCTCGGCATGATCTCGAAGGGCCACGCGACCGCGAGCGCCGATGACGTGGCTGACGTTGAGGAGGGCCAGGAGTGACGACCGTGCACACATCCGCTGGCCCGACCTGGGGCACGCTCGCCTTCGACCGGCTGAAAGTGGAACTCAAGGAGTTCACGCGTAGCCGCGAGCAGATGATCTTCATCTTCGCGTTCCCACTGATCTTCATGGTGCTGTTCGGCTCGATGCTCGGCGGGAACGTGATTGAGGGCACGACGGTCACGTTCGCGCAATACTTCATGGCGGGAATGATTGCGACCGGAATCATCAACACCGGGTTTCAGTCACTCGCCCTCGGGATCGCGATCGACCGCGACGCCGATGCGCTCAAGCGAATCCACGGAACCCCGCTACCGCCGACGGCGTACTTCACGGGCAAGTTGGCGCAGGTGCTGTTGGTGTCGGTCATCCAGATCACGATCTTGATTGCGGTCGGAGTCGCCTTCTTCGAGGTTTCGTTGCCGACGGAACCCGCGACGTGGGGAACCTTTGCGTGGGTGTTCGTCCTCGGGACCGGTGCGTCGACGACGCTAGGCATCGCGGTTTCGTCGCTGCTTCGCAATGCGAAGGCGGGATCGGCGATCCTCACGCCCGTGATCCTGTTCCTGCAGTTCATCTCGGGTGTGTTCTTCGTGTACACGGAGATCCCCGCGTTTTTGCAACGTATTGCCGAGGTGTTCCCCCTCAAGTGGTTGGCGCAAGGCATGCGGTCAGTGTTCTTGCCGGACGACTTCAAGTTTGCGGAGGCACGCATGAGTTGGGAGCACGGCGCGATGGCCGCCGTACTCGTCGCATGGTTTGTCGTCGGCCTTTTCGTCGCCGTCAAGACCTTCCGCTGGCAGCGCGCTGACGACAATTAGTCCGAGTCTGTGAGGCCTCTCAGAGACGCGCGTCGACACTTAAGTCATGAACACCACCGCCCGCTATGCAGTCACCATCGGCGCCGCAGGCGCCCTGATTCTCGGGGTCGGGTACGCGGCGAACGCGATGTCCGGCGATGACACTCCCGAAACGACCATCGGCACGCACGTGTCGGTGCCCGCCGCCTCGTCCGTCGACGATTCGGCCACGAGCCCCGACGACTCGACGTCTCCAGACGATGCCGTTGA
This sequence comes from Demequinaceae bacterium, assembly GCA_024643505.1. Lineage (GTDB taxonomy): Bacteria > Actinomycetota > Actinomycetes > Actinomycetales > Demequinaceae > Demequina. The sequence continues at coordinate 13,345 of JAHEMW010000021.1, forward strand.
CCCCCAGGGTTCGGATGACTCACCCGGGGACGACTCGGCGGGCGACGACTCGGCGGGCGACGACCACCCGATCGCCGTTGCGCCCGACGCGGGTGTCATTACCCTGAACGTCCCCGGTGGCGGGGGCGACGACGAGAGCGACGATCGCGACGAGGTGGAGAGCCACCAGTCCGGCTCGAGCCACGACGAGGCCGACGAGCCCGACCAAGCCGACGAGCCCGAGCACGACTAACAAGCATTAGCGTTCACTTGTGGACGATCAGACCCCCCCTCAAAACGCGCGCGCGGGCCTCACGGTCCGCGCGCGCGTGATCGTCTACCTCGTGACGATGACCGCGGCGGCATTAACCGCGGCTGGACTCACCGCGTACGGCATTCAGCGCTCCCACCTTGACGACACGATCAGCGACGACCTGCGGGTGCGCACCGAGGACTTCCTGCTCTTCGCCTCCGGAGCTGACCCGACGACCGGGAAGGCCTTTGCCTCGGCGGATGACCTACTTCGCGAAGCGGTGCGACGGGCCTCGCTGACACGGGACGAGGGCGTCGTCGCGATCACCGGCGACTCGGCGCGGTACGTGCCAGCCAGCGACGACCGCCTCATGCTGGAGAACGACCCCGAATTCATTGCGGCCGCTGCTTCCGCGAGCCCGGGGCCAGTGAACGTCTCGGCCGTCACCACCTCTGTCACGGACTACCGCTACACGGCCGTCCCCCTTGTCAATCCGTCCGGTGCCATTGACGGCGTGTACGTCACCGCGAGCGACCGCGGTTCGCTCCTTGGCACCCTCAATGCCACTTTTCGCGTGTACACGCTTGTCGCGGTCGGTGCGCTCGGAATCCTCGCGTTGATCGCGTGGATCAGCGTCGGACGATTGCTGCGACCGCTACGCCTCCTCGAACGGACGGCACGGCACATCTCTGAGACTGACCTGTCTGAACGCATCCCCATCGTGGGAAACGACGATCTGTCGCGGCTCACGCAAACCGTCAACGCCATGCTCGATCGCCTTGAGCGAGCCTTCTCTGACCAGCGCCAACTGCTGGATGACGCCTCACATGAACTCCGCACGCCCCTCACGATCGTGCGCAACCGCCTTGAGCTGCTCGAACCGCGAGACGCAGAGGCGGTCACGTATGCGCGCGACGAACTGCTCGACGAGGTCGGCTCAATGTCACGGCTCGTCGATGACCTGGTGACACTGGCGAAGGCGGACCGCCCGGAATTCGTGCAGCCCGAAACGGTTGACCTGTTCGAACTCACCCAGTCGGCTTTTACGAGAGCCGCGGCGATCGACAACCACAAGTGGATTCTCGAAGCGACGGCGTCGGGCGACGCTTCGCTTGATGCCCAGCGCATGACCCAAGCATGGCTGCAGCTCGCCGCCAACGCGGTGAAGTTCTCGCCAGCGGGTTCGAAGATCGCCATCGGGTCGTCGCTCGAGCACGGTTGGGTCCACATGTGGGTGCGCGACGAGGGACCCGGTATCTCCGCGTCTGACCTCGCCCTCATCCGAGAACGCTTCTATCGTGTCGATCCGGCCGCGGAAGGCGCGGGACTCGGCCTCACGATCGTTGGCGCGATCGCCCACGCTCATGGCGGCATGCTCGAAATCGCGTCGGACGTCGGGGTCGGGTCGATCTTCACGATTTCGATCCCTCACTCGCTTGCCGGGGACGCAGCATGAGCCAACTCCTCCTCGTCGAAGATGAGCCGCGACTCGTGGCGTCACTATCGGATGGCCTGCGCACGGCGGGTCACACCGTTGAGCACGCGGGCACGGGACGGCGGGCACTTGAACTCGCAGCCAGCCGCCCATACGACCTGATGATTCTCGACATCGGGCTGCCGGACCAGGAGGGCTTCACCGTCCTTCGCCGCCTGCGATCGACGGGATCGGACCTGCCCGTCCTGATCCTGACCGCGCGCACGTCCGCCGAGGACACGGTGCGAGGTTTCGAGCGGGGCGCGGACGACTACATGCCAAAGCCATTCTCATTCGACGAACTACTGGCACGCATTCGCCTTCGCGCGCGCCGCGAGCCCGACTATGTCGAACCGCCCACCATCGAGGTCGGTCGATGCGAACTGGATCCCGTCGCGCGCACGCTGCTGTTCGAGGGCGACCACGTGACCCTCAGCCCGCGCGAGTTTCAGCTGGCGCACCTGCTCATGTCGCGCGGAGGCGACGTCGTGACACGTGCAGAGGCGCTCGACCACGTTTGGGGATCGGCGTCAGCGGACAACGTGCTGGACGTCTACATTCGCTATCTTCGCTCCCGGCTTGGCGCCGACGCGATTGAAACCGTTCGCGGCGTCGGGTATCGCTTCGTCGGTTGACGCTCATCCTCGTGGACGAGTCGGCCCAAAGCCGAGGCGCCGTACCCTGGGACGGTGGAACCCAAGACTCCTAAGCTCGGCGATGCTCTCATTGCTGGCGGCCTGCTGGTCGTGGCGATCGTCGCGGCAACCGCGAGCGGCGGCGTCACGCTCGCGGGTCAACGGGACTACGACATCCTCGGATACGCGCTCATCGCGGGGCAGATTGTGCCGCTGGTGTGGCGCCAGCGTGCTCCACGAACCGTGGTGTGGATCACGTTCTTCGCATGGGCAATCGCTGCGGGACTCGGATACCGGGACACACCGGCTGTCTTCGCGACTCTCATCGCCCTGTACGGACTCGCCGCGTATTCACCGCGGCGAACGGCCTTGTTCAACGGTGGAGCAATCCTCGCGCTCATGCTTGGGTGGACGACGGTAGGCGTGCTGACGACTGACCGCGTGCAGTGGCAGGCGATCGTCACAATCGCGGTCGCGGTCACCCTTCCGCTCACGATCGGCTTCGTTGACTTCAAGCGCTTCACACGCCTCACCGAGCTCGAGGTCCAACACGCCAGACGCGAGCAGATGGCTCGCGCTGAGACAGCGGAGGCGGTGGCGGCGGAGCGCGCCAGAATCGCCCGCGAACTTCACGACGTGGTCGCGCACGAGATGACCGTCATGACATTGCAGGCGGAAGGGGCGCGCCGAGCCGCCACATCGCTCGATCCGGCCGTGGGCGAGGCATTGACCACTATCGCTCAGTCGGGCCGCACGGGACTCGCGGAGATGCAGCGCATGATTGCCGTGCTCCGCTCGACCGATCCAACGTCAACTGATGGGCGACAACGCGAGCTCGAGCCGATGCCGTCGCTAGCGGCGATCCCCGCGCTCGTTCAACAAGTTGAGGACGCGGGATTGCCGGTTGACTTGTCAATTTCTGGCGACGCGCACGTCCCGGCAGGCGTTGAACTGAGCGCGTACCGCATCATCCAGGAGTCGCTCACCAACGCGCTCCGGTATGCGGGTCCCGGAGCGCGCGCGAGCGTCGAGGTGGTTCGGGCACGAGGAACGGTCGCACTCACGGTAGAAGACGACGGTCGTGGCGCGATCTCCGACGTCGCCGTCGCATCGGGTGGCCATGGCCTCGTGGGAATCCGCGAGCGTGTCGAGTCGCTTGGCGGCTACTTCGACGTTGGTCCTCGTCGCGGCGGTGGCTTTCGAGTCCACGCGACGTTGCCGACGACGGACGACCAGATCGCTCGCGCGGTGCGCATCGCTCCAGCAGCTGGCGCCCTCGGAACCACCGGGACAGCACTGTGATCCGCGTCGGCCTTGTCGACGACCAGGCGATGGTGCGTGCCGGCCTGCGCATGATCCTGGACTCCGAACCCGATATTGAGGTCTGCTGCGAAGCGCCAGACGGTGCCGCCGCGATCGCGCTCGTGGCCACCTACGCACCCGACGTCGTCCTCATGGATGTCCGCATGCCCGGGATGGACGGGCTTACCGCGACCAGAGAAATTCTGCGCGACGGCGCAAGCGTGCGCGTCGTCATCCTCACGACCTTCGACGAAGACGACTACGTGTACGAAGCGCTGCGGGCAGGCGCCTCGGGGTTCCTGCTCAAGAGTGCGGACGGCGACACCCTCGTCGACGCCGTCCGAGTTGTCGCGGCAGGCGAAGCATTGCTCGCGCCCGAGGTAACGCGCCGGGTGATCGAGCAATTCGCCCGCACGCACGAACGCGCTCCGGCGACTCCGAGCGTCGAGGCGCTGGCTGACTTGTCAGAACGCGAGGTCGAGGTGCTGCAGTTGATGGCGCGCGGAATGTCGAATCAAGAGATCGCGCACACGCTGTTCGTTTCGCCGACGACGGTCAAGACTCACGTGAGTCACATCCTCACCAAGTTGGGCGTGCGTGACCGCGTACAGGCCGTCGTGGAGGCGTACGAGTCTGGGATCGTCGTTCCACGTTCCTGAGGGGGTCATCCCTGAGGCGGAGGGGCCAGAACCGTCCTCGCGGCCGATACCGCCGCCATGACCAAGCCGTCACACTGGTGACGACAACGACCCGGCCTGAAGGACACCCCATGACGACAACATCCGCTCTCGCCGCATCCATGCGCGCTGGCTACAAGGACTACGGCTTCGGCGAAATGGCGGTCCGGGCTCTCAACGGCGTCAACGTCGACATCGCCCGCAGCGAGTTCACTGCGATCATGGGTCCGTCGGGTTCGGGCAAGTCGACCCTGCTTCACACGCTCGCGGGGCTCGATCGACTCACCGCAGGGACCTCATCGATCTCTGACATCGAGATCACGGCCCTGACTGAGTCGCAGGTCACCGAGGTGCGCCGCAAGAACATTGGCTTCGTCTTTCAGTCCTTCAACCTCATTCCTTCGCTGACGGCCCGCGAGAACATCACGCTTCCGCTCGACATTGCAGGGACGTCGGTCGACGGCTCCTGGTTCGACGAGATCATTGGCATCCTCGGCTTGGGGGATCGCCTCACTCACCTGCCGGCCGAGCTCTCGGGCGGGCAGCAGCAGCGCGTCGCCGTCGCGCGTGCGCTCATGTCTCGACCGGAAATCATCTTCGCCGACGAACCCTCAGGGAACCTTGACTCGCGATCTGGCGCGGAACTGCTCGGCTTCATGCGCCGTGCGGTCAAGGAGTTCGGTCAAACCATCGTGATGGTGACTCACGACCCAACCGCAGCGTCATACGCGGACCGCATTCTCTTCCTTGAGGACGGCGTCATCGTCGACGAGATGCGCGAACCGACCGCGGAAAAGATCCTCGATCGCATGAAGCGGATGGGGTCATAGCGTGCTGCGCATCGCCCTCAAGAACGTCAAGCACAATCCGAAGCGCCTCATCCTCACTGCGATTGCGGTGGCGCTCGGCGTTTCGCTCGTCGCCGCCACACATGTGTTCACGAACGCACTGTCGAGTGGCTTCTCTGCGCTGTTCAACGACATCTACGACACGGTCGACGTCATCGTCGAGCCCGATCCCGACGCGCAGATCGACCTCCCGGAGGGCGTGTCGGTGTTCCAGGAATCTGACATCGATAAGGTGCGCGCGACAGCGGGTGTGGCGGCCGCAGACGGGAACCTCACGTATCCCGGCGTGTTGCTTGACAAGGACGGCAAGGCACCGAATGGCGGGCAAGGCGGTCCCCCGACCCTCGTCATCAACTGGTCCACCACCCCGGATCTCGCGGGGGCGACGGTGATTGACGGGCGCGCGCCAGCGGCGGACGGCGAAGCTATCGTCGATGTCGGCGCGTTCGCGAAAGACGCCCTCGCCCTCGGCGACACGATCAAAATCGCGTCCGAGCGCGGAGTGGCCGAGTTCACAGTCGTTGGCACAGCGCGCTTCGGCGAGGACAACAACACGCAAGGTGCAACGCTGGTCTACACGACGGCTGCGTCGGCGCAGCTGTTCGCCGGAGTTGACGGATTCGACGGGATTCAAGCCCTCGTGACCGACGGCGCGAATCCCGACCAGGTTGCCGAGGCCGTCGGCGCAGTCATCCCGGAAGGTACGCGGGCGCTGACGGGAGAGCAAAAGGCTGCGGAGCAGGCTGCGGAGTTCGACCAGGTACTCCAATACGTTGACATCTTCACGCTCGCTTTCGCACTTATCTCACTTTTCGTTGGCGCCTACATCATCGCCAACACGTTCCGCATCATCGTGACGCAGCGCACGAGGGAATTGGGTTTGCTGCGCGCGATCGGCATGCGCGGCTCCCAGGTGCGAAGCATGATTCTGCTTGAAGCCGCTGCGGTCGGGGTGGTCGCGTCGACGACCGGACTGTTGCTCGGGTGGGGACTCGCGCTCGGAATTACGGCCTGGCTCGAAAGGCTCTCGGGAGACATCTTCGGAACGATCACGCTCCCACCTGACGCGATCGCCTGGGGCTACGGGCTTGGCATGCTCGTCACGCTGGTATCTGCATTGCTTCCTGCGCTGCACGCCGCACGCATTGCTCCCATGGAAGCGCTGCGCGAATCCGGAACCCAATCTCGCAAGCCACTGCGGACTCGGAATATCGTCGGCGTCGCATTGCTGGCGGCTGGTGGAGCGGTGTTTGCGATCGGGCTGTTCGCCGGCTTCGACTCCCCCTACGTGTTCGTGGGGTTTGGTGGCGCGCTCCTGGTGCTCGGCACCACGTTGCTGGGTCCGCAGGTTCTCGTGCCGTTGGCATTTGGCCTCCGTGGGGTGCTCACGAAGCTGTTCCGGCTGGATGGCAAGCTTGCGGCGAACAACATTCACCGAGAGCCGCGCCGCTCGGCCAACACGGCCGCTGCGCTCATGATTGGCGTCATGCTGCTCGCGCTTGTCGCCACCTTCACCCAGTCGCTTAAGGCCACCTTCTCCGAGCAGTTCTCCACCGCGAACGCCGACTTCTTCATCACCCCGACGGCCGGCCCGGTGCCCCAGGCCGCGCTCGACGTGGTCGCGGCGGACGCGGACGTCGCGTACGTGTCGCGAGTGGCGTGGGAAGAGGTCCAGGTGGACGGCGCGACGCGATCCCTCGCGATCATCGATGCGGACACCGCCGACCTCGCGTTCGGCTATCCACACGATCGCGACTTCACGGAGTTGGCCGGCGGGGTCTTTGTCGACCCCGCGATCCAGGCCCAGGGCGTCGGCGTGGGCGACTCCGTCACGATCGTGGGTCCCGCAACGACCCAAACCCTGACAGTCACGGGCCTGTATGAGCGCGACGGTGACGCGAACTATTTCGTCGACTGGGAGACGGGCTCGCAGCTTGTCGGCGAGACCGCGATTCAACAGGCGATGGTTGGACTGAACGACGGGGCTGACCCGGAGATCGCGCGAGACCGGATCGAGTCGGAGCTGGCCGTGGACTTCCCGCTCGTACAGCTCCAGGACGCGAGCGAGCTCCAACAGTTCGTCAACCAGTTCATCGACCTTTTCCTCACCATCATCTCGGCGCTACTCGGTAGCGCCCTAGTGATCGCGATTCTCGGAGTGATGAACACCTTGCTGCTGTCGGTCACCGAGCGCACCCGCGAGATCGGGCTGCTGCGCGCGGTCGGACTGCGAAAGAGCTCGGTGTGGCGCATGATCACTATCGAATCGCTCGTCATGGCGCTGTTCGGTGCCATGCTTGGCATGATTCTCGGCGTAGCAGTCGGTGCGGCGCTCGTCCGGTCGCTCGCGGACTTCGGCTTCTCGTCCGTGGCCATTCCGTGGAGACTGCTCGGCGTCTATACGCTGCTCGCAGGCGTCGCGGGAGTCGCCGCGGCTCTGTGGCCGGCGCGTCGTGCGTCCCGCCTCGACATACTCAAGGCGATCGCGACAGAGTGAGGCGAGTCGGCGCCGCCTACAGGGCGACGCCGACGAGCATCGGCTCTGGCACGAGTTCGATGCCGTAGGCGCGGATCACGCC
>JAHEMW010000110.1 GCA_024643505.1 Demequinaceae bacterium
TGCTCTCGTCGCAGGACGAGGTGATCAACGTGGGCCGAGCCAGGCGGCTGTTCAGCCCCGCACAGCGGCTCGCCCTCGTGGAACGAGACGGCGGCTGTTCGTGGTGCAACGCGCCTCCGTCGTATTGCGAAGCACACCACATCCGCTGGTGGGACCTCGACGACGGAACGACGGACCTCAGCAACGGCGTGTTGTTGTGCACCGGATGCCACCACCGCGTCCATCGCGACGGCTGGGAGATCACAATCCGCGACGGCACGGTGTGGTTCACCCCGCCGGCCCACGTCGATCCGCAGCGCCGTCCGCGTGCCGGCGGCCGCCGGCGATTCGAACTGGCGGCTTAGGCGCTGGTGCTTACGCGAGCGAGCGACGGTGGGACTGCGACGCTCCGCGACGCGCGGCGAGGTTCGGTGCGGCGCGGTTTGGTGGGGCGCGGTTTGGTGGGGCGCGGTTTGGCCCGGTGCTACGGGCGCGAGCGGTAGCCCGAGAACGAACGCAGTCGGAGCGAGTTGCCCACGACGAACAGACTCGAGCCCCCCATTGCCGCCGAGGCAATCATCGGGTTGAGCAGACCGAATGCGGCGAGGGGAATCGCAAGAACGTTGTAGGCGAACGCCCACACGAGGTTGCCGCGGATGGTGCCAAGTGTGCGGCGCGATAGCGCGATGGCGTCGGCCACCGCGAGCAAGTCACCGGACACGATCGTGAGGTCCGAAGCCTCCCTCGCCACGTCGGCGCCGGTGCCGATGGCGATCCCGAGGTCAGCTTGCGCAAGCGCTGGAGCGTCGTTCACCCCGTCTCCAACCATCGCCACGCGACGGCCTCCCCGTTGAAGATCGGCGATCACGTCGGCCTTCGAACCGGGCAAGACGTCGGCGATGACCCGGTCGATCCCCACCTCATACGCAACCGCATTTGCGACGCGCGCGTTGTCACCCGTGAGCAGCATGACCTCAAGCCCGAGGTCGACCAGACGACCGATCGCCTCTCGGGACGTCGGCTTGACTACGTCGGCGACCTCAAACATCGCCTCCGCGACGAGCGCCGTCCGCACCCCAAGCGTTGCGGCCCCCACCGTCATCGGACCCCCAAGCCGCGCGCTCGACGCCGACCCGAGTTGAGGAGCCCGTCCCGCGAAGACGACCGTTCGGCCCGCCCTCTCGGCTCGAGTCGCACGCTCCTCGAGGTCGGGCGAAATCTCGTCGAACAGCCGTCTTGACCCCACCGTCACTTCCGCGTCTTCACCGTCGACAGCGGCACCTTGGACGACGGCCACCGCGCCCTGACCGGGGATGCTTCGGAAGCCTTTCACGAGCGCGTGCGAATCGCGCGAGTCTGCGATGGCGTGCGCGATCGGGTGCTCGGATCTCGCCTCGACCGCAGCGACCGCGTCGAATAGGACGCCAGAATCCGGCACCGAGGGCGCCCACGCGGATGCCACAGACATCCGGCCTTCGGTCACCGTTCCGGTCTTGTCGAGTACAACAATGTGGACATCCCGCGTGTCCTCGAGCGCCTCTGGACCCCGAACAAGAGTGCCGAGCTGCGCGCCGCGCCCGGTGCCGACCATGATCGCGAGGGGTGTCGCGAGGCCGAGCGCGCAAGGGCAAGAAATGATGAGCACGGCGACCGCGGCAGTGAAAGCTCGATTCGGATCACCCGTAGCGAGCAGCCACGCGCCGAGAGTCACGACCGATAGCGCAATGACGATGGGAACGAAGATGCTCGCGATGCGGTCGGCGAGCCGCTGGATGCGAGCGCGACCGGATTGGGCCTCGTCGACCATTCGCGCGATTTGCGCGAGCATGGTTTCACGGCCGACCCTCGTCGCTTCGATCGTGAGAGCTCCGTCCGTCGCGATCGTGCCTCCGATGACCTCGTCGCCGACGTGCGCCGCGACCGGCACCGACTCGCCCGTCACGAGGCTCGCGTCGACCGCGGCCGCTCCATCCACAACGATGCCGTCCGTCGCAACGACTTCGCCGGGCCGCGTCACGAATCGCATGCCGACAGCGAGCGCTTCGCGAGCGACCTCTGTGCCGTCCTCAAGTCGCGCGGTGGCACTCTGTCGCGCAGATAGTGCGCGCACCGCGTCGCCGGCACGCGCCGTGGACCGCACCTCGAGCCACTTGCCGAGCAAGATGAGGGTCACGATGACCGAACCGGTCTCGTAATACACGTGGCCTTGCGCGAAGACATCGACGCCAAGGGCGCCCCCGACGAGGACGACCGTCGACCACGTCCATGCCGCGAGCGTGCCGATCGTGACCAAGGTGTCCATGTTCACCGCTCCGTGCCTGGCAGACATCACGGTGCTGCGGTGGAATGGCCACCCGGCCCAGACGATCACAGGCGTTGCGAGCGCTGCGGCGATCCACTCCCAGCCCCGGAACTGCCACGCGGGCACCATCGAAAGCGCGAGGAGCGGGATCGACAATGCGGCGGCCACAAGGAACCGGCGACGCAGGTCCGCGATTCTTGATGCGTCTGCGTGCATGTGGGCAGCGTGCTCGCTGGGCAGGTCGGGGTCCATGTGCCCGTGACGGGCAGGTTCTTGCGTGCGCTGCGCCTGGTCGCCGTGGCGGCCCTGGCCGTCGTGGCCGCGCTGGTCGCCGTGACCGTCGTGGCTCGAGTCGCCCGGAGGGGTCGATCGGTGATGCGCCACCGCATCTCCCGTGACCGGGCCAGCGAGCCCCGCAGCGCCAGCCTCCTCGCGCGGCGCGGTCAGCACGTGGTAACCAAGGCCGGTGATCGCAGCGCGCATCATGAGGTCGAGGTCCTCTGGGTCGACGGTTCCATCAGGGCGGACTGTCGCACGCCTCGTCGCGACATTCACTACCGCATCCGACACCCCATCGAGCTGAGAGAGGCCGCGCTGGATGCTCGACGCGCAGCCGGCGCAGGTCATCCCCCCCACGGCGAGGTTGATGGGAGTCATCGGAGCGTCAGTAGCAGTCATATCGCCATCGTAAACCTTCTAGTGGACTGTAATGTCAAGCCCGAGAACCTGGCACCGGTTGGGGTCATCGCAGTCGGCCGGGTCGAGCGTCTCCGCACGCCGCGCCAGCGCCGCAAGTTCACCCTTGGCGGCGAGCAGGCTCTCGATCTGGCGATCGATGTCCTCGAGGTGCCGCTGGACTAGTTCGCGCGTGTGGTGGCACGTGCGTTGACCCTCATCTTTCATGCGCAGAATGTCGCGCGTCTCCGCAAGCGACAAACCGGCGGCCTGCGAGTCGCGGATGAAGTGGAGCCGCGCAAGCGCGTCGTCCTGATACTCGCGATACCCGTTGGCGAGTCGAGTCGGCGGGGCGAGCAACCCCACGCTCTCGTAAAACCGGACCGTCTTTGCCGTCACGCCGCCGTGCGCGGCAAGCTCTCCAATGCGCATCCTTCCATCGTACTGGAAGGCTGTGGCATAGCAAGTGGCGGACGCCGGGCTGCGCGCGCCGGGCTCGGTCACGCTCACAGGCGTGAGGCGCAACCTTCGGCGGCTCAGCGTCGGCCGACCTCATTTTTCGCCCCTGCAGCGTCAAGCGGATCTTGGCGGCGAAAGCGCGCGGCGACAGGGCTGGTTTGGCGCGCACGCCATTGCGATCTGCGCGACCACGATGCACCTCGTCGCGCCCAAGGTCGCCGAGGCGGTCCGAATACCCCTCATCGACACCTTCGACGCGAGTGCGTCGGCCATTTCCCACGCTGGCCTCGACACGGTGGCGTGCTCGGCACGGGTCACGCGATGCGTGTGCTGTTGTATCGGTAGTACATAGCGGCGCGGGGGCTCGTGGGCGATGAGGGCAGGGACCTCGCGTGGGGAGTGACCGACCGCCTGATGGGTCGCGGAGCCCACGCGGTCATCGCTGGCGGCACCGAGATTCCGGTCGTCACGACATGTCATGACGTCGATATGCCGTACTTCGATTCCGTCGCGCTTCACGTTGCCGCGGCTCTCGACTTCGCACTCGCGGATTGAGATTAGCCCCATTTGGGTAAATTGCCTGGTTCTTAGGCGTGCAATACGTCACAACCGGGGCCAACCGGACCAAACTCACTCGCGCACAACGGTGGCACGTAGATAGCCTTGAGAAGCGGGCTGAGGGGCCCGTCTGCGGGCGTAGGCGCTCGCTAGTTCGCCCCTTTGAGGGAGGTGGGCGGCATGACTCGCATTATGACCATGGGCTGGCGCCCCTCCGAGGAGCGCTGGTGCAATCGGTCGCGCATGGCGGCGACCAATATCGTCACCCATGACGTGGTCGGACGGACCCCGAGTCAACGCGCGTCCATGTTGCGACGCATCGGTATCGGCCAAATTGTGTGGGACTGGGCGCCCGAGAACGCGATGGATATCGAGCTGGAACTCGACGCGCTGCGCGAACACGGAATCCGGGTGCTCGGAGTGTGGTGCCCCGTGCGCCTCGACGTCGACGCGCCACATGCGTTCAGCCCGTACATGGGTTTGATTTTCTCCGAGCTTGAGCGGCGCGGCCTCACTCCAGACCTGTGGGTGGAACTCGAAGGCGACGACCCCGAACAAGACGACACCCACCGAATCTGGAACATGACGGACAGACTCGAGCCGCTCGTCAGCCAGGCCTCCGACGACGGCATGTGCGTGGCCATCGCGAACCCGCCGGGTTGGTGGGGCCAGCCGGAGCACCTGATCGCCGTCATCGACGCCCTGTCAGAGCGCGGCTGGGACAACGTCGGAATCGTGTATCAGCAGCACAACGCCTTCGATCGCGTGCAGAGTTTCGAGACGGATCTCGCGGCCATGAGCCGGCATCTCATTGCCGTCATCCTCAACGGCACCGACTTCTACGCGACCGCGCGCCGGATCCGCCCATACGGTGCCGGGACTGCGGATCGGAAACTCGCGTTCGTCATCGCGGAATCCGGCTGGGAAGGTTCGCTCGTCGTCGAGGGCATGAGCAAGGATGACGCCGAGCCTCGGCTTCTCGACGGCCTCGACGGCGTCGAGTGGATCATCGCTCGTCAGTCGGGCCGGTCGCACCCACGCCCGGTCCCGCGCATTGATACGCCGACGCCAGACTTGCCGCCGTACCCCGAAGGCGCCGCTGCGACGGCGCCCGTGCCCGTAATTACCGCTCGAGGATTCGCCGCTGAACCGGTCGCCGCTGAACCGGTCGCCGCTGAACCGGTCGCCGCTGAGCCGGTTGCCGCTGAGCCGAATCTTGCAGCGCCCGAGCCCGTGAACACGGCTCCAGAATTCGCGACCGAGCCGTTCGCGGCCGAGTCGGAGCTCGCCTCGCCCGAGCCGTTCGCATCCCAAGCCCCAGCATCATCGCCGCCGGAACTCGAGCCGACAAGTGTCGAGCCGCCGTCGTCCGAACCCGAACGAGAACCGGGGGTCACAGCCATGCCCGCAAGTGCCACACTCGCGCCGCCCATCACGCCAATGCGACCGGTCGCCGCGGCCGCCTCGTCGGCCACTGCGTTCGCGCCCGC
>JAHEMW010000111.1 GCA_024643505.1 Demequinaceae bacterium
CGCGTCGCTCGTTTCTGTAGTGCGCCGGAAACATGAGACTCGTAGGCTCTGCCGTATGTCGTCCGAACCCCCGTCCACTCCATTCAGCGGATACGCGCCGGTAGCCGCCTGGGACGAGGCGCTTGACCACGAGGGCAAAGTTCGCGAACCGTATACGCGCGTCTACGCTGAGATCGACCGGATGTCGGGGGAGGACCTTTACTCTCGCGCCGAGTCCCTCGCCAACACGTATCTCGCACAGGGAGTCACGTTCGACCACGCGGGCGAGGAACGGCCGTTCCCGCTCGACATCGTTCCGCGCGTCGTCGGCGCGAGCGAGTGGGAAATTATCTCGCCAGGGATCGCCCAGCGCGTTCGCACGCTCGAGGCGTTCTTGTCAGACGTCTACGGCTCACAGCATTGCGTCACCGACGGCGTGATTCCGCGTGCCCTCATCGCGTCGTCGCAGTATTTCTACCGAAACGTGGCGGGAGTTGAACCGGCGAACGGTGTCCGCGTTCACATTTCCGGCATCGACCTTGTCAGGGACCAGCATGGCATTTGGCGTGTGCTCGAGGACAACGTTCGCGTGCCGTCCGGGGTCAGCTACGTCCTGTCGAATCGGCGCGCGATGTCGCAGATGTTCCCGGACATGTTCGGCGCCATGGGAGTTCGCCCAGTCCTGGAGTACTCGCAGCGCTTGCGATCTGCCCTTGCCAAGGCAGCGCCCGACGACGTTGAGGACCCGACGATCGTCGTCCTGACGCCCGGCGTGTTCAACTCCGCGTACTACGAGCATTCGCTGCTGGCGCGCACGATGGGCGTTGAACTCGTCGAAGGCCGGGACCTCGAGACTCACAACGGACGCGTCTACATGCGTACTACTGCTGGGCGCCGGCGCGTCGATGTCATCTACCGGCGCGTTGACGACGAGTACCTCGACCCCATCACGTTCCGCCCAGACTCGGCGCTCGGCGCCCCCGGACTGATCAACGCAGCGCGAATGGGCAACGTCACCATCGCGAACGCGGTGGGCAACGGCGTCGCGGACGACAAACTGATCTACACCTACATGCCCGACCTCACCCGCTATTACCTGGGAGAGGACCCGATCCTCCCGAACGTCGACACGTGGCGCCTTGAGGAACCGTCGGCGCGCGAAGAGGTCATGGATCGACTCCACGAACTCGTCGTGAAGCCGGTTGACGGTGCGGGCGGCAAGGGTGTTGTCATCGGTCCGAAGGCGACGAGCGCGACGCTCGACAAGGTGCGTGCGCAAATACTCGAGGATCCGCGCGGATGGATTGCACAGCCCGTCGTGCAGTTGTCAACCGTGCCGACGCTGAGCGACCAGGGGCTCGAGCCGCGCCACGTCGACCTTCGTCCTTTCGCCGTCAATGACGGCGAGGACGTGTGGGTGCTGCCAGGCGGGCTGACGCGCGTCGCGCTCGAGCGCGGCCAACTCATCGTCAACTCGTCACAAGGGGGCGGATCGAAAGACACCTGGGTCCTTGGTGGCGTCCGCCATCGCGGTTCCGCCCCGCCGCCCGAGTCGCGGGTTGAATTCTCGACGGTATCGCCGGTGCCGCAGGCGGCGCACCCCGAGGACTACATCCACGGCCAGCAGCAGCAGCAACAGCAGCAGCAAGGCGACCATCGCCAGGAAAAGGGTGCGCCATGCTGAGCCGCATCGCGGAGTCCCTGTTTTGGATCGGACGGTACGTGGAGCGCGCTGACAACACAGCGCGGTTGCTCGACGTGCACCTCAACGTGCTGCTCGAGGACCCGTGGGTCGACGAGCCGAGCGCGAATGCCTCGCTTCTCAACGTCATGAACTGCGAGTTTGAGGGAGCGGTGCGGCGATCCGATGTGCTCGGCCAGCTCGCCTTCGACCCTGAGCGCGCCTCGTCCATTGCGGGCACGATGTCGGCAGCGCGCGAGAATGCGCGGCGCGCGCGAGAGGTGATCTCCACTGAAGTGTGGGAGTCCCTCAACATGACGTTCAACCAACTGCCGCGGTGGAAGCACAATGCAAGGCCTCACGAGTACTTCGTGTGGGTCCGCGAGCGCGCGGCGGTCGTGTGGGGCTTGTCGAGCGCGACGACCTCTCGCGACGATGCGTGGCACTTCATGGAGCTCGGTCGGTCCCTTGAGCGTGCCGACATGATCGCTCGCCTGCTCATGACACGGCACTTCGAGGGCACGATCGGGCCAAACTGGACGACCCTGCTGCGCTCGTGCAGCGCGCATGAGGCGTATCTGCGTACTGTTCGCTCCCTTGTCACCGAGGACCGCGCCGCCCAGTTCCTCCTCGTCGACCGCTACTTCCCGCGCTCGATCGCGTACAACCTCGACAAGGCCGAATTCACACTCGGCCAGATCGAGGGAGCGAACAACAACCGGGCCCTGTCGGATCGCGCGCGACTCGCGCTTGGGCGCGCACGCACCAACCTTGAGTATCGGGATGTGCGCGAGATTTTGAACGAATTGCCCGCCCAGATGCGCGAGGTACAGAAGGCGTGCGCGACGGCGTCGGACCTCATTCGCGATCGCTACTTCCTGCCGGCGTCGACCGTGCTGTGGAGCCAGGAGGCCTTGTGAGTACCCTGCGCATCGAACACCGCACGTCATTCCACTACGACCGCGAGGTCGTCTCGTCGTACAACGAGGCTCGCCTCACGCCGGCGTGGCTTCCTCGCCAGCGCGTCCTTGAATCACGGGTCGACATCGGGCCACTGACGTGGCGCACGACGTATCGCGATTACTGGGAGACGGACGTGACGGTCTTTGAGATCTTGCAGCCGCACGAGGCGCTCAGCGTTGTGTCCACGTCGCTCGTCGAGGTCAATTCCCCGATGCCAAAGGTCGACCGTGCGTCGTGGGAGTCCCTCGAGGGACCGCGATTTCGTGACCTCTTGTGTGAATACCTCGCGACCAGTCCGGTCACGGAGCCAACGGATGACTTGCTCGCCTTTGCGCAGGAGGCGGCCCGCGAGGCAACCCCGGACGACGCCGCACGCATGATTTGCGATCGGCTCTACCGTGACATCAACTATGTTCCCGGCGCGACGAACGTCCACACACCCGCCCGCGACGCGTGGAAGGAACGCTCCGGCGTGTGCCAAGACTTCGCGCACTTGGCCATCGGGGCGTTGCGATCGATCGGAATTCCGGCGCGCTACGTGTCTGGCTACCTTCACCCCAATAGCGAGGCGCCGATCGGCGAAAAGGTGCGGGGAGAGTCCCACGCGTGGGTTGAGTGGTGGACAGGCGACTGGTTCGGGTTCGATCCCACCAACGACCAAGCGGTGAGCGATCACCACGTGATCGTCGGGCGCGGACGAGAGTACGGCGACGTCCCACCGCTGAAGGGCGTCATCGCGGGGAGCACGAAGACCCTAGACGTCGCGGTGCACGTCACGCAGGAGTCATAGCGCCACAGCCAGCGCGGGCTAAGATCTCACGCGTGACTCCCGACCCGACCGAGGCCCGCTACGACTTCCGGGACATCGAGGCGCGCTGGCTCCCGGTGTGGCGCGAAACCCAGCCGTTTCGGTCGGGCGACCCGGCGGACACGCGACCGACGAAGTACGTGCTCGACATGTTTCCGTACCCGTCGGGCGACCTTCACATGGGCCACGCGGAGGCTTACGCGCTTGGTGACGTGATCGCGCGCTACTGGATTCAGCGCGGATTCAATGTCCTTCACCCGATCGGGTGGGACAGCTTCGGCCTGCCTGCGGAGAACGCCGCCATCAAACGCGGTGCCGACCCCGTGTTGTGGACCGAAGACAACATTGCGCAGCAGCGCACGTCGATGGAGCGCTACGCATGCTCGTTCGACTGGGACCGCGTCCTCGCGACGCACCGTCCTGACTACTACCGCTGGAACCAATGGCTGTTCACCCGGCTTTACGAGCGTGGCCTCGCGTACCGAAAGCCGAGCCTCGTGAACTGGTGCCCCACTGACCAGACCGTGCTGGCCAACGAACAGGTTGTCGACGGGCTGTGCGAGCGGTGCGACACGCCAGTGACGAAGAAGAAGCTCACCCAGTGGTACTTCAAGGTCACCGACTACGCGGATCGGCTCCTTGACGACTTGGAATCACTGCGGGCTACGTGGCCCTCGAAGGTCATTGCGATGCAACGAAACTGGATCGGCCGTTCGCGTGGTGCCGACGTGATGTTTGCCATCGAGGGCCGCGACGCGCCGATCGACATCTACACGACGCGGCCGGACACTTTGTACGGCGCGACCTTCATGGTCGTCGCCGCCGATTCTGACCTCGCCGCCGAGCTCGCAGCCGACGCCGGCGTTGAGGTGCGCGCACAGTTCGCCTCGTACGTCGAGTCCGTCAAGGCTGCGACCGATATCGAGCGACTCGCAACCGATCGCCCCAAGACTGGCGTCTTCTTGGAACGCTTCGCGATCAACCCAGTCAACGGCGAGCGCCTGCCAATCTGGGCGTCGGACTATGTTCTCGCCGACTACGGACACGGCGCAATCATGGCCGTGCCAGCGCACGACCAACGCGACCTCGATTTCGCGCGCGCCATGGGGCTGAGCGTTCGCACCGTGCTCGACTGCCGTGACGAGGAGGGTGTCGCGTTCGCGGACCCCGCCGTCTCCGGTCTTGCCACGACCGGCGACGGCACGCTCGTCAACTCGGGCGACCTCGACGGACTTGGGAAAGCCGACGCGATCGCGGCGATCACCGCGAGGCTCGAGGCGGACGGTGTCGGCGCGTCCGCCACAAATTTCCGCCTGCGCGACTGGTTGATCTCGCGGCAACGGTATTGGGGAACGCCCATCCCGATCGTCCATTGCGATGTGTGCGGCGAGGTGCCCGTGCCGGACAGCGACTTGCCCGTGACGCTCCCGCCAACCGAGGGCCTCGACCTCACGCCGAAGGGGCAATCGCCGTTGGCGGCGGCCACGGCGTGGGTCAACACGACGTGTCCGTCGTGTCACGGCCCTGCGTTGCGAGACACCGACACGATGGACACGTTCGTTGATTCGTCCTGGTACTACCTCAGGTACCTTTCGCCGCACGATGACGTGGTGCCGTTCGACCCCGCTGAGGCACGCAAGTGGGCCCCCGTTGACCAGTACGTCGGCGGTGTGACACACGCGATCCTCCACCTTCTGTACGCGCGGTTCTTCGCAAAGGCGCTGCACGACATGGGGCTCGTCGATTTCGAGGAGCCATTCACCGCGTTGCTCAACCAGGGCATGGTGCTCATGGACGGGTCGGCGATGTCGAAGTCACGCGGCAACCTGGTCCGTTTGAGTGAGCAGTTGGACGAGTTCGGCGTCGACGCCGTTCGACTCACTA
>JAHEMW010000022.1 GCA_024643505.1 Demequinaceae bacterium
CCTCGGCCAGCAACGAGTCCTGCCACGACTGCCCAGTGCGGTGGGCCGCGATGAGGCCAGCGATCCCGTATCCCGAATTGGAGTAGCGGTAGTCGCCGTGGGTGCCAAGGTCGCTCGTGAGACTCGCACGTATGGCGCGATCGTTGGTCCGCTCAAGCCCGTGACCGAGCAGGACGTACCTCGCGAACAGTCGATACGTCGGATTCCTCTGCATCCCGGCACGGTGCGCAAGGAGGTCGCGGATGGTGGCGCGCGCAAAGGGGTCGGAGGGCGCGACCGACGCCCACGGTGTGCCGGAAAGGCCGTCGAGCACGCTCTCATCAAGGTCGAAAGCGCCGCGCTCGGCCTGGCGCAACATCGCGGTTGCCGTCATTGCTTTTGACACGGACCCGATGTGCCATCGATCGTCGCGCTCCACGGGGTCAGGCTTTGACGCCCTTCGCCTCCCCGCGACGGCCAACACGGTGGGGCGGTAAAGCCCGAAGGCGACGAAGCCCGCGCCCGGTACCCGGCGCTCCTGGACGACCTCGGTGAGGGCCGCCCCCAAGGTCTCTGCGTCTGCGGTCACGTCACCCTACGGCGACCCTCGAACGCCCGTCCCAACGTGACTTCGTCGGCGTACTCAAGGTCCCCGCCCACGGGCAGCCCCGACGCAAGACGCGAGACCGCGACGCCGAGCGGAAGCAACATCCGCGAGAGGTACGTGGCGGTTGCCTCCCCCTCGATATTGGGGTCCGTCGCGATGATCACCTCGGTGATCGTGCCATCTCCAAGCCGGCTGATGAGTTCCCGGATTCGCAATTCGTCCGGACCCACGCCGTTCATCGGGTCGATGGCGCCTCCGAGCACGTGATACCGGCCGCGGAACTCGCGTGTGCGCTCAATCGCGACGACGTCTTTCGGTTCTTCGACAACGCACAACAGGTCGAGGGAGCGGCGCGGGTCGGCGCAAATTCGGCACAGTTCAGACTCGGCGACGTTGCCGCACGTCGCGCAGAAGCGCACCTTCTCCTTCACCGTGGTGAGCGCGTCCGCGAGGCGTTGCACGTCGACACCGTCTGAGCCAAGGATGTGAAACGCAATGCGTTGAGCGCTTTTTGGGCCGATACCGGGCAGACGGCCGAGCTCGTCGATGAGGTCCTGGACAGCGCCGTCGTACATGCGCTCAAGCGTAGGCGGCTTGCCCCACCCCGCCCACCAGGCGCGCGCCACACCGCCGTCGGGCGTCGCAATCTAGGGTTCGACGATGGTCCCACCGAGCAGTTTCGCGACGGCTGCGGCGCCGCTCAGCGCCGAGTCCTCGGAAGGGGCGTCGTCCGCGTGAATATCATCCATCGGCGGTTCCTCGTCGAGCGGAGGGGCGTCCGCGGTGACTCGTCCGACCTGACTTTGCGCGGTTGTCACGCGGGGCACGCTCGCGGTGCCGGGCGCCGACGTGGCTTCCACGCGGACGTGAAGTCCGAGCGTCTCGCGCACGGCGAGTGACACGTTTTCCGCATGTGCGCCGCCCGCGAACCGTCCGACGAGGCTCGGGTTGTCGAATCCCAGCGTGAGGACGCCGCCTTCAAGTGTCGCGACTTGGGCACTTTGACTCACCATCGCCCAGGTGACGCGGCGACGTTCGAGTGTTCCAAGCACCTCTTGCCAGCGTCGGCGCACGAGCTCCGTGTCTGCGACGCCGCCAACGTCTGCGCCGGCGTCGGTCCCACGGGGGTGTGAGGGCGAGGGCGAGGGCGCGGGTGATGCCGAGGGCGAGGGCGCGGGCGATGCCGAGGGCGCGGTGGGCGCCGTCGCGCGTTCGGGGGCGGCAGCGGCGGGCGCGGACTGTCGCGGTGAGACAGGCGACCCACCCTGTGGAGGCGTGGTCGCTGGCGCATACGTTGGGGGCCGCGACGACACCGTTGGTGCGCTTGCTCGGCCGACGTACGACGCTTCAGCCGGCGGATTCGCCGGCGCGGTTTCACTGTCAGCGGCGATGAGGCGAGCGCACATGAGTTCGAGGTGAAGGCGCGGCGACGTTGCTCCGACCATGTGGGTGAGGGCGTCGTTGACGATGTCCGCCGCGCGCGACGCGCGCGCAAGTCCAAGGTGGCGCGCCTGGTCTCTGGTGCGCTCGAGTTGATCGAGCGAAACTTCACCGAGGGCGCGCACACCTGATTCGCCCGCCGCGGCGAGCACCAAGACATCCCTCAGTCGTTCGAGCAGATCCTCGACGAAGCGTCGTGGTTCGTGGCCCGTTGCGATGACGCGAGCGACGACGTCGAACAGCGAGCCACCGTCTGCCGCCGCGATGGCGTCAACGGCGTCATCAAGCAACGTGGAATCAGTGAACCCAAGCAAGGAAATGGCGCGGTCGTACGTCACTCCGCCGTCGTCAGAACCGGCGATGAGTTGGTCAAGCACCGAAAGCGCGTCGCGGACAGAGCCGCCGCCGGCTCGCACCACCAAGGCAAGCACGCCGGGTGCGACGGTCACGCCCTCCGCAGCTGACAGCGTCGAAAGGTAATCCGCCAAGACCCCCGGCGGTACGAGGCGGAAGGGGTAGTGGTGGGTACGCGAGCGAATGGTGCCGATGACCTTCTCAGGTTCGGTAGTGGCGAAGATGAATCGCACGTGGGGCGGCGGCTCCTCCACGAGCTTGAGCAGTGCATTGAAGCCCTGCGTGGTCACCATGTGTGCCTCGTCGAGAATGAAAATCTTGTAGCGGTCCCTCGCCGGCGCGAAGGCGGCGCGCTCTCTCAACTCGCGGGCATCGTCGACGCCGTTGTGAGACGCCGCGTCAATCTCAACCACGTCGATGGAGCCTGTTCCCCCGCGCGCGAGCTCCACGCACGACGCGCAGGTTCCGCACGGCGTGTCCGTAGGACCGGACGCGCAGTTGAGGCACCGGGCGAGAATTCGCGCCGAGGTGGTCTTACCGCACCCGCGCGGACCAGAGAAGAGGTATGCGTGGTTGACCTTGTCGGCCCTCAGCGCCTGCATGAGCGGCGTCGTGACGTGCTCTTGGCCGACGACCTGCGAAAAGTTGTCTGGCCGGTAGCGGCGGTAGAGGGCGGTTGTCACATGGATGAGCCTAACGCCGCGCCCTGACGCGCGCGGCTGCCGATCGCCCTCACCGTGGACAAGGAAGGACCCCCCACGCACCCGTCAGAGCCCACTTACCCTTGCTGCATTCCTGCCCTGGGGGAGTTGGGTGAGGTGACGCCACGTGAGGGGTCGCGCACAAGTCTAGACCGGGAGGCATGTTTCCGGCCGACGCGTTTGCTCCGGTACCATTGCGGACCTTGGAGGATTCGCCTAGTGGCCTATGGCGCACGCTTGGAAAGCGTGTTGGGTGCAAGCCCTCGGGGGTTCGAATCCCCCATCCTCCGCCATCGTGACCTTGGTAGGTCGCAAGATCAACCGGGGGCGTTGCGCTTGCGTCAACGGTTGGCGTCAACAAGTTGACGTGCGACGCCCGGCAGTGGACGGTTATCCGCAGGCTGTAGGGCACTTTGCACGCGCTTGAGGCACCAAACCCTGCGGAGCACGTCTCGTGTTGCTGGCTCAAGTGAGCAACTGTGCGCTCGGCCTATATCTCGTAACTGCTGGCCACTGCTCGGACTTCCAGAACAGTGTCACAATCACGACGCCGGGTAGCGCGCCAAGCGGATACACGACTTTCGTGCCCACGCTCGCTGGCGACTACGGCAACCCGAGCGCCTCAGGTTACCTACTCGACGCGGCGCTGGTGTCCTACGTGTATGCCGGGACGCTCGTCGACAACATGATGTACTACGGGACCAGTACGACTTCGAGCAAGATAGCCGTGGATGCGACTGGCAACATGCCGTGGGGCGTCAATCTGTGCTCAAACTCGGCCGCGACTGGACTGCGCTGCGGCTTCGAGCGTGACACATATCAGACGCGAGTTTGCATCGTCGCTGTCAGCGGGACCTGTGTTCGGTATGCGGACGTGATCAAGGTCTCCTCGACGTTCAATTCGATCATGTTCGGGAGCGGTGACAGCGGGGGTCCGATCTACTGGATCAATGGATCAGGCGAGCGGGAGATCGTCGCTTTCGTGCAGGGTGGCGAGGCACCATTCGTGCCCTGCGGATCCGCCAACTACTACGACTCACCTTCGTCCCCGACGACCTGCAACAAGATCAACGGGCGGGTCACCGCGCTGTGGACTATCAACCAGGTTCTTTTCGGCGCAGGGTACTCGTTCACGCCAATCACGTACTAGCCCGACGCCAGGGGCTGTCGGAGGACAGCGTCGACCTATCGCGACCGCACAGGGGCCTGGTAGGTGCGGAACTCACGGTTTGGGACGAAGACGAGTTCGTAGTCTGGGCCGATCGTATCCATCGATATTTCGCGCGCACGCGCCTGGGTCGCGGCATCTGCCGACAGTGCTGGCCCGTTCAATTCGATGGCGTCGAAGTAGCGACTCGGCCCGAATCCCCAGACCTCGATTCCGGCGTCTTTCAGCGCGCCCGCCAGCGCGTTCATGTCGTCGTTCATGGTAGCCGGGTCGTGTGCGGCCGGTACGATCCTCACCACGTAGCCGTCGGCCTCGGCATCCGCCAAGATGGCTTGCGCTTCCGGCCCGGGTGTGCCGAACCAGACAAGTTCGATGTCGCCGCTGCGCTCGCCGGGCCCCCCGCCGCCGTAGCCGGGCAGCGACGCAAGTTGTTCGAGGAAGCCGCCTGGAAACTGCGTAACGACCTCGCCCACGCCTTCGCTGAATGGAGACGGATCACCATTCGTGCCGAACGCGACGGCGGAGATGCCCGCGCCTGCGACAACCGAGGCTACAGCCGCCGCTGCGATCGCCCGTCGGGATCTCTTCGGCCGAGGGCTGGTTCGAGCGACGTCCGCAATGAGTGCAGCGCGGATGGCGTCTGAGCGAGCGGTATCAAACGTGATCATGATTCTCCTCCTTCGAACTGTGGGCTCCGATTGGTTTCCGATCCCAATCGGCGCCGCAGACGCGACAGGCGCACACGTGCGGCGCCTTCGGTAAGCCCGACCGCCGCGCCGGCTTCTCGAGCCGTCGCGCCTTGGAGCGTGAGCTCGAGCAGACGCCGGTCTGCCTCGGTCGCTCGCGCCAGAGCAGCCTTGACGTCCTCCAACTCAGACGCCGCCCCAAGAGCGACCATCTCGGAGTGGTCAGGCACCGACGCCGGTGCGGGCAGACGGTCCAGGAATGTCCGGTATCGCCTGGTCGCGCGCCGCGCGTTTCTACTCACGTTGCGCGCAGCGCCACTGAGCCACGGTCCGAGTGATTCATGCGCGCCGACAATCGAACTGCGCTTGCGCCACAACTCGAGGAAGACGATCGCGGTGAGATCCTCGGCTTCGTGGGGTGGGTGGCCGATGCTAACGAGGTAGCGGAAGACCCGGTCGCGATGCCGATCCCAGATCAGGCCGAAGTCTTCCGCCGCCCCGCCCGCGACTCGACGCCAGATCTCGGCGTCAGTGTCGTCGTTCATACCCTGTATTGTCCGGCGGCACTAGATCGTTACAAGTGTGACTCTGACGATTCCCGGCGGTGGTGTGCCGAGCACGGTGAGTCGGTGCGCCTGCGCTGGCCCCACGGCTTCGGTTGGCTTAGGCGCCTTCGATCTCAAGGACGCTGAAGAGGTCGGCACCGGCCAGCGTCCCCGTCAATGGGGACGCCGCGGCCTTTATGTGCGCGGGTTCGAGGTGGCCGTAGCGGTCGACGGTCGTGGTGATCGACTGGTGGCCCAGGTACACCTGCACGACCGGCAGGGCCGTCCCTCGGCCGATCAGCCGCGACGCGCAGGAGTGGCGCAGGTCGTGAAGTCGCGGGCGCTTGCCGAGCGGCAACTCGGCCGGCACCCGCCACGGAGGGCGCTCGCGTCCCTTATAGCGGGCGTTGCCGCCGTCGTCGCGCGGGTACTCGCCGTTGGCGTAGGCGACCGCGGGTTGCCAGAGCTGCTCGTGGAAGTTGTGACCGCGCCACGGGAGCCCGGCGGGTCCGGTGAAGAGGAAGTGGTCGGGGCGCGTGCCTGACGCGGCGCGGTCGAACATTACTGCGACATGATCGGCCACTGCGAGAGTGCGCCGCGAGCGCAGAGTCTTCGGGGCGCAGAGCTCGCGCGCCGACGTGCCGGTGTACTTCCACGCCCGGCCGATGGTGATCCGCCGGTTCGCGCGATCCCAGTCGCGCGCCTGGAGCGCCGTCGCCTCGCCCCATCGGGCACCCGTGCCCGCGAGCGCGAGGACGAGGTCACGGGCGCCGGCGGTTGACCCAGTTCGCGACGTCGTCGCGTCCGATCATGCTCAGCGGCAGGTCGATGAGCTCGTCGAAGTCGGCCTCGAGCGAGCGCCGGTAGCGGTGGAGGGTGCCTGAGGTGACGCCGGTGCGGTGCTCGACGTAGTGCTCGCCCCACTCGCGCAGGCTCGGCGGGGCCTCGTTACGGTTCCGGTCGGCGACGATGTCGAGTGCCTTGGTGAGCCCCACGCGGTCGATGAGGGCCTCCATCGCCTCGGCGCTACGCCGGGTCGCGTGCGTCTCCGATGTCTGCCGGCCGTCGAGGCGGTGCATCACCTGATGCACGGTCGTGCCGTCGCTTCCCACGCACGACTAACGCGTCGTCGTTGGGGTGAGGGTGCGCAGTATCGCGCCTGGTAGGTAACCGTTTGGCCTGCTAATGTGGCAGACCGCTCGGGGGTTCGAATCCCCCATCCTCCGCCATCGTGACCCTTATCGATCCCATCATCGATCGGCGGGTGGGCCCTTCCGTCGGCCTGTCAGTGGCGGCGCGCGTTGGCGTGGGGCGGACTGTCGAACTACTCTGCAGTATCGACGCGAAGGGTACGTCCATGTCTGATGACTCGAACCGACTGCTACAACAGCGCACCGGTCCAGAGGGGGAGGGGCAGAAGCCGCCGTACCTCCAAAGCGCGATTACTTCGCTTATTTGCGGCGTTGCCGGGCTAGTTTTCGGCTTCTTGCCGGGGTTCGGCATGCTTCCGGGTGCCGCTGCGGTGATCCTTGGCCACTTTGCGCTCCGCAAATTCCGCACGCTGGATGGTCCGCGGTCCGGTAAGGGCATGGCGATCGCCGGTCTCGTGCTTGGATACGTCGACGTCGTCGTGGGCTTTGTGTTCGCGGCGATGATCGCGGGCGCGGGGCTCAGCGCCGCAGGCGCGTAGTTCCATCACCGCCAGCTAGCGGCCAGGACAATCTGGGCGGTGCGCGCCCAAGGCGCGTCACGCCTTCGTTCCGCCGTGAGTGTGGGCGTGTGAAGCCCGCGTCCGTCCTACGATGGTCCCTGTGACAGGCCCGACGACGACGCCAAAGAAACCTCGGCGCGCCGTCATTCGTCGGCACCGGCGCGAGCGTCAAGTCATCGTGTTTGGTCTGCTCCTCATCGGAGTCGCGGTAGCCGTCGTCATTGGGTCGGCGATCTATCGCGGCACGATTGACGGCCCGTTCGGGGCGCCGTTCAATACGCCGCAAGCGGGCTTTGAGAGCGACGTTACGCTCGTGTGCCCGCCGAGCAACACGTTGCCGTTGCCTCCAGATCAGGTGGGGGTGCGCGTGCTCAATGGCACCGCGAAGCAGGGCCTCGCCTCCGGAACCCTCGAAGACCTCGACGGGCGAGGTTTCGTGCCGCTCGGCGCCACCAACTGGTCGCGGTCATATGCGGGTACCGCGCGGATCATGTTCGGTGAGTCTGGAGTCCTTGAGGCCTACACAGTCGCCAACCAGTTCGAGGGCGCGGAACTCGTCCTCGACACGCGAAAGAACGCGACGATCGATGTGGTGCTCGGCGAGACATTCTCCGAGTTGCGCCCGATTCTCGCTGCCGAACTAGATCCAGACGTTCCGTTGTCTGCCAATGCGCCGTGCCTTCCGGCCAGCCTCGTCCAGGCAGAGCCGGCTCCCCGCGTGGTTCCCGACGACCCGATTCAGCGCATCGCTGTCACAGAGTCTGCATCCCCAAGTCCGTCGCCTTCTCAGTGAGGTCGCACCAATCGTCAGGTCCATCGACGTGGGGTAAGGACGTGATTGCCCCGACCCGCGCGACCCGATAGCAGGCGCTACGCTGACATTACTGACCCCAAGAATCCAATCGGCAAGCACTGCTCGCCCCGGTGGAGGCCCAATGTCGCTCCCCACTGAACAGCTCATTGAGCTGCGCGGTCGCCTCGAAAAGAATCTTGGCGATGAGCCAGGTATCGAGGGGATCCTCGCTCGGATCGAGCGATGGGGCCCCGACCTGCTGGCGGGTGTCGCGGAGATCTATCCGGGAATTGACCTGCAGGATCGCATCATCGACATCGTCTCCAATGGCCTGCGGGCACGGTCGCACACGTTGAGGATGCGGGACCGGGTGCGGCTACTCACGCCCGACTGGTTTCAGCGAGCCGACGCGGTGGGATACGCCGCTTACGCGGATCGCTTCGCAGGCACGCTCAAGGGCGTTCAGGACCAGATTCCGTACCTGTCTGAACTGGGCGTGACGTACCTCCACCTCATGCCACTGCTTGAGCCGCGCCCCGGCGAGAGCGACGGCGGGTACGCGGTCAAGGATTACCGAAAGGTGCGCGAGGACCTCGGCACGATGCGCGATCTCGCCGCCCTGTCCGAGGCCTTGCACGAGTCGGACATTACGTTGACGCTCGATCTCGTGCTGAACCACGTCGCCGCAGAACACGAATGGGCAGTGAAGGCGCGCGAGGGCGACCAGAAGTACCGCGACTACTTCTATGTGTTCCCTGATCGGGACGTCCCAGACCAGTACGAACGCACGCTGCCCGAGGTGTTCCCCGACTTCGCTCCCGGAAACTTCACCTGGGACGACGAACTTGCGGGATGGGTGTGGACTACATTCAACTCGTTCCAATGGGACGTGAACTGGACGAACCCCGACGTGCTCTGTGAGTACATCGACATCATCATCAATCTCGCGAACCAAGGCGTTGACTGCCTGCGCCTCGACGCCATCGCGTTCATCGCGAAACGCATGGGTACCAACTGCCAGAACCAACCTGAGGTGCACGCCATCACCCAGATTCTGCGTGCAGCGGCGCACATCGCGGCTCCCTCGCTCATCTTCAAGGCGGAGGCGATCGTCGCGCCAGACGACCTCGTCGCCTACCTTGGGCGCGGCAAGCACGCCGGGCGCGTTTCAGACATCGCGTATCACAACTCGTTGATGGTGCAGATTTGGTCGGCACTCGCATCCCGCGACGCGAGGCTGCTGGCGGTCGCGATGTCGAGGTTTTCGGACATCCCCACCACGACCGCTTGGGCGACGTATGTGCGGTGTCACGATGACATCGGGTGGGCGATCGCGAATGAAGACTGCGAAGCGCTCGGCCTCAACGGATTCCAGCATCGCCTCTTCATGTCGGACTTCTACTCCGGCGCCCACTCCGCGTCCTTCGCCGACGGCCTCGTCTTTCAAGAGAATCCGCAGACGCTCGACAGGAGAATCTCGGGCACGGCCGCGAGCCTGGTTGGTCTTGGCCGCGCGACGACCGCCGGCGAGCGTCGGCTTGCGATCGACCGGCTGACGCTCGCCTATGCCGTCGTCATGGGCTACGGCGGGATTCCGCTGATCTATATGGGCGACGAGCTTGGGCTGCTCAATGACGAGTCGTACGCCACTGTGCCTGAGCACGCTGACGACAATCGGTGGGCGCATCGCCCCGCGATGCCCTGGGATGTCGCAACTGACCGTTCGAAGCCGCTCACTGATCCTGGCCGGGTCTACAGCGGCATTCACCGACTCGTTCAAGTGCGCAAGTCGCTTGAGTCGCTGCACGCCTCCGTTCCGACCCGCATTTATACGACGAGCCACCCCTCGGTCGTGTGCTGCGTACGGCGCCACCCGGCCGGAGATCTTGTCCAGGTCTACAACGTGTCTGATGTCAGCGTTGCCTTGGACGAGTCGGAGATCCTTGGGCACGGCTGGACGCTCACCTACGACCGCATTTCTGAAAGAAACCTGCCGGTCGTCGACGGGCGCATCACGCTCCCGCCATACGCGACGATGTGGCTCACCGAACCGGTGTAGCGAGCCAGCGCACACCGAGAAGCTGCGCTACTCGATCACGCGTTTCAGTGCGTCGACCAAGCGGATCGCGCGATCGTCATGTGCCGTTTGCAGGTCGTTGGTCACAAAGCCGAAACCCAGCCTCGTGTCTTCATCGGCAAAGGCCACCTGACCGCCAAACCCGTCGTGCCCGAACGACGTCGGAGACAGGAACGGTCTGGCGACGGTGCTGAGCATGAACCCCGTTCCCCAGCGCGGCCAGGGCGGAGGAACGCCGGGTCCAGGTGCACCGATGCTTTGTACGCGTCGCATGTCGCCGATGACGTCCGGACTGAGGAGTCGAACGGCCTCGCGGTCGGACACCGTTGCGCTCCAAATCGTCCCCAGCGCGCGCGCGGAGGCGATGCCGCCGACCCCAGGTAGTTCGGCGCGCCGTATGTCCGGGTCGTTCCAGCCAACGCCGGGGTCCGCGAATCGTTCGGGCAAGGCGTTGACGAAACGACTACCGTGCACTGCCAGACGCTCCATTTCCGACGCATCTGGGCCGGGCGTCGCGGGCGCGGGGTAGCCGCCGTCCATGTACACGGTGGCGACGTCCGCAGCGCGTGTCGGATCCATGCCTATCCACGCGTCGGCGTGCAAGGGTCGGGTAATTCGCTCCTGCAGGAAGGTTCCGACCGATTGTCGGGTGATGCGGCGGATGAGTTCGCCTGCCAGCCAACCGAACGTGAACGCGTGGTACGCATACGTGGTGTCGGGCTCGAATTGGGGAGACTCCGCCTCAAGCAGGCTCACCATGCGTTCCCAATCCACGATGTCTGCCTTCTCGAGCGGCTGGCGAATGAACGGCAGTCCTGCGCGATGCGCGAGCATCGCGCGCACGGTGACGGCGTCTTTGCCACCGCCCGAAAACTCGGGCCAGTACAGCTTCATGGGCGCGTCGAGTTCGAGCCGCCCATCCTTCACAAGTTCGCCCATGAGAATGCTCACGAGCCCCTTCGTGCACGAGAAGATCACGCTCGGCGTGTTCGCGTGCCAGGGCGCGTCCTCACGCGCGTGACCGCCCCACAGATCGACGACCGGCGTTCCGTCGAGCCGGATGTGCAGGCCCGCCCCGTGCCCGTGACTCTCGGCGAGTACGTCGCTGAACACCTCGGCAACGTGCTCGAATCCCGCGGCAACGCTTCCGCTGACCATGTCGCCTCCGCTCGCGCGCGCCCTCAGTGTTGCACGTACCCCAGTGAAGATCGGGTTGGCGTCACACGCGCACCTCGCTCATGGCGCCAGTGGCGGTGACGGTGGGATTTGAACCCACGGTGGAGTCACCCCCACACACGCTTTCGAGGCGTGCTCCTTAGGCCGCTCGGACACGTCACCGCCGACGAGAATACCGGTACGGGAGTGTCGTGACCAAACCGGCCGTCAGCGTCGGGCAGCGAAGAACTCGGCGAGGAGCAACGCGGACTCGGCGGCGCGCACCCCGGCAATCACGTCGACCTTCGGGCTGAGGCGCGCATCTCTCACCAAGTCCCATTGCGAACCGGTCGCGCCTGCCTTCGCGTCCCACGCTCCGAGCACGAGCACGGGGACGCGCGCGGCGAGCACGGCGCCGGCGCACATCGCGCACGGCTCAAGGGTGACGACGAGCGCGCAGTCATCGAGGCGCCACCTCCCGAGGTGCCGCGCCGCGTCGCGCAATGCGATCACTTCCGCGTGACCGGTGGGATCGCCCGATGCTTCCCTCACGTTCGCGCCACGCCCCACGATCTCGCCATCGGACCTGACCACGACCGCGCCGACCGGCACGTCGCCGTTGGCGCCGGCGTCTCGGGCCAGCGCGAGCGCGACGCCCATCGCAGCGTCCCACGTTGCGTCCCGAGATGCGTCCACGCGCCAAGGCTAGCGTCGGTCCGTTCGTTGACCCGGGGGATGGCGCGCTAGCGTGGTGAGCGTGGAGTTGCACATTGCCAATCACCCGCTCATTGATCACAAGGTGACTGTGCTGCGGGATCGGGAAACACCCTCGCCGACCTTTCGACTGCTCGTCGACGAGTTGGTGACGCTGCTCGCGTATGAGGCGACTCGGCGCGTCCGTGTCGAGCCGTACGAGGTCGTCACTCCGCTTGAGTCGACGGTCGGTACGCGCCTAGCGCGGCCCCTCCCGATCATTGTGCCGATTCTGCGAGCCGGACTCGGAATGCTCGATGGCATGCAACGCGTGATTCCGAATGCGGAGGTCGGCTTCCTTGGCCTCATGCGCGATGAGACGACGCTCGAAGCCATTACCTACGCGAACCGATTGCCCGACGACCTCACCGGACGCCAGGTATTCATCCTTGACCCGATGCTTGCGACTGGCGGGTCGCTGGTCGCCGCCATCGAGTACGTGCTTGAGCGCGGCGCGACAGACGTGACGGCGGTCTGCCTGCTCGCGGCGCCGGAGGGCATTGACCACGTGCGTGACGCGGTTGGCGATCGTGCGGACGTCACGGTCGTGGTTGCCCGCGTCGATGAGCGTCTGAATGACGCCGGCTACATCGTGCCGGGACTTGGCGACGCGGGGGATCGGCTCTACGGCCTCGTCTAGCTTTGTCAGACCTCGGTGAGAGCCTGGGGACATGGCGGAAAAGAAACTCACACAGTGTTCACAGGCGCGCGCCTGTCGTCCACACGACACGCCGCCTGTCCACATGGTTGTACACAGATTCATACACAGCACCACAACATCTAGGGGTTTCGGAAGAATCAACCCCCATATCTAGTTGCACACCGGTGTAATTCGAGTTACATTCGGAACACGCTTCACGTCGACGCCGACGCGGCCCGCTTGGGTATCGCCGCCTTCGACACGCCTCGTGCGAAGGAGCACAGTCGAGGGCCGCACGGCCGCCACCATCGATCACACGCAAGGGGAAAACGTGACGATTACCGAGAACTCAGCCGACGTCAGCATCGACGAGGCGAGTGCGCCGTCGAAGCCTGGCATTCACGTCACTAAGCGCGACGGCTCTCGTGAGCCCTACAACGCCGATCGCATTAACAAGGCGATTGAGCGCGCTGCGCATGGCCTTCCCGATCAGATCTCGATGACGACCCAGGTCGCTACGGAACTCGGCATCACGTTGTTCGACGGCATCACAACCGAACAACTGGATGAGGCGGCCATCGGCGTCGCAGTTCAAAACGTCAAAGATGACCCCAACTTTGACATCATCGCCGCACGGCTCCTGCGCAAGGTCATCTACAAGCGCGTCCTCGGCGGTTATGAGAGCGAGCTCGAGCTCGCGCTTCTCCACCAGGCGCGCTTCCCCGGCTATATCCGCGACGCGGTCGAAGAGGGCCTGCTTGACACCCGCCTCGCACACTTGTTCGATCTCGACGCCCTTGCGGCCGCGCTCGACCACACTCGCGACGACCTCCTCAAGTACATCGGCACGGTCACGATGCGTAACCGCTACATGATCACGGACCGCCACGGAAAGGCGCTTGAGGTTCCCCAGTATTTCTGGATGCGAGTGTCAATGGGCCTCGCGCTCAACGAGGCAAACCCAACCGAGATGGCGCTCGAGTTCTACGACAAGATCGCGAGCCTCGACTACCTCCCCGCGGGCTCAACGCTCGTGAACGCCGGCACGTCCTACCCGCAGCTGTCGAACTGCTTTGTCATGCAGATGGAAGACGACATCGAGCACATTGCCAAGTCGGTACGCGACGTGATGTGGCTGACGAAGGGGACTGGCGGCATCGGCCTGTCGGTGACCAAGTTGCGGTCGGAGGGTTCGCCGATTCGGTCGAACAACACGACGTCTACCGGACCGATCCCCTTCATGCACACGATCGACTCCACGCTGCGCGCAGTGTCGCGCGGCGGCAAGAAGTTCGGCGCGCTGTGCTTCTACATGGAGAACTGGCACCTCGACTTCTCCCAGTTCCTCGACCTGCGCCAGAACTCCGGCGACCCGTATCGCCGCACCCGCACCGCGAACACTGCGGTGTGGATCTCTGACGAGTTCATGAAGCGCGTCGCCGCGGACGGTGACTGGTATCTGTTCGACCCCGCCGAAACCCCCGACCTCGTTGAGTTGGTCGGCTCGGAGTTCTCGGCGCGCTACGCGCACTACGTCGCCCTCGCTGAATCGGGCAGGATGCACCGGTTCAAGAAGATGAAGGCGCGCGAGCAGTACAAGTCGATCCTGATCATGCTGCAGACCACGTCGCACCCGTGGCTGACGTGGAAGGACACGATCAACAACCGCGCGCTCAACACCAACACGGGGACGATTCACCTCTCCAACCTCTGCACGGAGATCTGCCTCCCGCAGGACCGCGAAAACATCGCGGTGTGCAACCTCGCCTCGGTGAACCTCGCAACCCACCTCGTTGACGGCGCGATCGACTGGAAGCGGATGGAGAAGTCCGTTCGGCTCGCCGTGCGTCAACTCGACAATCTCGTGGACATCACCTTGTCGTCGGTCCCCGAGTCCGAGCACGCGAATATCGAGAACCGCGCGATCGGCCTTGGAGTGATGGGATTCACGGACGTCACCGAGCGCCTTGGACTCGCATACGAATCTGAGGCGTCGTACCAACTGATCGACGAGATTGTTGAGTTCGTGTCCTTCCACGCGATTGACGCGTCCGCCGACCTGGCGCGCGAGCGGGGTTCCTACCGAAACTTCGAAGGCTCGGGGTGGTCTCAGGGCAAGGTGCCGTTCGACACTATCGCCGAGGCGGAAGCCGACCGCGGCGTCAAGATCGACGTCAACCGCACCGCGCTGCAGGACTGGGACGTGCTCCGCGAGAAGGTCAAGGGCGGCATCCGGAACGCGACGTTGATGGCGGTAGCCCCCACCGCGTCAATCGGACTTGTCGCGGGCACAACGCCCGGTTTTGACCCGCAGTTCTCACAGATCTTCTCGCGCGCCACGTCGTCTGGGAAGTTCCTTGAGGTCAACCGGAATCTCGTTGACGACCTTAAGAAGCTCGGCATGTGGGAAGACGTCAAGGATGAACTCCTCGCGGTGCAAGGCGACCTGAGCCAGATCGATGGCGTTCCCGAACACCTCA
This sequence comes from Demequinaceae bacterium, assembly GCA_024643505.1. Classification (GTDB taxonomy): domain Bacteria; phylum Actinomycetota; class Actinomycetes; order Actinomycetales; family Demequinaceae; genus Demequina. Next base: position 15,090 of record JAHEMW010000022.1, read on the forward strand.
AGGAGGTCTACAAGACCTCGTTCCAGCTATCCCCGTACGCGTTCATTGAGGTCGCCGCCCGCGCACAGAAGTGGATCGACCAGGCGATCAGCCGAAACATCTACCTCGAGTCTCGCGATGTCGACGAAATGATGAAGCTGTACTCCGCTGCGTGGGAGCGCGGCGTGAAGACCACCTACTACCTCCACATGAAGCCGCGCCACACCGCCGAGCAGTCGACGGTTCGCGTGAACAAGACAGAGAAGATCAACTCGACCGGGTCGGCGACTGGACGGTCCGGCAGCGCCGGCCCCACGGGCGGAGGCGCTAAGCGCGGCTTCGGCGGCTTCGGCGGTCAGCGCAAGGGATTCGGTGCCGCTGCCGGCGTCGCAGTCGCCGAGCCCGCATCTGCCGTCGATGTTGCCGAAAGCGCCGTCGCGACGACCTCAGTAGGGGCCGTGGTTGGCGCACAGGAGGCTTCGGTTCCCGTGCGCAAGGGATTCGGCGCGGCTGTCGCAACAGTTGCTGTCGCTGAGGAAGCGGTTGTGCCGGCCACTGCGACCCCCGAACTTGAGCAAGAAGCCGGGTTGTCGGTGCCGCTGTCATCGCGTCCCGTTGCCGACGTCTCCCGTGCCCCGTCGGCTGTGTTGACCGCCGTGGCCGCACAGGCGTTTGCGTCCGCCCCTGTGGCCAAGCCCCACGTCCCACCGACGACGCTTCCGAGTTTCGTCGAGGACGCTCCGTCCGGCTCGGCCGTCTACGCTCCGCAAGGCGCGACGGTCCTTGGGGTGGTGGGCAGTGCCGTTTCGGCCGACACTGAGATGGTGGGCGGCGTTGCTTGCCCTGTTGACCCGATGGAACGGCTCCAGTGCGAGTCCTGCCAGTAGCACGCTAAGCGAACAAGGAGAACACCATGGGAATTTTGGGAACAGGTATTCAGGACGGCCTGCTGCTCAAGCCAATCACGTACCCCTGGGCGTACGACCTTTACAACCAGGCCGTGGCAAACACGTGGTTCCCCAATGAAATCCAGCTTGGCGAAGACCTTGCGGATTTCAAGAAGATGACTGACGAGGAAAAGCACGCTGTCACGTTCCTCATGTCCTACTTCAACCCCAACGAGCTGCTCGTCAACAAGGCCCTCGCTTTCGGTGTGTACCCCTACATCAATGCACCCGAGGGCCACTTGTACCTCGCGAAGCAGATGTGGGAAGAGGCGAACCACTGCATGTCGTTCGAGTACGTGCTGGAGACGTTCCCGATCGACCGCGAGGCGGCCTACGACTCCCACGTCGACGTGCCGTCTATGCGCGCCAAGGAGGAGTTTGAGGTCAACTTCATTCGTCGCATGACGGAGCAGACGCTTGACATCACGACTACGGAGGGCAAGAAGGACTTCGTCCGCAACCTGATTGCGTACAACATCATCCTCGAGGGAATCTGGTTCTACTCGGGCTTCATGGTCGCGCTGAGCTTCCGCCAGCGCAACCTCTTGCGCAACTTCGGTTCCCTGATGGATTGGATCATCCGCGACGAGTCGCTGCACCTCCAATTCGGCATCAACCTCATCCTCACCGTGCTCGAAGAGAACGAGGACCTTCAAGACCCCGAGTTCGCCGAGGAGATTCGTCAAATGATTCTCGGTGCCGTGGCGATGGAGGAGCAGTACAACCGCGACCTCCTGCCGACAGGAATCCTGGGTCTCAACGCGGATTACGTGAACCAGTACGTGAAGTACCTCGCCGACCGGAGGCTTGAAGAGCTGGGCTTCGAAGCCCACTACAACGTGTCCAACCCCGCCAAGTGGATGGCAACCGCTAACGACACATTGCAGCTCGTGAACTTCTTCGAGGCGACCAACACCTCCTACGAGGTGAACGCGCAAGCCACGTCGCGCTGACTGACGCGGTGCTCCGCGGCTACCCAGCCGCGGAGCACCGCGCGGGCCACGCCTGCTAGCGTCCACACATGACCGCCCGCCATGTCGTGATCCTGCTCTTCCCGCAGTTCGATCTCATCGACGCAGGCGGACCGTACGAAGTGTTCCTTACCGCGGCGAGGCTCGATGAGCGCGTCGGCCGCGCGGCCAGTTTTCGCGTCTCACTTGCCTCGGTCGATGGCGCGCCCGTGACGGCGTTCGGCGGGATGACGGTCGCGGGCACCGTGCCGGTCACGGAATTGGGCGACATCGATGTCGCGATCATCCCCGGCACGATCGACGTGGCCGCATCTCGCGTCGTCAAGGGCCTTCCCGAGGCGGTGGCGCTGCTGGCCGGCGAGGCTCGGGTCGTCGCATCGGTGTGTACCGGAGCTTTTCTGCTTGCCGATGCCGGCATCCTCGCGGGTCGGAGTGCGACAACACACTGGGAGGACGTGCCGGAACTGCGGGAACACCCGGGAATTGGCGCGGTCGTCGACGACGTGCGTTGGGTCGACACTGGCAACGTAGTCACGAGCGCCGGTCTCGCGTCGGGCGTGCACATGGCGCTGCACTTGGTGGACCGCCTGGCTGGCCGAGAACTCGCCCAAGCAACTGCTGCTCAGATTGACGTCGTGTGGGATCCCGATGGCGCGCGACCCGGTGCCTAGGACGTTCTTGCCCTTCCGGGAATAGTCTCCGGCTGTTAACGTTAACGACAATGGCGGCGAAGGCGTCGCCAGGCTGATCCCCATTTCCATGGCGCGCGTCGGCTGCCCCTTTCCTTGGACTTGGAGGTCCTGCACGCCTATGAGCGTCACCACCGCGGCGCGTCGAACAACAGCTCGCCCTGTCGGCCAAACCCTGAGCGCGGGCGAGCGCCTCACCTATGTGCTCCTGCTCGGTGCGCTCGTTGCGCTTGGTCCCTTTACCATCGACCTCTACCTGCCGGCCTTTCCGGAGGTCGCCGCCGACCTCGCGGCAACTGACTCCGCGATCCAGCTGACGCTCACGGCCACCATGGTGGGATTCGGGCTCGGGCAGCTCCTCGTAGGTCCGCTCAGCGACGCTGTAGGGCGCCGCCGACCGCTCCTCATTGCCGTGGCACTTCACGTCGTCGCGAGCGTCGGCGTTGCGTTGGCCCCATCGATCGAATGGATCATGGTGGGGCGCGTGCTCCAGGGGATCGGAGCGGCCGGAGGTGCGGTTGTTGCGATGGCCGTCGTGCGCGACCTCTTCGACGGGCAGGGCTTGATCCGCATGATGTCGCGACTCGCGCTCGTGACGGGACTCGCGCCGGTGCTCGCCCCGGTGATTGGATCGCAACTCCTGCGCGTCATCGAGTGGCGCGAGATCTTCTTGGTCCTTGCGGGCTATGGCCTGGTGGCAATGATCGTCGCCGGATTCATGCTGGTGGAGACGTTGCCTCCGGAGCGCCGCGGAGCGGTGTCCGCCGGCGTGATGTCTCGTCGCTACGGCGTCCTCTTCGGGGATCTCGAGTTTGTCGGTGTGATCGTCGTAGGGGCGATGACCTTCACCGCCTTGTTCTCGTACCTATCGTCGTCGTCGTTCCTCCTTCAAGACCTCTACGGACTGTCGGCACAACAATTCGGCGCGGTTTTCGGCATCAACTCCATCGGCCTCGTCGCCTGCACCCAGATCTCCTCGCGGCTCATGCGCCGCAGGCCGCCGCGCGCGGTGATGACTTTCGGCCTGAGCGTCATGTCCGTCGGCGCCGTAGCGCTGCTCATCTGCGCTGAGCTCGGCCTTGGGCTGATGGGCATTCTGATTCCGCTGTTCTTTGTCGTCGCGCCGGTTGGGCTCGTCTTTCCGACGGTTCAGACGATGGCGTTGATGGGCCACGGCTCAGAGGCCGGCACCGCGGCATCCCTCATTGGCGTGATGAACTTCGGTGTCGCGGGCACGCTCGTGCCACTCGCGTTTAGCTTGGGCGTTTCGACGCGGTCAATGGCCATCCTGATGGTGGCTGCACTCGCCGTCGCTCACGTGGCGCTGTGGCTCGTCGTTCGCCCGCGGGCAGCGCGCACCGTCGTCGCTTAGCGGAGTTGTCCGTAACCCGGCTACCCGGCGGCTGATGTCAACGTCAAGGTGACGGTGCCCAGCAGAATCTCGTCGTTCGGAGACTCCACCCGGAAGGTGTGGAGTCCCGAACCGACGGTTTGGCTCCTGAAGGACTTTGCGTCGACCCCCAGTGTGTTCGCGTAGTCGGAACCGAACGCGGTGGCATCTGCGGCGTTGTCCCGCGCCCCGCTTGACAGATTCCCGGACTTCCAGTGGTACGGCGTGAGCGCCACGCCATCCAGGACAGCGGCGTCGCCGTCGATACCTCGGTCGGCCTCCCAAGCCGTCCACCCGGCGCGCACCGTGGCGTTGCCGGGTGTGCGGAAAGAGAAGTCTGCGTGGTGCGTTTCATCGATCCACGCGCCGCCGTCGAACACCGCGATCGCAGACTCAGGCAGACTCGCGTCCTCGTACACGACCGTGATCGCGAACCCGCCATAGAGGCCCTTCGTGCCCGCTGCGGCTGCGAGCGCGATGTCCGCGACGCTCCAGTTCCCCGCTCCAGCGCCGACTACGAGGTCGGTGATGTCGGCTCGCGACACGTAGGCGACTTTTCCGTCTGAGGCGGCTGACTCCACCGTTGATTCTGCGATCACATCGACCCATGCCGACGCCCCGGGAGCCTTCACGCGTGCGACGCCTTGCGCAGATGAGAAAGAGTCCCCCGCAGCGCGACTTGCCGACCAATCCAACGCCGCGTACTTGACGGTTGCCCCGGCGGGAAGCTCAAGCATGGAGACGGCGGAGTTGCGTGCGCCTCCTGCTTCGTTGAGCGCGACCATGGACTGCGCATCGTTGTTGTAGGTCGCCAAGGGGCTGTTGCCGTTGTATTCCATGACGCCTCGGCACTCACGCAAGGCGCTATTGCAACCCATCAGCGGCGCCCCGATCTGCGTGGCTGCGACGTGGCCGGTTTCAACGTGGGTTGTGTCGAGCGGGGCTTCCGAGGTCACCACGCCAGTCAACACGGAGTACGACGCCGCCGCGTCGCCAGCACTCGCGTCGAAATCTGTGAACGAGGAGTCGTCGAAACTTGCCCCGTTTGCGATGACCACGTCGAGTGAAAGAACCGCGTCCGCGCCTGCGTCAAGCGACGCGAGCTCACATGTCGCGGTAGCGAGGTTGCCGCTCACTCCGCACGTCCAGTCTCCCGCGGTGAACTGCCCATCCGAGGCAAAGAGCAGGTATGCCGCGATGCGCGACGTCGGAACCACGGAGAAGGCGGCCGCTCCGCCTGTGGGGGACGAGAACGCGAGGCCCGCAGGAAGCGTGATCGACGCCGTCAGCGCATCTGCATTCGCGGTTCCCGTGTTGCTCAAGGTCATGTCGACATGAGGCGACAGGGCCGAGATCGCGAGGAAGTTGAGCGGGGCGCGCGCGATAGAGAGCGAGGCGCTGCCGCTTCCGGTGCCGCCAGTGCCACCCGTTCCGCCAGTGCCACCCGTGCCGCCAGTGCCCGTTCCGCCAGTTCCACCGGTGCCCGTGCCGTC